>CAXTNU010000152.1:0-8605 GCA_964245595.1 uncultured bacterium | reverse complement strand
GGTCGTCGGGCAGCCCGCCCAGCGGCGTGTCCTGCGGCAGGTCCGAGGCGCCGGCGTCCGTCCCGCGCTCGTCCGTGGGCGCATCGAGGTGCAGCGTGCCGTCGGTGGCGATCCGGCCGGCGACGGCCGTCGGTTCGCCCGTCTCCGGGGTCAGGGTGACCGTCACGCGATCGCCGGCCACGCGCGTCAGCGCGACCGACGCCCGGGTCGTCGTCGTGCCGCGCGGGCCGGTCTGCTCGAGCTCGTAGCGATAGGCGAGCGACGTGCCGACGCGGACCGGGATCACCGAAGCCGCCGCACGGGGCGGGATCACCTTCGGAGCAGGAACCGCGGCCGTGGCCGGCAGGCTGGTCAGAGCGAGCGCGGCGAGCAGCGCGAGTCCGGTGCGTGAGGGAGCAGGCATGCCTCCATCATCCCATGGTTTGCTCGGAATTCGACCCACCGCGCAGCCTGCGCGCGCACGCGCGGGAACGGGAGGCCGCCGTCGAAGCGCGGACCGGGCATGAACGACACGTCACGATCCACCGGCTCCGAGCGCACGCTGCGCGAGCGCATGCTCGCCGGCGAGAACGTCCTGGGCGCCTGGCTGATGTTCTCCGATCCGTTCGTCGCCGAGGCGATGGCGCACGCCGGCTGGGACTGGCTGCTGGTCGACATGGAGCACGGCCCCGTCTCGCTCGACGACGCCGCGGCCATGGTGACCGCCATCCGCACCACGCGGGTGGTGCCGGTCGTGCGCCCGGCCTGGAACGAGAGCTCGCAGATCCAGCGCGCGCTCGACCTGGGCTGCGCCGGGATCGTCGTGCCGGTCGTCAACACCGCCGGCGACGCACGCCAAGTCGTGCGCGACGCGCGCTACCCGCCCCTGGGCGAGCGCAGCCGGGGCGGCGTGCGCCCGCTGCTCGCGTTCGGGATGGACGCGATGACGTACTTCGAGCGCTCCAACGCCGACGTGCTGGTGCTGGTGCAGATCGAGACCGAGACCGCGGTCGCGAACGCCGCCGAGATCGTCGCGGTCGAGGGCGTGGACGGGGTGTTCCTGGGACCCAACGACCTGGCGGCGTCGGGCGGCAAGCGCTGGCCCGACGTGTGGAACACCGACGCCGCGTACATGGACGCCGTGGCGCACGTCGCCGCGGTGACCCGCGAAGCCGGCAAGGTCGCCGGGTTCCTGGCCCGCGACGCCGCGATGGCCAAGCAAGTCGTCGGCCTGGGCTACCGCTTCGTCGGGGTCAGCAGCGACATCAACTACCTCACCGGGGCGGCGAAGCGCTCGGCCGAGGCGACCCGCGCGGAACTGAACCGATGAGCGTCATGGTGATCACCGGCGCGTCGTCGGGGATCGGGCGCGCGCTCGCGCTGCGCGCCGCGCGGGCCGGCTACGACGTGATCGCAATCGGGCGCAACCGCGACGCGCTGGCCGCGCTCGAGAACCGCGTGCACGCCGAGAACGCGCGCATCGTCACCGCCGCGCTCGATGTCTCCGATCCCACGAACGCGCGGCGCATCGCCGAGCTCGCGCGCACGGCGTTCGGTGCGATCGACGTGCTGGTCAACAACGCCGGCCAGGTCGCGGTCGGCCCGCTCTCGGAGCAGAGCGACGACGCGCTGCGCACGCAGTTCGGCACCCACGCGATCGGCCCGATCGCGCTGGTGCGCGAGGCGCTGCCGCTGCTGCGCGCCAGCCGCGGGCACGTCTTCATGCTCGGCAGCGGCGTCGCGCGCGTCCCCGTCGGCGGCCTGGGCGCCTACGCGCCGTCCAAAGCGGCGACCCGCTCGGCGACGTCCATCTTGCGGCGCGAGCTGAAGCCCGACGGCATCGCGGTGACCTACGTCGACCCCGGCGCCGTGGATACCGCGTTCATGACGCGCGCCGGCATGCCGGGCGCGCCGACCTCGATCCTCGCGACGCCGGAGACCGTCGCACGCAAGATTCTCACCGCGGTCGCGACCCGGCCGTACGAGCTCAACGCCGTACCGTGGCAAACAGCGTTCGTAGGCTTGGCTGAGTTCTTCCCGCGCATCACCGACCTGATCCTCGAACGCAATCCCGCCCTGGTCGGGACGCAAGACGCCGCGCTCCCCGCCGCGCAGCCGGCACTCGAATCAGCTCCGGCGGCACCGCAGCCGGAGCCTGAGGCAACGGATCAAGTGAACCCAGTTTCCGCGTCAACAACGCCCGCTTCGCCGGCGGCGAACGACCTCGACGCGTACGCCTCCAGCGACGAAGGCGAAGCCGCGCTCATCCTCCCTAATGTATCGAGCGAATCGAACGCACCCAGCGGTCTCACCGA
The DNA here is from genome assembly GCA_964245595.1 of uncultured bacterium. Lineage (GTDB taxonomy): Bacteria > Vulcanimicrobiota > Vulcanimicrobiia > Vulcanimicrobiales > Vulcanimicrobiaceae > Vulcanimicrobium. The sequence continues at coordinate 6,311 of CAXTNU010000152.1, read as the reverse complement.
GACGGCGCAAGCGGAACCCAGCGAACCCAAGGAGCTGACGTTCGACGAAGCGCTCGAGCCGGTGCGCAAGCGCATGGAGCGGGTCAAGATGAACGCCGACTTCCTGCGCCGGCAACTCCACGACGGCGCGGTGCTCGACGCCGGCGAAATCGCGCTCAGCTGGGCCGGGATGCCGAACAAGAACGAGCGCGCCGCTACCATCGAAGTGCTCGACGCGCTGACCGAAGCCGGCTTCCTCGAACGCGACGGCGAGAAATATCGCGTGCTGCGCACGCCGTAGACCGACGATCTTCGGTGGCGAGCCGACGGCCATCATGTGTGGCTCCGGTCCGGCTGATTCGTACGGCAACATTTCGCCAACGGAGCCGAGACAAACGATCCGGCGAAGCCAACTTGGCCGTGCGCCGGTTCAAGAAGATCGCGGCCGTTCTCGCCATCCTACTGCTCCTGGCCGGTACCGGTGTGTTGACGATGGCGCGTGTTCACGAGAAAGTGGTATCCTAGCAGTCATGATACCAGCGAGAAGATTTCGGTGTCGGTGCACGGGCGGGCCGTCCGAAGCGCTGAAGCGGCTCGGGAAGAAGATGGCCGAGGAGCAAGGCATCAAGCCGCTCCAGCCCGGTGAGAAGCGCCCATACGGGTACTACACGGTCGACCACTTCTGGGGGACGAGCGCGCCCGCCGGATCGGTGATCAAAGAGGACTAGCCAGAGCAATCGGACCGCACCTACCAGTAAGCCACGTCCTTCTGCTTGGTGTCGGTGTACTTGGCGAAGGTCTGCGGGTTCTCGCGGAACAGGCGCTGTAGGTCGGAGATGCGGTTGGCGTCGACCGGGTGGTCGATCAGCCAGTGGTTCTGGCCCGGGCCGTACGTCTCGGTCATCGTCTCGAAGAACCAGATCATGCCGTACGGATTGTAGATCTTGGTGGCGGCGACGATGCGCGCGCCTTCCTCGTCGGCTTCGGCTTCGACGTGGCGCGACAGGTTGGCGTCGGTGCCGGCGTAGAGGTTCTGCAGCGCGTAGTCGGTGCCGATGCTGGCGATCGGGCCGAGCAGGATCTGGCCCAGGATCGAGCCGATGCTGGCCAGCGTGCCCATCTTGCTCGAGCGCGAGATCTGCTTGGCGACGTGGTGCAGCACCATGTGGCCGGTCTCGTGCGCCAGCACGCCGGCCAGCTCGTCCTTGTTCTTGGCCAGGCGCAGCAGCGGCTCGTTGACGTAGATGTTGCCGCCCGGCACGGAGAACGCGTTGGCGTTGTCGCCGCGCACGACGTAATAGCGGATCGGGTAGGGGTAGCGCGAGCGGACGGTGTCGGAGATGACCGAGCCGATCTCGTTGAGGTGCTCGTAGTAGACCGAGTCGAAGAGGAGCTCGCCGTCCTCGCGGAGCTGGGCGAAGACCTCGCGCCCGATCGAGGCTTCGTCCACGGCCGCGGCCGCCGGGAGGGCGGACGCCAGCTGCGTGCCTGCGGCGGTGGCGATGAGACTGCTGACGAACGCTCTGCGTTGCACGGACGGACCCCTTCGGAAAGGACGCGGTTGACCAACAAACGCTTTCGCTGGATTCTCGGTTGCGCGGCGCTGCTACTGTCCCTCTCGGCTGGTTCCCAGCCGGCCCGCGCGGCGAGCTCGCGCGTCACCGTGCCCGCGGGCGCGTTCGCGGGCATGCGAGCGGGCGGACCGGCCGAGGGCAAGGCGCTGCTGCGGATCGCGATCGAGCTGCAGCCCAAGGGCGACCTGGACGGCCTCGCGGCGCGGGTGAGCGACCCCAGCGCGCCCGAGCACCGGCAAGTTCTCACCCGCGACGAGTTCGTCGCCCGCTTCGGCCGCATGCCCGACGCGCGCGCCCTGGGCCAGCTGCTGCGCGCGGCCGGCGGCACCGACGTCGAGGTGGCCGGCGACGGCTTGGTGGCCGGCGCGATCCTGCGCGTGGATCAGGCCCAGAAGCTGTTCAGCGCCCGCTGGATCAGCTACACCGACGGAACGCGGACCGTCGTCGCGCCGGCCGGGCCGCTCACCGTTCCGGCCGCCGGCGTGCGCGACGTGCGTGGCGCGGTCGTGGCGAGCACCCCGCGGCTGGCGGACACCCGGCCCTCGTTCACCTACTTCCGCGGCGACTGGTACGAGCCGGCCCGTTTCCGCTCGATGCTCGACGCGGTCGCCGACGGCGGCGCCGGCCAGCGCGTCGTGCTGGTCGAGGACGCCTCGGACCGCTTCGACCTCAGCGACGTGGCCAAGTTCCTGGCCGCCGGCGGCGCACCGCCCGGCGCGGACGTTCACCGGGTCAGCGAGCGCAGCTTCGTCTTCAAGTCCGCGTCGTCGGAGTGCGGGCGCGACGACCGCGGCCAAGAGGCCGCGCTGGACGTCCAGTCGGCGCTGACGATGGCGCCCGGGGCCGAGGTCGTGGCCGACTACGACGACGTCTGCTCGGCCGGCAACGACGGCACGTTCGCGCTGGCCCGCGCGCTCTCGCTCGATCCCACCGTGGTGGTCTTCCCGTTCGCGGTCGGCCCGGTCGACACGACCGTCGCCGCGCGCTACGGCCAGATCCCGCTCCCGCAGCTCGAGGCGCTGGTGCGCGGCATCCCGCTGGTGGTGCCGGCCGGCGACGACGGCGGGTACGGCTACCGCGAGAAGGGCGTCGAGCGCCCGCGCGTGGCCTGGCCGTGCGCCTCGTCGTACGTGATCTGCACCGGCGGAACGCAGCTCGGCGACCGCGACAACCTGGTCGACGAGGCGCCCTGGAACGATCTCGAGCACGCCGGCGGCGGCGGCATCACCGGCGAGCCGCGGCCCGCCTGGCAAAACGCGCCGGGCGACTTCCTGTTCTCGAACGCGAACGTCAAGAACCGGATCGTGCCCGACGTCGCGGCCGACGCGGGCGGTCACCTGCGGGTGTACTGGCACGGCTACGGCCTGGGCGGGGTCGGCGGCACCAGCGAGAGCGCGGCCCTGGTCGGCGGCGAGCTGGCCGCGGTCAACAGCCTGGTCGCGCCCGCGCGCCGGCTCCAGTCGGCGGGCGATCTCTACGTGCTCGCGCGCAACACGCCGGCGGCGTTTCGCGACGTGCAGCGCGAAAACGACCGCGGCTGGAAGGACAACACGCTGCGCCCGCGGCGCGACCCGCTGCCCAAGAACTACCGGGGCATCCTGCCGACCCCGCCGCCGTTCGTCAAGGGCTGTCCCGATCAGCAGCCCGACGGCTGCACCGTGACGCAAGGGTTCGACGCCGTCACCGGCATCGGCACGCTCAAGGAGAGCGCCGCGGTCTCCGCCTTGCGCTAAAACGCCGAGCGCCGCGCATTAACCGCTTTGTAATAGGCTCGCGCTAAGGTCGACTTCCCTCGGATGAGGGAGGGAGGTTCACCTTGGACTCGTTCGTGACGGTTCTGGTGGTTTGTCTGATCAGCGGGCTGGCGTTTCTGCTCGGCTCGCTGATCGTGGTCGCTCGCCTGCCGCGCACCGCCGCGGACGGCGACACGACGGTGAGCTGGAACGGCATCACCGTCAAGACGGCCAACGTGTTCGTCGCGCTGAGCATGGTCTCGGCGGCGCTCGCGCTGGTCGTTCCAGGGTTCGCGATGTGGCTCAACTCGAAGGTCGACGACAACCCGGTGATCTTGCGCGCAACCTTGCCGCCGCCGCCGGGCTCGCCGTTCGAGGTCACCCACCGTGACGACCAGGAGACGACGTCGTCGCTGCTGACCCTGCTGCTCTTCAAGTCCAGCTCGCCGCAGCTCTTCGCCGTGTCGGCCAAATCGGTGACCCCGGTCAACATCGAAGCGCACTATGCTTGGCTGGACCACCGAGTCGTCGTCAAGGTCAACGGCAAGGAGCACGCGGTGACGCTCAACGGCGTGGTCGCGGACATGGGCGAAATCCGGTTCACCCACGCGACGATCCCGGCAGTACAGTCGATCCGCGCGACGTCACAGCAGGCGCCGCCCGTTTCCACGGCCGTGCGGGCGCTGCCCGACCCGCAGTTGCCGGGCGGTGTGCCGTGATCCGCCGGTTCGTGCTCGCAGGCGCGCTCGCGCTCGCGCTGTTCCCGCGCACCGCGGCCACGGCCCATGGCGGCGTGGCACTGGCCGGCTCGGTCTACCGCGGCGGCGCCGGCAGCACGTCGACGGCGCTCGTCGGCGCGCTGGTGTACGTCCACGACACGAGGAGCGACGGCGGCCCCTGGGCCGGCCCCGCCCTCACCGACGCCTACGGCCGCTTCGCGTTCGAGGAACTCGACTCGGGGCGCTACGTCCTGCGCGTGTTCGTGGCCCGCAAGCGGGTCTGGGAACAGATCATCACCGTCCCGGGCCGGCTTCCGCCGATCGTGATCCCGGCAACCTGACAGGCCAAGGTACGCGAGCCTACGGGCGCGCCGGTCGCCGGGCGCCCAGGCGCCCCGCGGCCAGCGCCGCGAAGAAGACCAGCGTCGCGAGGAGCACGATCGTCGCGCCGCTGGCGGCCTTGAGCCAGTACGATGCGTACAGCCCGCCGACGCACGAGAACACCCCGAACGCGCACGACAGCAGCAGCATCGGCACGAAGCGGCGGGTGAGCTGCGCGGCCGCGGCGGCCGGCGTGACGACCAGCGCGGCGACGAGCACGATGCCGACCAGCGGCAGCGAGACGATGATCGTCAGCGCCACGACCACCAGCAGCGCGTCCTCGACGAAGCGCGCCTTGATCCCGGCCGCCTCGGCCACGACCGGGTCGAACGAGGTGTAGAGCAGCGGCCGCCAGAGCGCGCCGACGACGAGCGCGACGATCACGCCCAAACCGACGACCAGCACCAGATCGCTCGGCCCGACCCCTAGGATGTTGCCGAACAGGTAGCTCTGCAGGTCGACCGTGGCGCGGGTCGAGCGCGACATCAGGAACACGCCCAGCGCGAACGCGCCGGTGAACAGCACGCCGATGGTGGTGTCGAGCGAGATGCGCGCGCGGCGGTGGACGATCCCGATGCCCAGCGCCGTGATCACCGCCGCGACCGTCGCCCCGGCGAGGTAGTTCGCGCCGCGCAGATACGCGATCGCGATCCCGGCGAACGACGCGTGCGCGAGGCCGTCGCCGATGAACGCGAGCTTGCGCAGCACCACGAACGTGCCCATCGTCGAGCACAGCGCGCCGACGATCAGCGCGGCGACGAACGCGCGCTGCATGAAGTCGTATTGGAACGGGTCGAGCACGTGCACGATCTAACGGCGCTCGCGGGCCGGCGCGGTCACCGCTTGTGCCCGTGGGTGTGGGTGTGCTCGCGGATCGCGGCGTACGCGCCCGACTCGAGCACGGCTTCGGGCGTGCCGTCGGCCAGAATGCGCCGGTCGACCACGATCAGGCGGTCGAACCAGTCCGCCGCGCGGTCCAGGTCGTGGGTCGTCATCAGCACCGGCAGCCCGTCGGCGACGAGCCCGCGCACCAGCCGCAGCAGCGACTCCTCGGTCGCCGCGTCGACGCCGGTGGTGGGCTCGTCGAGCAGCAGCAGCAGCGGCTCCTGGGCGATCGCGCGAGCGACGAAGGCGCGCTGCTGCTGGCCGCCCGAGAGCTCGCTGATGTGGCGGCCGGCCAGCTGGCCAAGGTCGAGCGCCTCGATCGCCCGGTCGACCGCGCGCCGGTCGTGAGCCGAGAACGGCCGGAACGGCCCGAGGCGCGGATAGCGTCCCATCGCGACGACGTCGCGCACGCTGACCGGGAAGCTCCAGTCGACGTCCTCGATCTGCGGCACGTAGCCGATCGTGCCCGGCGCCAGCCGCGCGGGCGGCTTGCCCTGGACGCGCACGGTCCCGCTGGCCGGTTCGACCAGCCCGGCGACCGTCTTGAGCAGCGTCGACTTGCCCGACCCGTTGGGACCGACGATGCCCAGCGCCGTGCCGCGCGGCAGATCGAACGAAACGCCGTCGAGCGCGGTGACGCGCTCGTAGCGAACGTGCAGGTCGTGGACCTCGACGGCGTTCACTTCAGCGCCGACACGATCGTGTCGGTATCGGTGTCGATCAGGCCGACGTAGCTGGCCACGCCGGGCGCCGTGCCGAGCGAGTCGTCGTAGAGGAACGCCACCTTCAGGCCGCCGGCGCTCGCGGCCAGCGTGCGGGCCAGCCGGTCGCTGTACTCGTGCTCGGCGAACACCGCCGGGACGCGGTTGGCCCGGGCCAGCCGGACGAGCTCGGCGACGTGGGCCGGGTTGGGCTCGGAGCCCGCCAGCGGCTCGATCGCACCGACCACCCGCAGCCCGAAGCGGTGGGCGTAGTAGTCGAAGGCGTTGTGGAACACGATCATCACCCGGCGCTCGGGCGGGATCGCGGCCAGCGTGGCC
>CAXTNU010000151.1:7265-8654 GCA_964245595.1 uncultured bacterium | reverse complement strand
CGTGCCGGCGTTGCCGGGATCGTTGAGCCCGGCCAGCAGCAGCACCGGCCCGGGCCGGCCCAGGATAGCGGCCAGCTCGTGCGCCGGGAGATCGCAGACGGCCAGCACGCCGCTGGGCGTCTCGACGTCGGAGAGGCGCGCGAAGAGCCGCTCCGGGACGAGGTAGACCGGCGTTCCGGCCGCCTCGAACCGGCTCGCGTCGACTCGTTCGAGGCCGGCGGCGGTCGTGTAAAGTTCTCGTATGGCGATGCCGCTGCGCTCGGCTTCGGCCAGCAGCGTCGGGCCTTCGGCCGCGAAGCGGGCCTGCTCGCGCCGCCCGCGCGGGGCGCGCAGCTCGCGGACCCGCTCGACGCGCGGGTTGTGGGGGCTCAGCTCGGTCGGCACCCGGCGCGGTTCGACGGCCGGGTGCGCCCGCCCGTGCCGCGAAGGATGCCGGGTGAAGGATACGCGGGTCGCGGAGATCGCCTGGCTCGTGGTGATCGCGCTGCTGGTCGCGGTCGGCGGCTTCAGCCTGCTGCACCTGCTGGCCCAGCACCGGCCGATCGGCCTGGCGCTCGTGGCCGCGGCGATCTTCGCGACGGTCATGACGATCCGCCGGACCTACGATCCCGCCGCACCGGGCGCGCGGCGCGAGGTCACCAAAGCGGCGGCCTACTGCTGCGCCGCGCTGCTGGCGCTGATCCCGGTCGCGACGGGTAAGCACGAAGGCATCGCGATCGTCGCGGCCGAGGTCGCGCTCATCTTCGACATCGTCAGCATCGCGGCCAGGCCGCGCATCGCGGAGGAACAGTAAACGAGTATGCCGGTCTTCGTCACGGGCGGTACGGGTCTCATCGGCAAGAGCGTGGTGCGCGACTTGCGCCGCCGCAGCCACGCGGTGCGCGCGCTGGCGCGCAGCGAGACCTCCGCCCGTGCGCTGGAGGAACTGGGCGCCGAGCCCGTGCGGGGCGATCTGCGCGACCTCGACACGCTGCGCGCGCAAGCGGCCGGGGCCGACGCGGTGGTGCACTGCGCGTTCGAGATGTCGCCCGAGACGGTGGCTCTCGAGCGGGCCGCGCTCGAGGCGCTGCTCGGCGCCGTTCGCCCCGGGCGGTCCTTCGTCTACACCAGCGGCTGCTGGGTCTACGGCTCGCGCGGCGACGCCGTGGTCGGTGAGGACGCGCCGCTCGACCCGCTCGCGCTGGTCGCCTGGCGGCCCGCGCACGAGCAGCTCGTGCTGTCCCAGGCCGGCCGGCTGCGCGCGCTGGTGATCCGGCCCGGCATCGTCTACGGCGACGGCGGCGGCATCCCGGGCGGCATGGTCGAGGAAGCGCGCGCGGGCCGGCTGCAGGTCGTCGGCGACGGCGCCAACCGCTGGTCGACCGTCCGCCACGACGCGCTGGGCGAGCT
>CAXTNU010000151.1:0-7255 GCA_964245595.1 uncultured bacterium | reverse complement strand
GCTCTACGGCCTGGCCGTCGACCACCGCGAAGCGCACGGCGTCTTCAACGCCGCCCGCGGCGCGGCCGTGCCCTACGTCGAGATCGCGCGCGCCGCCTCGCGCGCCGCGGGCGGCGACGGCGGAATCGAGTTCGTGCCGCTCGACGACGCGCGCCGCACGATGGGCCCGTACGCCGACGCGCTGGCCTGCGACCTGCAGATCGACAGCACCCGCGCCGCGCGCGAGCTGGGCTGGGAGCCGCACCGCCCGATCCTGCTCGAAGAGCTCTCGAACACGACGGTGGTGTAGAGTCTAGTCGCCGTTAGGCGCGTTCTGTTCGATGAGGCGCAACTCGCGCATGGATTCGAGCTCCGGGAGGACGACCAAGTCCTTCGCGCGGTTGGCCGCGCGCTTGGAAAGGATCAGCCCTTCGAGCGACAGCACCGGCGTGGGCTTGCTCTCGCTGATCACGGCGATATGCTCGGTGTGCTTCAGCACGGCGTCGTAGTCGCCGAGCCCCGCTACCGTGGCCAGGATGTCGATGTCGCCGATCTCGGTCATCATCGTGAAATTCGCACCGCTGAGAACGCTTTGCACGTCGAAGAGAAACGGTACGCCGTGAGGCTCGTTCCTAACCCGGAGACGCGGTTTGAACGGCTTGATCGCCGCGACGAGTTTTACGACGTTTGCCCGGTCGCGCGCGTATACGATGTCGACGTCTTCCGTACGGTACGCCGAGCCGTGCAGGCCGATGGCCAAGCCGCCGATGACGACATGGGCGACGTCGTTCTCCGCCAATGCTTGGAGCAGCCGGCGGAAATCCGTCACTCCTCGAGCTCAGCGGGCCGCACGCGATGGATCGAGCTGAGATCGACCTGAGCTCGCTGCAAGCGCTCCAGCCGCTCTGCCGGGCTGAGCGCGAACATGTTGCGGACCGTCATGCTGAGGTCGGTGCCGAATTCGATCGCGGCTCGCGTCTTCGAGCCCGCGGGAGGATCGTGCAAGAATCTCCGAGTCGCGTTCTTCATGGCGTACGGACAGTATACCACCCCTCGACGTGCGAGCAAGGCGCGCCGCTGCCAGGCACCGAGCCTTGCAGGGAACGCCGAGGGGGCGATCCGATAAGACTCGCATGGAGCTTCTGGGGACCCGCCGGGTCTACGAGGGCAAGGTGGTCAACCTGCGCGTCGATACCGTGCGGAGCGGCGCTGGCAAGCCGCACGAGGCCGAGGTCGTCGAGCACGCCGAGGCGGTGGCGGTGATCGTGCGGCCGCAGCCGGGGCACCTGCTGCTCGTGAAGCAGTACCGCCGCCCGCTCGGGCGCGAGAACTGGGAGATTCCGGCCGGCAGCATGGACCCCGGCGAGTCGCCCGAGGACGCGGCGTCGCGGGAACTGCGCGAGGAGACGGGCTACGTCGCGCGGCGCGTCGAGCGGCTGTGGTCGGCCTACACCGCGCCCGGTTTCTGCGAGGAGCTGCTGCACTTCTGCGTCGTCGACGGCTACGAGATCGGCGCGCCCGAGCCGGACGCCGACGAGGAGATCGAGCTGGGCGTGTTCGCGTTCGAGACGCTGTGGCGCAAGATCCAGCTCGACGAGCTGCCCGACGCGAAGACGCAGATTGCGGTGCTGTGGGCGCTGAGCGGGCGCGCTTAGTCATCGTCCTGCAAGGGACGCTGCTGCGCGCGGTCTCGGAGTTCGGCCACGAGCCCGGCTTCGCGCCGCACAAGGAGCGCGTGCTCGCGACGGCGGCCGCGCTCGACTACGTGCTGATGCTGGTGACGGAGAGCGCGGGCGCGCGCATTCCGGCCGCCGACGCCGAGCGCGCGATTCACGAGGGCATCGCGCGCGGGGTCGATTCGCTGATCGCGGTCGCGACCAGCGTGGCCAAACTCGGCTCGCCGCGCGCCGGCGCGTTCGCGCACGAGACGGCGACCATGCTGGGCACGGTCGTGCGGGCCGAAGGCTTGAGCGACCACGAGCGCACCTTCGCGCTCATCGCGCTCGCCAACGCATGATCGATCCCGCCGCCATCGTCGCGACCCTCGACGGCGCCGAAGACGACCTGCTCGGCAGCGAGATGCGCAGCTTGCTGCTGCACCACGGCCGGCGAACGGCGCGGGTCGTGGTGCTGCTGCACGGGCTGACCGCCAGCCCGCGCGCTTGGCGCGGGTTCGCCGGCGTGCGCTTCGCGCGCGGCGAGACCGTGCTCGTGCCGCGCCTGCCGCGCCACGGCCATCAGGACCGCATGACCGACGCGCTGGCTGGTTTGCACGCCGACGAGCTGCGCGAGTCCGGCCGGCGCATCCTCGACGCGGCGGCCGCGCTGGGCGACGAGATCGTGGTGGTCGGCTTCTCGCTGGGCGGCTCGCTCGGGCTGCACCTCGCCCACGGCGACGCGCGGGTCGAGCGGGCGATCGCGGTCGCGCCGTTCCTGGGCCTGGTGGCGCTGCCGCACGACTGGCACGCGTTCGCGCGCAGCCTGCTCGAGCGCGCTCCGAACCGCTTTCTGTACTGGAACCCGATCGACAAGGGCCGCGGCTTGCCCGAGCACGGCTACACGCGCTACACCACCCGCGCGCTGGCGGCGGGCCTGGCGCTGGCCGACGCGCTGCGGGCCGATGCGCGGGCCGGCCCGCCGCAGGCGCGCCACGTCGAGATCGTGCGCAACGCGTTCGAGACCTCGGTCAACAACCGCACCATCGACGATCTGGTCGAGCGCTGGCGCGCGGTCGGCGGCGAGCGGGTGCGGGTCCACCGCCTGATCGGCCTGGGACCCTCGCACGACGTGATCGAGCCCGAGCGCCCGCGCGCTCCGGCGCTGCGCTTCCTGCCCCACCTCCACGCGCTGCTCGACGGCCCGCCGGCCGGGCACGACTTGACCATCGACGCCCGCCAGTAACGGAGGACATGAGATTGCTCGACGACGGGGCACAGGCTGCGCTGGACCGAGCGGTGGAACCGTTCCCGTCCCCGATCGCGCGGCGGCTGCGCGAGCTGGCGACGACGCCCGGGGCGTGCGCGGTCATCGGCGCCGGCGAAGCCGCCGGGTGGGCGCGAACGATCGCCGTCGGCGTGCCGGAGCTGATGCTGCGCCTGGTGGGCTGGGCGGCGTGCCGGGCCGGCGTGCCGATCTCGGGCTTCCGGGTCGGGGCGGTCGCGCGCGGGCTCTCGGGTGCGCTGTACGCCGGAGCGAACCTCGAGTTCGCGGGGCTGCCGCTGAGCTGCTCGGTGCATGCCGAGCAGAGCGCCGTCACCAATGCCTGGGTCCACGGTGAGCGGGGCCTGGACGCGATCGCGGTCAGCGCGGCGCCGTGCGGCTACTGCCGCCAGTTCCTCTACGAGCTGGTCACGGCCGACCGGCTGGAGATCCTGTTGCCGAAGCGGCCCGCAGCGCTGCTGACGGCGCTGTTGCCAGGCGCCTTCGGCCCGCACGATCTGGGGGTCGAAGGCGGCCTGATGCAGCCGCAGAGCTACGGCCTCGTGCTCGTGCCGAACTCCGCCGGCGAGTCGAATGCGGGCGGCGCAACCGTTGCGGCCGCGCTGGCCGCGGCGAACGCCTCGTATGCGCCGTACGGCAAGACGTACGCCGGCGTCGCGCTGCGCACGGCCGACGGCGCGCTCTACGACGGCCGCTACGCCGAGAGCGCCGCGTTCAACCCGAGCATGTCGCCGCTCCAGGCGGCGCTCGCGCACCTGACGTTGTGCGGCCGCACGTATGCCGACATCGTCGATGCCGCGCTGGTGGAATCGTCCGGGCCGGTCGGCCAGCGCGATGCGACCGCCGGCGTGCTGGCCGCCGTATCGCCCGTCACGCTGGCGTACGCGCGCGCGATCCCCGGCTGAAGCGAGCGGCAGGTTTGCCGCATTGGGAAGCGTCGACGTGACGGTGGGCAATTCGACGTACGGTCGCAGGAGACAGAGCAAAGCCTAAAGTATTGATTGTCCTCGATCCAAAGCTCGGTGTTCGAGCCGATCGCAAGGTTAGGGTGACGACGATGAGTGACAGCCAACTCGCGCGCGGCCGCTTTTTGCGGCTGGCGAGCGCGTCCGGCGCCGCCGCCGCGGCAGCGACCGGCACGGCGCCGCGCGCCGAAGCCATGCCCGAACGGGCCGCGCCCGAAATGCCGGTCGCGAAGCTGCGCGATCTCCACCCCGGCCGGCCGGTCACGGCGGCCTATCCCGATCCGAAGTCGCCGATCATCGTGCTCAAGCTCGGCCACTCCGTCGACGACGGCGTCGGACCGGACGGCGACATCGTCGCCTACAGCAGCTTCTGCACCCACATGGGCTGCCCGGTGAGCTACAAGCCGGAGCGCAAGCTGCTGGCCTGCCCGTGTCACTTCAGCTCGTTCGACCCCGCTCACGGCGGGCTGCAGATCATCGGCCAGGCGTCGACCAACCTGCCGCAGATCGTGCTCGAGGCGCGCGGCGAGAACGTCTACGCGGTCGGCATCCGCGGCTTGATCTGGGGCCGCCAGACCAACACGCAGCGGTTTTCGTAAGGAGCGGTCATGGGTGTCTATCACAGCGCCAAGACGTCGGTCCCGCTGCCGCCCGCGGGCGCGCAGCACCTCAAGACGGTCTGCCACTACTGCATCGTCGGCTGCAGCTACGACGTCTACAAGTGGCCCGAGAACGGCGTGGACGGCGGGCCGCGCCCGCACCAGAACGCGCTCGGCGCCGACTTCACCAAGCCGCAAGCGCCCATGACGGGAACTTGGATCAGCCCCGAGCAGCAGACGGTGGTCGAAGAGCGCGACGGCCGGCGCTACAACGTCGTCATCATTCCCAACAAACAGGCCAAGGTGAACTCGGGGCTCTCGTCCGTGCGCGGCGGCACGCTGGCGGCGTCGCTGTACGCGCCCGACAAGCCGACCGCGAACCGGCTGCGCGACCCGCTGGTCTATCGCAGCCGCGAGCGCAACCCGACCTCGTGGGACGACGCGGTGGAGCTCGTCGCGGGCGTGGTCAAGGACTCGATCGACAAGCACGGCGCCGATTCGGTCTTCATGAAGTTCTTCGACCACGGCGGCGGGGGCGGCGGCTTCGAGAACAACTGGGCGGTCGGGAAGTTCTTCTTCTCGGGCGTGCAGACCGTGATGGCGAGCATCCACAACCGCCCGGCCTACAACTCCGAAGTCCACAGCAGCCGCGACATGGGCGTGCCCGAGCTCAACCACAGCTACCAGGACGCCGAGCTGGCCGACACGATCGTCATCTGGGGCGCCAACTCCTACGAGACCCAGACCAACTACTTCCTCAACCACATGGTCCCCAACCTCAACGGCTCGACGCTGGCCAAGAAGCGCGCGGCCCTGCCCGGCGAGCCCGTCGCGCCCGCGCGCATGATCGTCGCCGACGTGCGCACGACGACCACGATCGTGACCGCGCGTGCGGCGGGCGGCGCGGAGCACGTGCTGCACCTGTGGCTCAAGCCCGGCACCGACATCGCGCTGCTCAACGCAATCGGCCGCATCGTGCACGAGCAGCGCTGGCAGGACCAGGCCTTCATCGACGCGCGCACCGAGAAGCTGGCCGACTACGAGCGCGACGGGCTCCAGCTCGCCAAGCCGCTCGACGCCGTGCTGGCCGAGGCCGAGCGGGTCACCGGCGTGCCGCGTGCGGACATGGATAAAGCCGCAAGCTGGATCGCCGCGCCCAAAGCCGGCGGCGCGCGCACCCGGACGCTGTTCCACTACGAAAAAGGCATGATCTGGGGGCTCAAAAACTACGAGAACATCGCCAGCATCGTGAGCCTCGCGCTGCTGACCGGCAACTTGGGCAAACCGGGCGTGGGCTGCAGCCGGCTGGGCGGCCACCAGGAAGGGTACGTGCGGCCCGACTACAAGGGACCGCGCCCGGCGATCTACGTCGATGCGGCGCTGGCCGCCGGCAAGGGCCGCGTGTTCTGGTTCGGCGGCTGCAACCCGCTGGTCGCGACGCTCGACGCGGAGCGCATGCGCGACGTGCTCGAAGAGCGCGGCGCGATCGTCAAGCAGGCGCTGGACAAGGTTCGCTCGGGCAGCCAGCAAGAGCGCATCGCGGCGATTTCCGACGCGCTCGACCGCGGCGGCTTGTTCGTCGTCGCGCAAGACCTCTACCTGACCAAGTCGGCCGAGCGCGCGCACGTCGTGTTCCCGGCCGCCGCCTGGGGCGAGTCGCCGATCACCTCGATCAACGGCGAGCGCCGCCTGCGCCTGTACGAGCAGATCCAGGACCCGCCGGGCGACGCCAAGCCCGACTGGGCGATCATGGCGACGGTGGCCCAGAAGCTGCACAGCCTCTACGCCGCCGAAGGGAACGCCGCAATGGCGGCGCGCTTCGACGGCTTCGGCTGGCGCGGCGCGGAGGAAGTCTTCCTCGAGGGCGGGCAGTCGTTTCCGCCGGTGCACGGCGAGGGCGGCTACACCAAGCCCGGCCCGATCGAGAACTACCGCGGCATGACGTACGCCGCGCTGCGCGGGCTCGGCCACGACGGCATCCAGACGCCGGTTCAGCGCGTGAACGGCGCGCTGCGCGGCAGCGCGCGGCTGTTCGAGCACGGCGAGCCGTTCCGCACCGCGTCGGGCAAGGCGACGTTCAAGGGCTACGCCTGGCCCGGCTACCCGGCCGAGGTCAAGGCGCAGATGGACAAGTACCCGTTCTTCCTGACCAACGGCCGGCTCAACGTGGCCTGGCAGACCATGTACAACGACCAGCGCATGCCGCTCCAGAACGAGCGCGTGCCGGCGGCCTGGCTCGAGGTCCATCCCGACGACGCGCGCAAGCTGGGCGTCGAGAGCGGCGATCTGGTCGAGGTCTACAACGATTACGGCTCGGCCGACGCGGCCGCGTACGTCACCCGCTCGGTCAAGCCCGGGATCGTGTTCATGCAGTTCGCCCACCCGCGCGGGACGGCCAACTCGCTGACCACGCCGTACGTCGATCCCACCACCACCATCCCGTACTACAAAGGCTCGGCGGCCGGGATTCGCAAGCTCGGCTCGCTGCCGTCGGTGAAGCGGCACCTGAGCTGGATTCCGGTCATCGAGACGGCGTAGCGCGCGTGACCGTCGTGGTGGTCGGCGGCAGCGCCTCGAACGTCGGCAAGACGACGCTCGCGACGGGCTTGATTCGCCGCCATGCCGCCCGCGGCCGGACGGTCGCGGTCAAGGTCAGCGTGCGCGAGCGCGCCGGCGAGACCGTCGTGCTGGCGCTGCGCCCGGGCGACGACGCCGAGCACCGGCGCGACACCGGCAAGCTGCTCGCGGCCGGCGCGGCGTGCGTGATCTGGG
>CAXTNU010000150.1:0-8665 GCA_964245595.1 uncultured bacterium | reverse complement strand
GCGCCGGGACGTCCCTGACCCTCGCGCTCGCCGCGCGGGCCCTCGGGAAGCACTTCACCCTTGTAGATCCAGACCTTCACGCCGATCCGGCCGAAGGTCGTGAACGCTTCGACGTGGGCGTAGTCGATGTCGGCCCGCAGCGTGTGCAGCGGCACCTTGCCGTCGTGGTTGCGCTCGGTGCGCGCGATCTCCGCGCCGCCCAGGCGGCCCGAGACCTGAACCTTGACGCCGCGCGCGCCGGCCTTCATGGTGCGCATGATGGCCTGCTTCATCGCGCGCCGGAACGCGATGCGCTTCTCGAGCTGGTCGACGATGTTCTGGCCGACCAGGCGCGAGTCGAGCTCGGGCACCTTGATCTCGACCACGTTGACCTGGACCTGCTTGCCGGTCAGGGTCTCGAGGTTGCGCCGGATCTCGTCGATTCCGACGCCGCGCTTGCCGATGATGATGCCCGGCTTGCCGGTGTTGATGATGATCCGAGCCTGGTTGGCCCGGCGCTCGATCTCGACCCGCGAGATCGCCGCGGCGCGCGTCATGCGCCCGAAGTACTTGCGGATCTTGACGTCTTCGTGCAGCCACGCGACGTAGTTCTTGTCTTCGAACCAGCGGCTGTCCCAGGTCCGCGTGATGCCCAGCCGCAGCCCGACGGGATGAATCTTCTGTCCCATGTTTCCTCTACGCCCCGGAGCCCGGGGTGGGTGGCTGCTGCTTGCGGCGCGCCGGCGCGGGCTTCGCCGAAGCGGCCCGGTTCTGGCGCTGCTCGCGCGTCGTGAGCCCGATCGCCGCGCCCGAGCGCTGCTTGGGCTGGTGCTTGGGCGGCTGCGCGCCGACCGCGATGGTCACGTGCGAGAGGCGCTTGCGCTTGAAGTTGGCGCGGCCTTGGGCGCGCGGATCGAGCCGCTTGGTGAAGCCGCCGCCCGGGCCGCCGTCGACGGTGCAGCGCACGACGAACAGGCCGTCGCCCGACATGTCGTGGTTGTTCTCCGCGTTGGCGACGGCGGACTTGAGCAGCTTGAGCATCGGCTCGGCCGCGAAGACGCCGGCGAACTGCAGCAGGACCTGCGCTTCGCGCACGGACTTGCCGCGGATGGCGTCGGCCACCCGGCGCAGCTTGCGCGGGCCGATGCGGGCGAACTTGAGGTGCGCGACCGCGACGTTCGCGGCGCTGACGGATGCGTTCATCGGTTGCGTCCCTCCGGGCCGCAACGCAGGACATGCGCCACGCGTGGCGCCTCCCCAACCGGCACGACCGTGGTGTCAAACGTCTCGAAAGCGATCATTTCACCGAGGCCTTGTCGCCGCCGTGGCCTTTGTAGACCCGGGTCGGCGAGAACTCGCCCAGCTTGTGGCCGACCATGTTCTCGGTGATGAACACCGGGATGTGCGTCTTGCCGTTGTGGACCGAGATCGTGTGGCCGACCATCTGCGGGATGATCGTCGAGGCGCGCGACCAGGTCTTGATGACCCGCTTCTCGCGCGACGCGTTCATCTTCTCGACCTTGACCATCAGGTGGTCCGCGACGAACGGACCCTTTTTGAGTGAACGACCCATGCTACTTGCTCTTCCGCTTCCGAACGATCATCTTCGTGGTGCGCTTGTTGCGGCGCGTCTTCTTGCCCATCGTCATCTGGCCCCAGGGCGTGGTGGGCGGCCGGCCCGAGGTGGAACGCGCCTCGCCGCCGCCGTGCGGGTGGTCGACCGGGTTCATCGCGATACCGCGCACCGACGGGCGCTTGCCCAGGTGGCGCTGGCGCCCGGCTTTGCCGATCACTTCGTTCTCGTGGTCGAGGTTGCCGAGCTGGCCGATGGTGGCGCGGCAGACGATCAGGATGCGCCGGACTTCGCCCGACGGCATGCGGACCTGCGCGTACTCGCCTTCCTTGGCCATCAGCTGCGCGGCGCCGCCGGCCGAGCGCACGAGCTTGCCGCCCTCGCCGGGCTGCAGCTCGATGTTGTGGATCACCGTGCCGAGCGGAATGTTGGTCAGCGGGAGCGCGTTGCCGGTCTTGATGTCGGCCGCGGCTCCGGACTCGACCATGTCGCCGACCTTGAGCGCCGCGGGCGCGAGGATGTAGCGCTTCTCGCCGTCGCGGTAGTGCAGCAGCGCCAGCCGCGCGGTGCGGTTGGGATCGTATTCGATCGCCGCGACCTTGGCCGGGATGCCGTCCTTGGTCCGCTTGAAGTCGACGATGCGGTACTGCTTGCGCACCCCGCCGCCCTTGTGGCGGGTCGTGATGTGGCCGTTGTTGTTGCGCCCGGCGTGCTTCTTCTTGACCTCGAGCAGCGATCGCTCGGGCGCCTTCTTCGAGACTTCGCTGAAGTCGGCGGTGGTGATGAAGCGCCGCGCGGCGCTGGTCGGCTTATACTTCTTGACGGCCATTTTATTGCTCGAAGTAGTTCACGCCGCCGAGTTCGATCTTTTGGCCGGCAGCGATGGTGACGATGGCTTTTTTCCAGTCGGACTGGATGCCGGTCGACTTGCGGCCGCGGCGGGCGAAGTTCTTGCGCTTGCCGCCGACCGTGACGGTGTTGATCTTGAGCACGGTCACGCCGAAGATCTCGGCCACTGCGTGCTTGATCTGGGTCTTGGTGGCGTGCTTGTTCACCTCGAAGGTGTACTGCTGCACGGCCGTGCCCACCATCGATTTCTCGGTGATGAGCGGGGCCACGATGACGTCGCGGGCTTCCACTACTTCGACTCCTGCGTGTACTTGCCGACGAGCGCGTCGTGCGCGCCCGTGGTGAGGACCAGCCGGGCGTAGCCGACCACGTCCTTGACGTCGAGCTCGCCGGTGTGCGTCACCGCGACGCGCTCGAGGTTGGCGCCGGCCCGGCGCAGTCCGGTGCCGACCGCGGCCAGCTCGGCGGTCGCGAACACGACCAGCGTGCGGGTGCCGGTGCGGGCCGCCTTGGGCGAGCCGAACAGCAGCGTCGCGAAGGCCTTGGTCTTGCTGACGTCGAGCGCGGCGGTGTCGAGCACCGTCACGCTGCCGGTCTGGAACTTGTCGGAGAGCGCGGCCACCAGCGCGGCGCGGCGCTCCTTCTTGTTCAGGCTGCTGATGTACGAGCGCGGCTGGGGGCCGAACACCACGCCGCCGTGCGCCCACTGCGGCGAGCGGATCGAACCTTGGCGGGCGCGGCCGGTGCCCTTCTGGCGCCACGGCTTGCGGCCGCCGCCGCGCACTTCGTCGCGCTTCTTGGTGGAAGCCGTGCCGGCGCGCGGGTTCGCGAGCTCGCGGAACACGGCGCGGAAGACGGCGTTGGCTTTCTTGGAGACGTCGCCGCCGAACACGGCGGGCGTCTCGACTTCGCGCACGACCTTGCCCTGCGCGTCGATGACCTGCGCCATTACGCGCTCACCTTCGTCTTGACGGACTGCTGGACGATCACGAGACCGTTCTTGGGGCCCGGCACGGGACCGCGAACCAGCAGCAGGTTGCGCTCGGCGTCCGCCCGGACGACCTCGAGGTTCTGGTGCGTCACGCGGTCCACGCCGTAGTGGCCCGGGCGGCGGCTGCCGCGGTGGGTGTGGCCGGAGTTGGTGTCGCCGTTGGAGCCCGGCTGACGGTGGATCATCTGGCCGTGGCTGGCGCCGCCGCCGCTGAAGTTCCAGCGCTTGATGCCGCCGGCGAAGCCGTGGCCCTTGGAGACGCCGGCCACGTCGACGCGGTCGCCCTGCGCGAAGCTCTCGACCGTCACGCTGGCGCCGACGTCGAGGCCTTCGATGCCCCGGCGGAACTCGCGGATGGTGCGCTTGGGCGTCTGGCCGGCCTTCTTGTAGTGGCCCTGGAGCGCTTTGGTCAGGCGCGAGGGCTTGACGTCGCCGAACGACAGCGCGACGGCCTCGTAGCCGTCCGTCGCTTGCGTCTTTTTCTGAACCACGGTACACGGACCAGCTTGGATCACGGTGACCGGAACGCTCCGGCCGTCTTCCGTGAACACGCTGGTCATCCCGACCTTGCGGCCGATGATGCTCTTCACGTTGATCGATCCCTTTACGGATATCCACGGATCCTGGCGTATCTTCTACCCCTTCGCCGCGCACGCCCAATGGACGCCCGCGTCGCGGACCACAACCGCCATAGTCTACAGCAGCGCCGCAAGGGAGTCAAGGCCGGGGCCGGCAGTCATCCACGGGCCCCGGCGTTGCTCGACTCAGGCCGGGATGGCATCCTTGTCGGCGCGGTTCCAGGCTCGGTGCCCGGCGATCGCTTCGATGAAGAGGTCGGCCACCTGGTCTGCCCCGCCATCGGGCGAGACGATCAGGCCCGGCGCGCCGTCGCTCCGGATGCCGGCCGCCTCGAGCAGCGCGGCGCCCTCGCCGAGCACCGCGATGGCCTTGCAGTGCTTGTAGGCTTCGGCTAGGAAGTGGACGGCGTCGCCGTCGCCGGTGAGCCGGTCCGCGCTCTCCGCGCCGCCCGGCACGAACACCGCGTCGAAGGCGACCGAGGGCATGGTGACGAGCGTGTGGTCGACCGCCACCTTGCCGGCGTCCCCTTTGAGCGTTCCCAGGTGCGGGCCCAAGACGAGGCCTTCGGCCCCGGCGCCGGCGAGCGCGGCCTTCATGGCGTCGATCTGAGCGCCGTCGACGCCGTCGGCGGCCAGGATCGCGACCTTGCGGCCCTTCGCCGTGGGGGTCTGCTTGTCGGGCGTATCGAGGATGCTCAGCGCGGGAGACGGCGGAGCGGCCTTGCCGTCGGCTTTGCCGTTGGCACCAGTCGGCGCCGGCACGGCGGCCCCGACCTTGGCCGCGACCTGCGCCGCCAGGTCGGCGTCGACGTTGGCCAGCAGGCCCAGGGTCCGCTCGCGGATCGCGGCCGTCGCGACCTTGGCCAGCTCGAACGAGAAGGCCGCCGCGATGTGCTCCTGCTCGACCGCCGACTGGCTGTTGTAGAACAGCTTGGCCTGCGAGAAGTGGTCGGCGAACGACTCGGCCCGGATGCGGCGCTTGTCGCCTTGGAGCGTCTCGAGATAGCTGGCGAAGCCGCCCCGCTCGACCGGTTTCTCCTTGGGCCAGCCGCCGTCGATCGAGTTGGGCTCGTAGCTGGTCGCGTTGGTCGGGATGCCCATCTGGTGCATGCCGTCGGACTGGCCGTTGTGAAACGGGCAGCGCGGGCGGTTGATCGGGATCTGGTGGAAGTTCGGCCCGCCCAGGCGCGAGAGCTGGGTGTCGAGGTACGAGAAGATGCGGCCCTGCAGGAGCGGGTCGTTGCTGAAGTCGATCCCCGGCACGACGTGCGAGACGCAGAACGCGACCTGCTCGGTCTCGGCGAAAAAGTTGTTCGGATTTTGGTTGAGGGTCAGCTTGCCGATGCGCTTGACCGGCACGAGCTCCTCGGGGATCAGCTTGGTCGCGTCGAGGATGTCGAAGTCGAAGCCGTCGGCCGTCGCGTCGTCGAAGAGCTGCACGCCTAGCTCGAACTCGGGGAAGTCACCGGCTTCGATCGCGTCCCACAGGTCGGCCCGGTGGAAGTCGGGCGCCTTGCCGGCCAGCTTCTGGGCCTCGTCCCAGACCAGCGAGTGCGTGCCCTTGACCGGCTTCCAGTGGAACTTGACGTAGGTCGACTTCCCGGCCGCGTCGAGGAAGCGATAGGCGTGGACTCCGAAGCCTTCCATGTTCGCATACGAGCGCGGGAGCGCGCGGTCCGACATCAGCCAGAACAGCATGTGGGTCGACTCGGGCGTCAGCGAGCAGAAATCCCAGAACGTGTCGTGGGCGGACGAGGCCTGCGGGATCTCGTTGCGCGGCTCGGGTTTGACGGCGTGCACGAAGTCGGGAAACTTGATCGCGTCCTGGATGAAAAAGACCGGCATGTTGTTGCCGACCAGGTCGTAGTTGCCTTCGTCGGTGTAGAACTTGACCGCGAAGCCGCGCACGTCGCGCACGGTGTCGGCCGAGCCGCGCGAGCCGCCGACGGTCGAGAAGCGCACGAACACCGGCGTCTTCTTGGCCGGGTCTTGCAAGAAGCCGGCCCGCGTGACGTCGGTCATCGGCTCGTACACCTGGAAGAACCCGTGCGCGCCCGCGCCGCGCGCGTGCACGACGCGCTCGGGAATGCGCTCGTGATCGAAGTGCGTGATCTTCTCGCGCAGGATGAAGTCTTCGAGCAGGGTCGGCCCGCGCTCGCCCGCGCGCAGCGAGTTCTGGTTGTCGGCGACCGGGACGCCCTGATTGGTGGTCAGGTCGCGCCCGCTGTTGTCGACGCGGAATTGATCGAGATCGGTACGGTCGTTGCCGTCCGGTTTTTTGCCCGCCATAGTACCGAGCCCATGCCCAGCGCGGCACGATGCAAACGCGCTCGCATGCCGAACGGACCGGCGTGCCGACCGATCTCGCCGTCGCCCTGGACGCGGTGATCGTCGCGGTCTCCGCCGAGGAGCCGCGCGTTCTGGTGCGCCTGCCCGGCGAGGCCCTGCCCGCCGGGCCGTTCGACCCGGCCGGCGACCGCACGCTCGAAGCGGGTCTGCGCCGCTGGGTGACCGCGCAGACCCAGCTCGAGCTGGGCCACGTCGAGCAGCTCTACACCTTCGGCGACCGCGAGCGCGACCCGCGCCGCTCCGGCGGGGCGCGGATGCTCTCGATCGCCTACCTGGCCTTCGTGCGCGAGAGCGCGCCGGGCGGCAGCACCGCCGCGCGCTGGTTCTCGTGGTACCGCTACTTCCCGTGGGAAGACTGGCGCGCGGGCCGCCCGGCGCTGGTCGACGAGCTGATCCTGCCGGCCGTCGCGGCCTGGGCGGCGGAGGCGAGCGGCGAGGAACGGCGCGCGCGCGAACGGCGGGCTCGGCGCTGCACCGGCAGCCGGCGCGCCGGCTGGAACCCGGAACTGGTGCTCGAGCGCTACGAGCTGTTCTGGGAGCTCGGCCTGGTGGCCGAATCGCGCGTCCCGCTGGAGCGCACGGCCGGCGAGGCGATGGCGCTCGACCACCGGCGCATCCTGGCCACCGCGATCGGCCGGGTGCGCGGGGCGCTGCGCTACCGGCCGCTGGTGTTCGAGCTGCTCGACCCGGCTTTCACCCTGCTCCACCTGCAGCGGGCGGTCGAGGCGCTGGCCGGGGTGCGCCTGCACAAGGGCAATTTCCGCCGCCTGGTGGCGGCCGGGCGGCTGGTGGAGCCGACCGGCGAGACCGAGTCCGAAGGGCCCGGGCGGCCGGCGCTGCGCTATCGCTTCCGGCCCGACGTCACGGCGGAAAGGGATATACTCGGAGTGAGCATAACCCCCAGCGCATGACCTTTCAACGACGGCTGCTCCTGGCCGCGGGCGGCGGCTGGCTCTTCGACGCGATGGACCTGTTGCTGCTGGGCAGCGTCGTCGCCGCGGTTTCCCGCCAATGGGACCTCAGCCGGCCCGTGGCGGGCTGGATCATCACCGCCAACCTGCTCGGGATGTTCTGCGGCGCGGCCCTCTCGGGCGTGGTCGCCGACCGCTTCGGGCGCAAGGCGGTCTTCACGTGGACGATCCTGGCCTACAGCCTGCTGACCGGGCTGTCGGCGCTGGCCGGCGGCGCCGCGGTGCTGATCGGGCTGCGCTTCCTGACCGGGCTGGGTCTGGGCGGTGAACTGCCGGTGGCCAGCACGCTGGTGGCCGAGTTCGCGCCGGCCGAGCGGCGCGGGCGCACGGTGGTGCTGCTGGAGAGCTTCTGGGCCTACGGCAGCGTGCTGGCCGCGCTGATCGGCGCGCTCGTCGTGCCGCTCCACGAGGGCTGGCGGATCGCGCTCCTGATCGGCATGCTGCCCGCGCTCTACGTGGTCGTGATCCGGCGCGCGATTCCCGAGTCGCCGCGCTGGCTGCTGGCCCACGGCCGCGCGCGCGAGGCGAGCGCGGCGGCGCGCACGGCCGGCATCGCCGAAGAAGCGCCGGCGGAGCCGCTGCGCGCGTCGCTGGGGCAGCTCTTCGGACCGGGGCTGCGCCGCCGCACCGTGATGCTGTGGGCGCTCTGGATCGCGCTCGTGTTCTCGTACTACGGCATCTTCACGTGGCTGCCGTCGCTGCTGACCGCCAAGGGGTTCACGCTGCGCGAAGCGCTCTGGCTCAACTTGGCGATCGCGGTGTTCCAGATTCCGGGCTACTACGCCGCCGCGGCGCTGGTCGACCGCATCGGGCGCAAGGCCACGCTGGTGTCGTTCCTGGCCTGCGCCGCGCTGGGCTCGTTCTTCTTCGCCGGCACGATCCTCTCGGCGCAGCCGGCGCTGGGCGCGGTGCTGGGCTGGGGCGCGGTCATCGCCTTCTTCAACCTCGGCGCGTGGGGCGTGACCTACACCTACACGCCCGAGCAGTACCCGACCGCGATCCGGGCCAGCGGGGTCGGCTTCGCGGCCGGCGCGGGCCGGCTGGTGGGCGCGTTCTCGGCCGTGATCGTGGGCGCGCTGCTGGTCCGCTTCGGCTCGCCCTATGCGGTGTTCGTGATCTTCGCGGCGGTGATGCTGGCCGGGGCGCTCGTCGTGCTGCTGCTCGGCGAGGAGACGCGCGGCCAAACCCTCGAGGCGATCAGCGAGCAGCGCCCGCCGCGCGGCGTGCGCGAGCCCGCCGCGGTCGCGGGCTAGCGTGCGCGATGCCGAGCGGATCGCGGTGGTGCGGGGCGACGTCACCGCGCTCGACGTCGACGCGATCGTGAACGCGGCCAACTCGGCGCTGGCCGGCGGGGGCGGGGTCGACGGCGCGATCC
>CAXTNU010000149.1:0-8685 GCA_964245595.1 uncultured bacterium | reverse complement strand
GGCCTCGAGCACGTTGACCGCGGGCCCGGCCAGCGGCTGGGCGGCGGCGGCGCGCAAGCCGTCCAGGCCGTCCCAGATGTGCTGGAGCAAGTCGTCATGCGGATCGAGGAACGCCGAGCTGAGGTCGGCGTCGAGCTCGGCCTCGGATGCGATCGCGATGAAGTACAGCGGCGCCTCGACGGTCGGCAACCCGGGCTCCAGGCGGTCGGACACGCCGCTGTACCACGCCGGCGCGGGGCTGGTCTCGCCCGCCAGCGGGTGCACCAGCGAGAGCGCGGCCAGCCGCTGGCCGAAGATGCGCACGTGAGCGAAGCGCCGGACCAGCAGATCGCGCAGCTCCGAGAAGTACAGCTCCTTGACGTGGAACGGGTTGGCGTAGCCGGGCAGGTCGGAGTACGTCAGCTTGTTGGGCGACGAGAGGACCAGGACGCCGCCCGGGGCCAGCACGCGGCGCACTTCGTCGAGCATCCGGTCGTGCTCGGCGACGTGCTCGATGGTCTCGAACGAGACGACGACGTCGACCGAGCCGGCGGCGAGCGGCAGTTCGGTGCACGAGCCTTGCACGAAACGCAAGTTGGAGGCGTAATACGTGCGCCGCCCGTGCTCGACCGCGGCGGCATCGGCATCGACGCCGACCACGCCGGCGGCGACCCGCGCCAGCAGCGCGGCGCCGTAGCCCTCGCCCGAGGCGACGTCCAGCACCCGCTTGCCGGCCGCGAAGCGGCCCGCGAGCGCGTAGCGGTGCAGGTGTTCGTAGGCGATCTGTCCGCGGACGGACGGCACGTAGCGCTCCCCGGTGAAGGGCAGCGTCACCGGGGCCGACCGAAATCGGCCGGAGCCGAGGCCAGGTCGTGGTAGCAGACCGCGCCTTCGGCGAAGTAGTGACAGACCAGCGCGCGGCGCGACCAGCGCAGGTCGCGCCGCTGCGAGCCGCCGTGGATCAGGTTCGCGTGCCAGACCAGCACGTCGCCCTTCTTGGCGACGAAATGCTGGGGCTTCATGCCGTGCCGCTCCAGCAGCGCGGCGATCGCCGGCTCGTAGCGCTCGTGATACGTCCGGTAGCCGCTGACGCGGAAATCGTCCTCGGTGATGCCGACGTCGCGCGCGAACACGAACGGCAGCCGGTGGCTGCCGGGATAGTACACCAGCGGGCCCGAGTCTTCGTGGATGTCCTCGAACGCCGTCCACGTCGCGGCCAGGTAGCCCAGCGGGTACGTCGTCATGTGGATCGAGTCGGAGTGCTCGCGCTGCTGGCTGCCCTTGTGGCCGATGATCGTCTGGAACGGGCGCACGGGAACGCCGAGCAGCATGGCGACGATCTCGCGCACGTGCTCGTCGCGCAGCAGGCCGTCGATCTCCGCCAGGCTGTGGTGCGCGTTGAGCGCCCGGCCCGGATAGCGGTCGGTCTCGTCGACCGGTTCGGCCGGGACGGTGATCGTGCCGTCGGCCAGCGCCTGTTCGTACGCGGCCCACGAGCGGTCCAGCCGCGCCGCGGTGAACGCGCCTTTGATCACGACCGCGCCGTCGCGCGCGAAGTCCCGCGCCAGGGCGGCGTCGGACTCGGTCAGCAGCCCTTCGTCGAGCGCGCGCGCGATCGCGCCCTCGGCACCCGGGCGGTCGAGCCACGGCACGGGACCGTGCGGCGGAAAGGCTTCGCTCCGGTAGGCGGACAGCGTGCCCGGATCGATCGGGCTGTCGAGCACGAGCGGGCTGCGGGCATGGGCACCGCTGCGAAGGTTAGCGAATGACATCACCCTCAGGAACCTCCAAGATCACCGCATCGTCGACGTGGAGGATATCTTCCCAAGAATAGCCGGTGCGGCCGTACCATTCTTCGGATGTCACCCAATGGCGGCGCCCGGCGCGGATCAGGAACACCTTCATGCCCTGCTCGGTCGGGGACGTCCCGCGGACCACGATCTCGCCGTTCGCCCTGTCCTCCGCCAGCGCGATCAGCTCGTCGCCGTGCCGAAACGCGTTCGTCGCCGGTACGCTGGCCAGGTACTTCTCGGCCCCGACCGTGGCCGGGCCGTCGAAGCGCACCTGGCCGTTCTCGAACCAGATCACGCGGTCGCAGGTACGGGCGATGTAGCCCAGGTCGTGCGAGACCAGCACGATCGTCGAGTTCGCGTCCCAGAAGCGGTCGATCCGGGCGGCGCACTTGCGCCGAAAGCGCTCGTCGCCGACCGACAGGACCTCGTCCAAGAGCAGCACGTCGGGCCGGAACTCGGTCGCGATGGCGAAGCCCAGCCGCGCGCCCATTCCCGACGAGAGCGTCTTGGTCGGCTGGTCGCGGATCGAGCTCAGCTCGGCGAAATCCAGGATCGCGTCGACGTGCGCGCGCACGACGCTCTCTTCCTGGCCCAGCAGCACGCCGTAGTAGATGATGTTGTCGACGAGCGTCAAGTCGGGGTCGAAGCCGACCCCGATCTCGATCAGCGGCGTCAGCGTGCCTTCGATCGCGACCGTTCCAAGCGTCGGCCGCAGGACGCCGGCGATCAGCTTGAGCAGGGTCGACTTGCCGCTCCCGTTGGGCCCGATGATCCCGATCTTCTCGCCGTGCGGGATGCGCAGGCTGACCTGCTTGAGAATGGTGTGGCGGCGGATCTCGCGCGGCCGGCCCCGGACCATGTTGAGCACGGTCCGCTTGAGATCGTAGTGGAGCTCTTCCTGCGTTCGGCGCACCAGCGTGACGTCGCGCAGCTCGACGGCGGCGGCCATCAGACGAGGTCCATGAAGTCGCGCCGGGTGGACCCGAACAGCGCGGCGCCGAGCAGGCACGCGACCGCGCCGCAAGCCAGGCCTACGGCGATCGTGCCGCCGTGGATCGGCCCGCGGCCCAGCACGACCTCGCGCAAGGCCGAGACCTCGATGCCGACCGGGTTGAGCGCCAGCCACGGCCGAATCTGCGGCGAGGCCACCTCGGCCGGATAGAACACCGGGCTGGTCAGCCACAGCATGAACCCGATGATGCCCCACAGGTGCGCCAGGTCGCGGAAGAACACGTACAGCGCGGACAGCGCGAGCGCGAAGCCGGCGGTCAGCAGCGTGATGCCGAGCAGCACGACGGGGAGCAGCACGACGCGCAGCGGGTCGTGCGTCACGACGAGCGAGATGACCACCAGCACGGGCACCGTCGTGACGAGCTGCTGGAACAGGTTCGCCGCGATCGAGGAGAGCGGAAAGACCGCCGGCGAGAGCGCGATCTTGTTCAGCAGCGAGCCGTTGCCGACCACGCTGCCGAGCGCCTCCGACGTAGCGGTGACGAAGAACGTCACGACCGCCAGGCCGACGAACGCCGAGAGCACGTAGCGCGGCACCGAGCCGCCGTAGTACTGGCTGAACGCCGTGCCGAAGATGGCGGTGTACACGGCCGTCATCAGCACCGGGTTCGCGAACGACCACAACACGCCCAATGCGGTGCCGCGATAGCGGACCTTCAGCGCGCGCAGCGCCGAGATGCGAATGACGTCGAGCGAGCGGCGAAGACTGGTGTTCCGGCGTGGGGCGAGTGAAGCGAGAGATACGCTGGTGGACATCGTCGAAATGGGGCCCATTCGGAGAGCGCGCAGGTGCAATCCGTGCCGGACGTATTGCCCCGGCTGCGGCGAGCTTTCCTGCCTGGTACGGTACGCCGTGTCGCGAGCAGCCCCCAGCTCGGCTCAGGGACCGATCGCGTAATTCTCGGTTGCGAGCGTGAGGTTGCGGTTGTAGAACGGATCGGACCGCTCGTCGGTTTGCCAGCGCTCGTGCATCAGCAGCTGCTCGCGCAGGAAGCGCTCGGTCTTTTCGGGCGTGTCCTCCGCGCCGCGGCTCTTGGACTCGTGGTGGTAGAGCTCGACGTGCGGCAGATAGACGTTGTAGTAGCCGGCCGCTCGAATCCTCAGACAGAAGTCGACGTCGTTGAACGCGATGCGCAGGCGCTCGTCCAGGCCGCCCACCTCGTCGTAGACTTCGCGCCGCACCATCAAGCAGGCGGCCGTCACGGCGGAGTAGTTGTTCACCGTCTGGGGGGTGAAGAAGTAACCCGGGTCGTCGCCCGCCAGGTGCTTGTGGCTGTGCCCGGCCACCCCGCCCAAGCCGACGATCACGCCGGCGTGCTGGATCGTCCCGTCGTCGTAGAGCAGCTTGGCCCCGACCGCCCCGACCGAGGGCCGCTGCGCCTGCTCCAGCAGCGCCTCGATCCAGTCCGGCGTGATCACTTCGGTGTCGTTGTTGAGCAGCACCACGTACGCGCCGGTCGAGCGCGCGACCGCGAAGTTGTTGATCTCGGAGAAATTGAACGGAACGTCGTGCGCGACCAGCTTGAGGCGCTCGGGCTCGCGCTGCAGCCAAGCCCCGAACACGCGCAGCGACTCGGGGTCGCGCGAGCCGTTGTCCACCAGCACGACCTCGATGTCGCGGTACGTCGAGCGCTCGAACACCGAGCGCAGGCAGAGGTCGACGTCGGCGCCGTGATCGCGGGTCGGCACGATCAGGCTCACCCGCCCGGGCCGCGCGAGCGCGTACCGCACGGTGTACAGGCCGGGCGCGGCCGCGCTGTCCTCGACCCGGCCCGGTTCGCCGCGCCGCGCGAGCGCCTCCTCGAGCGCCCGGATCGCCGCCTCGTGGGCGTAGTTCTTCTGCCCGCGGTCGGTCGCCGTCGAGCCCTCGTGGACGCGCCAGTGGTACAGCGGGCGCGGGATGTGCTCGATCCGGCCGGCCCGCTCGCTGGCGCGCAGCAGCAAGTCGTAGTCCTGGCTGCCTTCGAAGCCTTCTCGAAAGCCGCCGACCGCCTCGACCAGGCTGCGCCGGTAGACGCCCAGGTGCGAGACGTAGTTGCGGGCCAGCACGGAGTCGGGCGACCAGTCGGGCTTGAAGTACGGGTCGTGGCGGCGGCCCTCGTCGTCGATCTTGTCCTCGTCGGAATAGATGATGTCGACCTCGGGATGCCGGTTGACGACCAGGGCGTTCTCGAACAGCGCCTCGGGGGCGAGCACGTCGTCGTGGTCGAGCAGGGCGACGAACTCGCCGCTCGCCAGGGCGAGCGCGGTGTTGCTGCTCGCCGAGATGTGCCCGTTCGTCTCGCGCCAGGCCAGCTTGACGCGCTCGTCGTGCGCGGCGTACTCGGCGAGGATCCGGCGCACGTGCGGCGCGCGCGACGCGTCGTCCGCGATGCACAGCTCCCAGTGCGGGTAGACCTGGACCAGCACGGAGTCGAGCGCTTCGCGCAGGAATCGCTCCGGCGTGTCGTAGACGGGAACGATCACGCTGAACAGCGGCGTGCGCGCCAGCAGCGGGAGCATGTCGCGCATGCGCTGCAGGTCCGACGGCCGCGTGCGGTTCGCCGCCAGCCAGCGGTCGTAGGGTGCGTCGTGCTCCCAGTTCGGGTCGACCACGTCGAGCTCGGGAACCCAGTACGGCTGCGGCCCCGACGGGTTGAGCTTGGCCCGCTTCTTCAGCTCGAACCAGCGGTTGCGGGCCTGCCAGAACTTGCTGCTCTGCATCGAGGCCAGCAGCGTGCGCATCTCGCGCATCACCGGCTGCGTGCGCGCGATGTAGTCCCGGGCGCGCGCGAGGGCCGCTTCGGCTTGCTGCCGCTCGCGCTCGGCGATCCAGGCCGCGCTCTGCTGCCCGAGCTGCTTGACGAAGAGCCGGCGCAGATTCGCTTGCGCGGCGTCGCGCTCGCGCCGCGCCTGCACCGCGGCGGCGTGCGCGCGGTCGGCGGCTAGACCGAGCTCTTCGCTCAGGCGGCGCCAGCGGGCGGCGCCAGCGGCGGCAAGGGGGCGGGCGGGCGGCGGGGCGCCGCGATCTTCGGTATCCATTGCTCCGGCACTACAGAGGGCGCCGTCGATACGGCGTGCAAGTCGAGGTCGCTGTTCTTGGAGGCGCCCGAAATATCCGTTTACGCAGGTCCGTTCGATCCGAGCACCGTCGTCGGCACGGCTGAAGGCGAGATCGAAACGTTCGACTACGTCGACGGCCTGGCAGGACTCGTCCCGCACGTTCGCCCGCGGCACGTACCGCTCGGCGCGCCGATCGTGTTGGGCGGCTGGGCGCTCGCCTCCGATGCCGCGCCGCGGCGCGTCGTGGCGGTGCTCGACACCGCGCAAGCGTTCGAGTACCGCGGCGCCGCCCGGCCCGACGTCACCAGAGAGCGCCGGGACGGCCTGCGCGCGGTCGGCTACCGCGCCGTCGTCCCGACCGATGTCCTGCGGCCCGGCATGCACCACGTCCGCGTATACCTCGTCGGCGCCGGCGGGCTCTACGATACGGGCGCGGTGTCGTTCGCGGTCTACGCGGGCGCGCGGCCCGAGCTCGCGCCGGTCGGCACGGCGGTGCGCGTGGCGCTGGACCAAATCCTCGACGTCAGTGCCGACGGAACCGTCAACGGGGTGAATACCGCGGTGGCGCGCGGGCGGTACGCGCTGGTCTCGGGCTGGGCGATGGACCTGGGCGCGCGCCGAGCGCCCGCGGGCGTCACCGCGACCGACGGGGAGGGCCGGCGCTGGGACGCGCCCTGCGCCGTGCCGCGCCCCGACATTCGAGCGGTGCAGGCGGGGCTGGACGACCGGCTCGGGTTCGAGCTCGTCATTCCGACCCGCGCCCTGCCGCGCGGCCGGCACGCCGTTCACATCGCCGCGTATCGCAACGACGGCGCCGTCTACGCGCGCGGGCTCGACACCTCGGTCGACATCGCGGCCGCGGAACGGGACTTCCCCTTCTTCGTGCGCGACGTCCCGGAGGTCGTGCGCGCGCGCGTTCAGCTGACGGTCGCGGTCGGCGGCCGTGACGGCGAGCCGGTCGTGCTCGGCCCCGCATCCCGGGCGAGCGTGCCCAAAGAGGCCGGCTTGACGCTCGAAGGCTGGGCGCTCGCGGCGGGGACGGGCGCGCCGAGCGCCGCGGAGGAGGTGTACGTGACGCTGTCGCTCGACGACCGCGACGTCCCTCCGCACCGGTATCCCGCGGTGGCGGCGTTTCGCCGCGACCGCCCGCCCCGCGCACTCGGCACGCCGCCCGTCGCCGACGCCTGGTTCAAGGCGACGTTCACCACCGCCGGGTTGGGATGTCGCACCTACCGGGCGGAACTGCTCGTCGTCGACCGCGCGCGCCGCAGCGCCGCCGGCGCGCCGCTCGGCACCGTGACGATCGTTCGCCCGCCGCGCTCCTGAACGGGAGAGACGGGAGTCAGCGCACCTCGATGGGGCGCGGGCTGCCAACGATGCTGGCGCTCTTGCCGTCGGTGGAAAGCGCCGCGATACCCAGCACGTGCTTTCCCTTGGGCAGCGCGCCGCCGAGCAGCGCGACCTCGTAACCGGTTGCGCGGAGCTTCGGGTTGCCTTTCGCCGCCGCCACGTCCGGCCGCGCTCGGCCGTACACGACGTCGGCGGTCGTTACGACGCGGGCGTCGACCACCGCGCAGATGCCTCTGGCGGGCGCGGTTTGCCCAACGTTGGTGGCCCAGCCGTTCAAGACCACACGATCGGTTGCCTCGACGAAGGGGATCGCACCACGATCGACCGGGATGTCGCCGGTGACGACGTCCATGCCGTCGACCGAACCGCCCGCGCGGAACGACGAGACACGAACCGCGGCGGAGCACATGCCCAGCCGCTGCACTTCGGGATCGGGCTCCGAGTTGGACGGTGCGCGAACCGCGACGACCGCTTGGGGTTCGTGCGCGTTCGCGACGGGCGAGCCGCCGCCGTCGGCATCGTGCAGCGCGAACGGCGAAACGCCGCCGAGCACGAACGATCCGGCGATGGCCCCGCCGACGGCGAGCGCACGGCTGCCCGACGCGATGTAACGTCGTGCGGTGAACCATGCCAGGACGAAAATACACCCGCCCCAAAGCATCAAGAAGAAACCATGCACCACGAATCTCACGAAGGGGGACGCCCTTTCTTCAAGGAAGGGCCCCGTCCTGCGCCGGATCTCGCTTCTAAAACGAGCCGCTAGCGCCGTGCCGCTGCCGCAGCATTTCTTGCGCGACACGCCGCGCCTGGCTCTCCTGCTCGCCGCGGCGCTGATCGTGGCCTTCGCGCCGTTCGTGTTCGGCGCCAGTTCGCTGATGCTGAGCGCACGCGCCATGTCGAGCGTGTACGCGCACGGCGCCGCCGCTCACGCTTCCGCCCCGTATACCGCCAGCGTGCTCGACATGGTCGGCGGGTGGCTGACCGAACCATGGCTGGGAACCGAGCACCGCTTCATCTGGTCGCTGCAAACGCCGCTGTGGGACCGCTTCGACGGATACGGCAACCCGCTCGCCGCGACGATGCAGCCCGGCTCGCTGTCGCCGTTCACGATTCTGTTCGGTATCCCGGCCCCCTCGCCGCTGGTGTTCGATCTCTTCTGCCTGGCACGCTTGTTCGCAGCCGGGCTCGGCGCGGCGCTGTTCGTGCGGCTGTTCGCCGGCTTTCTGCCCGCGCTGGCAGCCGGGATCGCGGCCGAGTTCGGCGGCTACTACATGGGGTTTCTGACCCAGCCGCACCTTTCCGTCGAGGTGATGGTGCCCGCCGTTCTGTTCGCCACCGAGCTGGCGGTGCGGCGGCCCGGAATGCTCACCACCGCGCTGCTGGCCGCCATGACGGGCTCGATGTACCTGGGCGGCATGCCGGAGAGCGCGTTCCTGATCGCCTGCTGCGGCGCGGCGTACGCGGCCTTTCGCCTCGCGACGAGCGGGCGCGCCGGCGCGGGCGCTCGTCG
>CAXTNU010000148.1:0-8719 GCA_964245595.1 uncultured bacterium | reverse complement strand
CGCGTGCACCGGTAGGCCGGCCGTGGGGCATGCTGGCGACGGCCGCGGCGCTGGTCTTCGCGGCGACGGCGGCGGTCGAGGGCGTCGCCGCGCACGCCGCGTCGGCGCGGCTCGCGGCAACGGATGGCGCGCTGGTCGCGATCGCCGGCTCGCACTTCAACCACGTCACGCTCACCGGCCGGCGCGGCGTCGTGGCCAAGGCGCTCTACGCGCGCGACGGCGCCTGGTGCTACGTCGTTGCCGCGGGCGTCCCGCGCGGCGCGCACGTCGTGCTGCGCAGCGGGCGAGCGGCGCGCGATGTGGGCGCGCTCGACGGAGCGACCCCGGCGACGAGGTTCGTGCGCGGGCCGGGCCGAGTCGGCGAGATCGACGTCGTCGCCGGCGGACGGCTCATCGCGCGCGGCGTCCCGGCGTACTGACCCGCGCTTGCTGCGCCGCGCTCGCAAAGCTACCGCAAGGACGTCTACTTGACAAGCCGAGCGTAGAGGGTATACGATCGGAACCCCTCATGCCGTTGCGCTACGCCGGACGGCTTTCCGCCATTTGCGAAATTAGAGTACAAACGCATGTCGTTCCAAACGGTTCGAGACAAGTCCCTGTTGGGCGTTCACATCCAAGTTCAAGAAGACCCGGGCCAAGCCGATCCGCAGAAGGCGTTTCAAGCGGTCCTGAACATTCCGGGCGCGCCGTCCCAGACGCTGCCGATCAACAACGATGCGAAGGTCAGCTTTCCGCTGCATTTCGGGGCGATCAATGGACAGGTCGAGGCCGATGTGGTGGACTTCACGCTCGTCGGCGGCTCGACATCGGCCACGGCGACCGGAATCGCGTTCAAGATCGTGTTCAAGGTCGATGCGATTCTCGGGAAGCTGACCGTGGGCAGCGTCGACGTCACCGTCGCGTGGAAGCACCCGTAACCGGCGGCCCGCCGGACTAGAGCGCCTGCGATTCCACCCGCGCGCGCAGCTCGCCGAGGTGCGTGCGGACGCACTCCTCCCGCAGCGTCCAGCGGCCGTCCTCGACCTCGAACAGCGCGTAGGCGCCGTTCTCCACCTCGACGTCCCAAAACGCGTCCAGCTCGCGCCCCAGCGCGTCGAGCAGCGCGACCCGCACCACCGCGTCGTGGGTCACCACCAGCGTCGGGACGCCGCTCTCGAACGAGCGCGCGAACGCGCGCCAGCGCTCGCGCACCTGCGCCAGCGTCTCGCCGCCGACGAAGACGGCGTTCGCGGGATCGTGCCGCCAGACGTGATAGCGGGCCGGGTCGCTGGCCGCGATCTCGTCGCGCAGGCGCCCTTCCCAGGTACCGTGCGCGATCTCGATCAGCCGGTCGTCGGTCTCGAGCGCGAGGCCGAGCGCGTCGGCGACCGGCTGCGCCGTCGCGGTCGTGCGCAGCATCGGGCTGGCGATCACCCGGCCGACATGCGCGGCCCGCATCGCCGCGGCAAGCGCTGCGGCCTGCGCCGTTCCTAGCGAGGTCAGCTCGGACTCGCGCCGGCCCTGATAGCGGCCGGCGAGGTTCCAGGTCGTTTCACCGTGCCGCGCGAGGTAGACGTTCACCCGTTCCGCCTAGTCCGCCGTCCGGCGCGCGACCTCTGTGCATTTGTCGGGCCGCGCGCGGGCATCAGAGGCTCATCGTCTCGCCGCGGCCGACGACGCGCAGCTTCTCAGCCAAGCCCGCGGCGCGCATGGCCGCGACGAACTCGTCCAGGCCCGAACCGAACAGGTTCCAGTCGTCGGTGTGGATCGGCACGACCGTGCGCGGGTCGACGATGCGCACCGCCTCCACCCCGCCCGCCGCGTCGAGCGTGACCAGCACGCCGAGCTTGGGCGAGGGAATGCGCGTGCCGCCCAAGTGCAGCAGGGCGACGTCGATGGCGGGGAAGCGGCGCGGGATCTCGCGCAGCGCGTCGTGGACCAGCGTGTCGCCGCTGACGTAGACGCGCAGCGGGCGGGCGCCTTCGCGCGGCACGTCGATGATGTGGCCGTTGGTCGCCGGCAGCAGCGCGGCGACCGGCTTGGGCCCGTGCTGCGCGGGAACGGCGGTGATCTTCAACCCGCCGCCGCCCGGCTTGTCGAGCGCGATTTCGTCCCAGTGGTCGAGCCCGTAGGTGCGGGTGAAGCCGCGGCTCGCGA
Source organism: uncultured bacterium (assembly GCA_964245595.1). Taxonomy (GTDB): domain Bacteria; phylum Vulcanimicrobiota; class Vulcanimicrobiia; order Vulcanimicrobiales; family Vulcanimicrobiaceae; genus Vulcanimicrobium. The sequence goes on along the minus strand of CAXTNU010000148.1, from coordinate 6,583 downwards.
GCGCTTTGGCGGCCTGCTTGGTGGTGACGAGCGGCAGCGCGTGGTCGAGCCCGCGCTCGGCGGGCGGGTCCCAGTGGTCGCCGTGGAGGTGCGAGAGCAGCAGCGCGTCGAGCGGCGGCAGGCCGGCCAGTTCCAGCGCCGGGTCCAGCAGGCGTTTCGCGAACAGCCCGTAGCCGACGTGGACGTGGTCGCCCGCGTGCAGGAACGAGGGATCGGTCAGCAGCGTGACACCGTTCAGCCGCAGCAGCGTCGTGGCGTTCCCGACGAACGTCAGGGAAGCCGTCGCACGGTCGGTCGCTGCGCCCGCAAGCGGTATCCGTCGCATCGCTTGCGCTCTACCCAGGAACCTTCCCGCCGAGGCGCTAGTTAAGGTTCCCGGTGACGCAATACGTGTACACGATGCATCGGGTCGGCAAGATGGTGCCGCCGAAGCGCCAGATCCTCAAGGACATCTCGCTCAGCTTCCTGCCCGGCGCGAAGATCGGCATCCTGGGCCTCAACGGCGCGGGCAAGTCGACCGTGCTGCGGATCATGGCCGGCCTCGACACGGAGATCGACGGCGACGCGATCCCGATGCCCAACTTGAGCATCGGCTACCTCCCGCAAGAGCCCAAGCTCGACCCCGACAAGACCGTCCGCGAGACGGTCGAGGAAGCGCTCACCGCGCAGATGGCCGCGCGCAAGCGGCTCGACGAGGTCTACGCCGCCTACGGCGATCCCGACGCCGACTTCGAGAAGCTCGCCGAGGAACAGGCCAAGCTCGAAGCGATCCTGTTCGCCCAAGGCGACGACCTCGAGCAGCAGCTCGAGATCGCGGCCGACGCGCTGCGCCTGCCGCCCTGGGACGCCAAGATCGGCCCGCTCTCGGGCGGCGAGAAGCGCCGCGTGGCGCTCTGCCGGCTGCTGCTCTCCGAGCCCGACATGCTGCTGCTCGACGAGCCCACCAACCACCTCGACGCCGAGAGCGTGGAGTGGCTGGAACACTTCCTGCAGCGCTTCCCGGGCACCGTCGTGGCCGTCACCCACGACCGCTACTTCCTGGACAACGCGGCGGAGTGGATCCTCGAGCTCGACCGCGGGCGCGGCATCCCCTGGAAGGGCAACTACAGCTCCTGGCTCGACCAGAAGGGCCAGCGGCTGGCCCAGGAAGAGAAAGAAGAGTCGGCCCGCCAGAAGGCGCTCAAGCGCGAGCTGGAGTGGGTCCGCGCGGGCACCAAGGGCCAGCAGACCAAGAGCAAGAGCCGCCTGGCACGGTTCGAGGAGCTCTCCAGCTACGAGTACCAGCGCCGCAACGAGACGCAAGAGATCTTCATCCCGGTCGCCGAGCGGCTGGGCGATCAAGTCATCGAGTTCAAGGGCGTGCGCAAGGCCTACGGCGACCGGCTGCTGATGGACGACGTCGACTTCCGCATCCCGGCCGGCGCGATCGTCGGCATCATCGGCCCCAACGGGGCCGGCAAGTCGACCTTGTTCCGGATGATCGCCGGCAAGGAGCAGCCCGACGCGGGCGAGATCGTCATCGGCAGCAGCGTCAAGCTCGCGGTGGTCGACCAGACGCGCGAGGCGCTCGACGACACCAAGACCGTGTTCGACGACGTCAGCGGCGGGCTCGATCTGCTCAAGGTCGGCCGCTTCGAGATGCCGTCGCGCGCGTACCTGGGCCGCTTCAACTTCAAGGGCGGCGACCAGCAGAAGCCCGTCGGCGCGCTCTCGGGCGGCGAGCGCGGGCGGCTGCACCTGGCCAAGACGCTGCTCGAAGGCGGCAACGTGCTGCTGCTCGACGAGCCGTCCAACGACCTCGACGTCGAGACGCTGCGCGCGCTCGAGGACGCGCTGGGGGAGTTCGCCGGCACGGTGCTGTGCATCAGCCACGACCGCTGGTTCCTCAACCGCATCGCGACCCACATCATCGCCTTCGAAGGCGACTCCCAAGTCTATTTCTTCGAGGGCAACTACGAGGAGTACGAGGCCGCCAAGCGCCAGCGCCTGGGCGAGGAGGCGGCCAAGCCGCACCGCATCCGCTACCGCCCGCTGACGATCGGCTGATAAGAGAAGGAACTGGCTAGGACCGCTGTCTTGGCAACTGTTGCCAGGGCGCGTATACTTGGGGCATGCCGACGATGAACGTCAGCCTGCCCGATGACCTAGCCGAGTTCATCTCGGAGCAGATGGGTCACGGTTACAACAATCAGAGCGAGGTCGTCCGCGACGGCCTTCGGTTGTTGCGCTCGCGAGCCGAGAAGCTTTCCCGGCTCCGAGTCGCTCTCGACGAAGGGCGTGCCGACATCGAGGCCGGTCGTACCCAGCCGCTGACCGACGACCTGCTGCGCGACGTCGCCCGCCGGGGTAAGGAGCGAGCCGAGGCGCGACGAGCGAGCCGCGGCGACTGAGCTCGCCGCATTATGAGGTCCGGATCGGCGAGCGCGCCGTCGTGGACCTGGTTCACATCGTGGAGTGGTACGAGGAGCGTCATCCCGGCGGTTCCGAGCGCTTCGCTCGAGAGTTCGCTCTCGCTCGGGACGTCCTTGCGATCTTTCCCTTGGCGGGACGCGAACGAGGTGAGCTGAGCGAGGGTCTCCGGTCGTGCGTCGTCCACCCTTGGGTGGTGTTCTATGGTGTGGACGAGCCGAACCGCGTCGTGACCGTACAACGTATTTTGCACGGGCGTATGGATTTCGACGCGGACGATTTCGACGACGACTGAGGGCAATTAGCGCCGAAGCGGCATACCGGGGACTTCCGCTCGACCGCCCTACGCTCCGGGTCTCCGGTTGCCGAAGACCTTAGGTGATTCAGGAGCCTCCGGCGGGGCCGACGATCTGATCGCGCTCGATTTCGCCAACACGGTCGCGATCCCGAAGCATCTCGTCCGCACGCCGACGGCCTAGCCCGGCGTTATCCGGAGGAGCCGCGCTGCACCCGCATGAGCAGCGCTACGTCGCGCGCGGTGGGATCACCGCTCGCGGTCAACGCTTCGGCGACGCCCGTGCGATCGGCCGGGATACGGTTTTGGGAGAGCTTGTATTTGCCTTCGAGGCGCGTGACGGGGATTTCGAACGCGACGATCGCGCGCCGCATGCCGTCCACGTAGTCTTCGGTCAGGCGGTCGATCGACCACGGCTGCTCGAAGCGCGCTTCTTCGCCGTCCGTCAGGCGGCGCAGCACGTCCATCACACCGGTGCGCTCGGTCAGGAGCCGGCCGCGCCCGATCGCATGCACCGTTGCGTAATTCCACGTCGGCACGCTCTCCGCGACGGTGTACCAGCTGGGCGAAACGTAGGCGTGCGGGCCGCTGAAGATCGCCAGCGCGTCCTGGTCTTCGAGGGTGCGCCACTGCGGGTTCGCGCGCGCCACGTGCCCGCGCAGGACCAGCTCGTCCCCCTCGCCGTCGATCAGCAGCGGGAGGTGGGTCGCGAACGGCGCGCCGTTCACCACCGTGACCAGCGCCGCGAACGCGTGTGCGCGCATGAACGCGCGCAGCGTCGCGACATCATCGATGCGGAAATGGGCGGGCACGTACACGAGCGGCTTCTCCCGACGAGCGCTGGATGAACTCCGAGCGGCTCTTCGCCAAGCGCCGGCGGAATCCGTACCGGCGCGCCTCCGCTCAGCGCTCGATGAAGGCCATCCCGCCGGGGTTGTAGCGCTCGCCGGCGACGCGCTCCGCGATCGTGTCCAGACGGCGCAGGTCGTCCTCGTCCAGCCGCACGTCCAGAGCGCCGGCGTTCTCGTCGACGCGCGCGGCCTTCGTGGTCCCGGGGATCGGAACGAGGTCCTCGCCGCGGCTCAGCACCCAGGCCAGCGCCACCTGCGCCGGCGTCGCGCCGTGCTTACCGGCGACACCGCGCACGATCTCGACGATCGCGGCGTTGCGCGCGCCGTTGTCGCCCGCGAAGCGCGGGTGGTTGCGGCGGAAGTCGCTCTCGGGCAGCGCTTCGGCGCTCACCGTTCCGGTCAGGAAGCCGCGGCCAAGCGGGCTGTAGGGAACGAAGCCGATGCCCAGCTCCCGGAGCGCCGGCAGCACGTCGTCCTCGACGTCGCGCGACCACAGCGAGTACTCGCTTTGCACCGCGGCGATGGGATGCGTCGCGTGCGCGCGCCGAATCGTCGCGGCCGACGCTTCCGAGAGGCCTAGGTAGCGGACTTTGCCCGCGGCGACCGCCTCGGCCATCGCGCCGACCGTCTCCTCGATGGGCACCTTCTGATCGACCCGGTGCTGGTACCACAGGTCGATGTGGTCGACGCCCAGACGCTTGAGCGAGCCCTCCAGCGCGCGCTTGACGTTCGCCGGCGAGCCGTCTACGCCGTTCATGCGCTCGCCGTCGGCGAACGAGAAACCGAACTTGGTTGCGAGCTGGGCCTCGTCACGGCGCCCGGCGATCGCGGCGCCGACGACCTCCTCGTTGCGGAACGGTCCGTAGATCTCGGCCGTGTCGATCAGCGTGATGCCCAGGTCGAGCGCCCGGCGGATCGCCGCGGTGCCCGAATCCTCGGCGGGCGGTCCGTAGGCGAACGAGATGCCCATGCAGCCCAGGCCGAGCGCGGAGGTCTCCAATGGGCCCAAACGGCGTCGTGGAATGGTCGTCATACATCGCTTGTACCGCGCGGTGGTGCGCTCAAGCGGCCATGATGGGCTCAGAATTCCACCGCCCCGAGAAGGTTGCTCGGTCGTCGGGCACGATGTCGCTCATGCCCAGCACGATGACGACGATCGCAAGCCCAAGAAGGCCCGAAGGAACGCGAGCCGATGGTCGGGCTGACCGTCGCGATCCTCCACAAGGCTGATGTCCGCGGCGATTTGGAAACCGTCGAGCGCACCGCGCTCGAACTCTACCGGCGCGTCCTCCATGCCGTCGGCAAGCCGGCGGGCGACGGCTCGACAGGCTAAAATCACGGTCGCGCTCGATCAAAGCGCTTTGCTCGCCCGCCTGCCCGAGCCATCAGCGTCGGCGCCTCATCGGCCCAAGACGGCGGTCCGAGCCCTCGCCGATAGCGAACTGATCGACGGTCGGATGGCCGAGGCCTGGCGGTTGTCGTTCAGGACCTTGTTCGAGTCGGCTCCCGGCGCGCAGCGTGCGGCGGCTCTCGCCGATGCCTCGCTGATCGCTCGCGCTGCCGGGGACGAATTTAGCTCCACGCGGCTCATCCAAACCGCGGCGCAGGCCGCGCGTCAGGCCGACTGGCGCAGCCTCGATTGCGCCGGGCGCCAGGCCCTGCTGACCGTGTCACGCGACGTGGCCGGCGTGGACCGTGACGCGGCAGCCGAGTTGATGGCGCTTTACGAGGCGCTGCCGCCGGCGTACCCGTCAAGCGGGTTCGATGACGACGGCGAGAGCGAAGCGCTCGGACACGGCGTACGCGCCGCTCTTGCGCGCGCGGACGGTCGATGGCGTGACGAGCGAGCGGCTCTACGCGCGGCGCTCGAGGCGTGGCGCCGACCTGGGCAACCACTGTGCCGAGCTGAGCGTTTCGCTCGCACTTCTCCAGACCGCACGTGACGATGAAATGCTGACTCGAGCCGATGAGCTCAGCCGCCTCGTGCCGCGCTCGTGGCTGCGCCGGCGCTACGAATCGCTCGCCGCATATGCGCTCGGGCCACAACTCCTCAGTCCTGCCGAACGGCGCGTCATGCAGGCGGTCGCTCAAGGCTGGTCGACCGCGCAGATCGCCGAGCGTTTCGGCCGCAGCAAGAACACCATCCGAAACCAAACGCGCCGCGTCTACACGGTGATGAACGTCAACACGCGAGCCGCGCTCGTCGTGAAGTGCGCGGCGCTGGATCGGATTATCGTGGAAGCTGGGGTATAGGCCAGGCCGTTACAGCGAGAGCGAGCGCACCGAGCCGATGCCGGGGATCGCGCGCAGCGCGGCCAGCGTCGCATCGCCGGGGGCGCGGTCGGCGGCCAGCACCATGATCGCGTCGCCGCCGACGGTGTTGCGCGAGACCTGCATGGTCGAGATGTTCACCCCCGCGTCGCCGAGCACGGTGCCGACGCGGCCGATCATGCCGGGGACGTCGCGGTGCTGCGTCATCAGCATCGCGCCGGCGGGGATCGCGTCGATCTCGTAGCCGTTGAGCTCGACGATGCGCGGCGAGCCGGCGAGCGACGTGGCGATGATCGTGGTGCCGCCGGCGACCAGCCGCAGCGACGAGGCGTAGCTCGACGCGCTCGCGTCGCCGCGCGCCTCGACCACGATGCCCAGCTCGCGCGCGATCGCCTCGGCATTGACCACGCTCACCCGGCGGTCGGTCGTCGCTTGCAGCAGCCCGCTCAGAAACGCCCGCACGAGCGGCTCGGGCGGCACGTCGGCCAGCGCGCCGCCCAGCACCAGTGCGATCGGGGGCAAGCGCTCGGGCCGCGCGTACTGCGGGTAGAAGCGGCCCAGCCGGTGCGCGACGGCCAGGAACGGCATCACCCGCTCGGCCTCGGGCCCGCCCGGCACGGGCGCGTTCACCGCGGCGTTGGCCGGCGCGCCGAGCAGCACGCGCGCCACGTCCTCGGCCAGCTCGGTCGCGATCCGCTCGAGCGCCTCGCGGGTCGAGCCGCCCAAGTGCGGCGTGGCGAAGACCTTGGGGTGGCGG
>CAXTNU010000147.1:457-8785 GCA_964245595.1 uncultured bacterium | reverse complement strand
GGCAATGGTACGACCTGACCGTCACGGCCGACGGCAGCGCCGGCTTCCGCGTGCGCGCGGCGGGCCACGTCGAGACGGGCCGGCCGAGCACGAGCGATCCCGCCGCGGTCGCCCCGGTCGGCACCCCGGCCTAGAGCGCGCGCCGGAACGACATGACGCCGACGGCTGTTCCGCCCGACGTCAGGTGGCGGGCGAGCTGCCGTCCACGAACGGGCGCAGCTCGCCCACGAAGCGATCGGTGCTGCGGATGCTGCGCAGGACGACCCGCAGCGCGGCTTGGGGAAAGCCCGATTCGAGCGTGATGGTGTAGCCGCAGAAGACGTCGGCGCCGTCGTCCGCGCCCCAGTACAGGAAGTTCTGGTCGGTGAAGAAGAGCAGCTTGCGCATCAGCCCGCTCGTGTCGCGCGCTTTACCGAGGTTGAGGTACGCGCCCTTGTAGTGCGGGTAGATGCGGAACGCGATCGTGTTGGTGTCGGTGACGATCGCCACGACCTCCAGCGACTCGGTGTTCTTCAGCCCGGCGGTCAGCGAGCCCACGAAATTGTACGGCTGTTTCGTGCTCTGGTGGAACGCGATGCCGGCGTCGGTGCCCTCCAGCACCTGACGAAGCTTCTCGCGCGTGGCGTCCCGCTCGTCCTGCTGAGCGTACGCCGCCGGGGCCCAGACGAGCAGGGCGGCGACGAGGATCGCGAGGATCCCGGCGAGCCGCACGAGCGCTCGCGGCGCAACGGCCGCGGCGCCGCCTCGCGCGCTCACCGAGTTGACTGGCAGGGAGATCGGCACACTACCTCCTGGAATGAAACCGGGCTGCTCGTACCGTTCTCTTCGGCCGTTCCGCCCCGAACGTTCAGGGGCGCGGAGCCTGAGCCGATCAGTGCTGCGCTGCCCGTGGCGCGCGTTCGTTCAGGCGGGGCTCGTGCGCCATGTGCTCGGCCAGGCTGTCGAAGAAGACCGACCAGCCTTCCTTCGTGCGGACGTACGTCTCGTCGGAGAGGTGTCCGCGCTGCTCGAACTCCATCCGCGTCTTTCCGCCGCCCAGGTCGGTGAGGACGACCGTCACCACCTCGACGTCGGGATCGTTCGGATCGGCGGGATTGGTCAGCGTCATCACGAGCCGTTCGGGCGGCACCACCTCGCGGTAGAATCCGCCGAACGGCAGCGCGTTGCGCTCCGGGCCGGCGAGCATGACGAGCTTCCACGCGCCGCCCGGCCGGACGTCCAGCGCGGTCGTCTCCAGCGGCACGCTGGACGCGGCCCCGCCGAACCACTGCGCGAACCGCGCCGGTTCGGTCCAGGCCCGGAATACCAGCTCGCGCGGTGCGTCGAACACGCGGGCGATCGTGAAGCCCCGGGGTCCCTCGGTCGGTGCGGTCGCGTGCTCGGCGGAGCCTTCGCTCATGCCGCGCCCTCTGCCAGGAACCGGCCGAGCTCGTCGAGCGCGCTGTTCCAGCCGCCCTCGTGCCCTGCGCGCGACTCCTCGCTGACGAACCGGTCGTGCGTGAGCACCAGCTCCGTCTCGGCGCCGCGGTCGTGGAACTCGACCGTCACCAGCGTCTCGATCTCCGCTTCGGGCGTGTCTTCTTCCCAGCGCCAGGTGTACGAGATCCGCTCGGGCGGCTCGATCTCGCGGAAGACGCCGCGCACGGAGATGCGCTCGCCGTCGGGCTGCTGCATCGTCATGCGATAGGTGCCGCCGACGCGCGGGTCTTGCTCCATCTCGGGCACGCTGAAGCCCTCGGGTCCGGCCCAGCGGCGCATCTGTTCGGGTTCGGTCCAGGCGGCGTAGACGCGCGCTCGCGGGGCGGCGAACGTGCGGCGGATGACCAGGCGCCCGGGCGCCTGCATGCGGGTGTCGTTCATCGGTTCTCCTTGCGTCGTTCTTCGGCGAGGTATTCGGCCAGGCGGTCGAGGCGGCGTTCCCACTCGGCGCGGCGCGCGCCGATCCAGTCCTCGGCCGATTTGAGCGCGGCGGGCTCGATGCGGCAAGTCCGTACGCGGCCGGTCTTCTCGGAGCGAACCAGCCCGCTCGCCTCCAGCACGGCCAGGTGCTGGACGACCGCGGAGAGCGACATCGCGAGCGGTTGCGCGAGCTCGCTGACCGAGGCCGGTCCGCGGCTCAAGCGCTCGACGATGCTGCGCCGGGTCGGGTCCGCCAGCGCCTGGAAGACCGGGTCGAGTGAGTGGGTCATATTGGTTTAGTGGTTACTTAAGTATCATGCTCGGCGAGCCGTGTCAAGGTGCCCGGCGCGCCTGATTCGAGGATGCGTTTCCGAGCTAAAAGCCGGTTGATGAAAGCGCTTCACGAGCCCGGCGTTCGTCCGTCCGCGGGCGGTGGGCACGACGGTTTCGTGCGCGTGCGCGGGGCGCGCGAGCACAACCTCAAGAACGTCGACGTCGACTTGCCGCGCGAAGCGCTGGTCGTGTTCACCGGCGTGTCGGGCTCGGGCAAGTCGTCGCTGGCGTTCAGCACGCTCTACGCCGAGGCGCAGCGGCGCTATCTGGAGTCCGTCTCGCCCTACGCGCGGCGGCTGTTCCACCAGATGGCGGTGCCCGAGGTGGACGAGATCGACGGCTTGCCGCCCGCGGTCGCGCTCCAGCAGCAGCGCGGCTCGCCGACCACGCGCTCGTCGGTCGGCAGCGTCACGACGCTTTCGAACTTGTTGCGGATGCTCTACTCGCGCGCGGGCGACTACCCGCCCAAACAGCCGCACCTCGACGCCGAGGCGTTCTCGCCCAACACGCCGGCCGGAGCGTGCCCGCGCTGCCACGGGTTGGGCCGGGTCTACGAGGTGACGGAGCGCTCGCTGGTGCCCGATCCCTCGCTCACCATCCGCGAGCGCGCGATCGCGGCCTGGCCGACCGCGTGGCACGGGCAGAACCTGCGCGACATCGCGGTCACGCTGGGCTACGACGTCGACCGCCCCTGGCGCGAGCTGCCCAAGAAAGACCGCGACTGGCTGCTGTTCACCGACGAGCAGCCGACGGTGCCGGTCTACGCCGGCTACACGCCGGCCGAGACGCGGCGCGCGCTCAAGCGCAAGGAAGAGCCCAGCTACCAAGGCACGTTCAGCAGCGCCCAACGCCACGTGCTGGGAACGTTCGCGAACACGCAGAGCCCGCTGATGAAGAAGCGGGTCGCGCAGTTCATGCTCAGCGGCGAGTGCCCGCTCTGCCATGGCAAACGGCTGCGCCGCGAGTCGCTGTCGGTCACCTTCGCTGGGCTCGACTTCGCCGACATGGCGCGGCTGCCGCTGGCCCGGCTGGCCGCCGCCTACGCGCCGTATGCCGATGCCAGCGCGCCGCGGCTGGCCGAGCTGGCCGCCCGGCATCCCGAGAAAGCGCTGGTCGTCGAGCGCATCGCGCGAGACCTCGTCGCGCGGCTCGCGGTGCTGCTCGATCTCGGGCTCGCTTATCTGACGCTGGAGCGCAGCACGCCGACGCTCTCGCCGGGCGAGCTGCAGCGCTTGCGGCTCGCGACGCAGGTGCGCTCGAACTTGTTCGGCGTCGTGTACGTGCTCGACGAGCCGTCCGCCGGACTCCACCCGGCCGACACCGAGTCGCTGCTGGCCGCGCTCGACCAGCTCAAGGCGGCGGGCAACTCCCTCTTCGTGGTGGAGCACGATCTCGACGTGGTGCGGCACGCCGACTGGCTCGTCGACGTTGGCCCGGCGGCCGGCGAGCAGGGCGGCCACGTGCTCTACAGCGGCTCGCCCGCCGGGCTGGCGGAAATCGAACCGTCGGTCACCCGGCGCTATCTGTTCGCCCCCGAAGGGCCGCCGCGGCACGAGCCGCGCGCGCCCAAGGGCTGGCTCGATCTGAAGAGCGTCACGCGCAACAACTTGCACGCGCTCGACGTCGCGTTTCCGCTCGGCACGTTCACCACCGTGACCGGTGTGTCGGGCTCGGGCAAGTCGAGTTTGGTCAGCCAAGCGCTGGTCGAGCTGGTCGCGGCGCGGCTCGGCCACGCCCTTCCCGCCGGCGACGACGAAGGCGAAGAGCTCGAACGCGCGCCCAGCGCGCCCAGCGAAGGTCGCATCGTCGGGGGCATGGAGCACGTCGAGCGGCTGGTGCAGGTCGACCAAAAACCGATCGGCCGCACCCCGCGCTCGAACCTCGCGACCTACACCGGGCTGTTCGACGCGGTGCGCAAGCTGTTCGCCGCGACGAAGCAGGCGCGCGCGCGGCGCTACGACGCCGGGCGGTTCTCGTTCAACGTCGCCAAGGGCCGCTGCCCGACCTGCGAGGGCGAGGGCTTCGTGATGGTCGAGCTGCTGTTTCTGGCCAGCGTCTACGCGCCGTGCCCGGCCTGCCACGGCGCGCGCTACAACGAGCAGACACTGCAGATCGCCTATCGCGGCAAGAACGTCGCCGAGGTGCTCGGGCTGACCGTCGACGCGGCGTGGGACTTCTTCGCCGCCGAGCCGTCCGTGCGCCGGCCGCTGGGCGTGCTGCGCGAGGTCGGGCTGGGCTATCTGCGCCTGGGCCAGCCGGCGACCGAGCTCTCCGGCGGCGAGGCGCAGCGAATCAAGCTCGCGACGGAGCTGCAGCGCGCGCAGCGCGGCGACACGCTCTACGTGCTCGACGAGCCGACCACCGGGCTGCACCCGGCCGACGTCGAGCGGCTCGTCGCGCAGCTCGACGGCTTGGTGGAAGCCGGCAACACGGTGATCGTGGTCGAGCACGACATGCGCGTCGTCGCGGGCAGCGACTGGGTGATCGACGTCGGCCCGGGCGCGGGGGATGAAGGCGGCCGGGTCGTCGCGACCGGCCCGCCGGCTGCACTGGCAGAGGCGAGCGGGAGCCGGACCGCGCCGTATCTCGCGCGTTTCTTGCGCTCGCCTTAGCGCGCGTCACACCGTTGGTGCTCAGCCGCCGCTCGCGCGGCGCTCGGCGACGAATCCCAGGAACGCGTCATACAACGTATGCGCGCTGGTCGGCAGCGTGCGGTAGTAGTACTTGCTCGAGATCATCGGCATGTCGTTCGCCGGCACCACCTCGCGCCGTTGCGCGGCGAACGCGGCGAGCGCCGCGGCGACGGGCTTTTCGCTGCCGTCGGCGCGCACGATTCCGCGCACGCGCTCGTGCGGCGCTTCGTCGAACGGCGGCAGCGCGGCGAGCTCGTCGGGATAGTCGGCCCAGCACCACCAGTACGCGCCCAGCCGGCCGTCGGCGTGCAGCCGCTCCAGCACCGCCGTGCAGTAGGCGGCATTCTCGCGCTCGCTCAGACAGGGATACGTCGCGAACACCGTGTCGTCGGGCGCGATGACGAGCTCGGGTGCTTCGCCGCGCGCCGGGAAGCGTTCGAGGGCCGAGAACTTGTCGGGCGGGCAGTCCGGGTTGCCGAAGCCGCTGACCAGCACCGGCTCGAACGAGAACGCCGCCGCGAGCGCGGCCAGGAACGGCACGACCTCGGGATCGAGCCGGTCGCGCGCGACGTAGGCGAACACGCTCGAGCCCTGCACCGAGGCGAACGCGAGCGGTGCGCACAGCGGCGCCAGCCGGATGTCGCGGTCTTCGAGGATGTCGGCGCCGTGCGTGCCGGCCGTGACGTCGGTCCCCGAGGTGTCGCGCAGCGCGGCGCTGAGCCGGCGGCTCCATTCGGCGACGACCGGATCGGCCGCCGACTCCGAGCCGTGATCGCCCGTCGCGATCTTGCCGCGCGGCGGCTCGCGCACGTCGCTGAAGCGGTGTCCGATGTCCCAGGCTTTGAGCGCCGGGTGCCCGCGCAAGCGCTCGCCGACCGCGCGCGCGAAGAGCACCTGCGCGTCGAGCAGCCGGCCGGCGTAGAAGTCGCCGGCTCCGTACGGCGACTCCGTCTCGCCGCTGATCGTCCGGTACGGGCCGCGCGGAGCGCGCCGGTCGAGCGCCCAAGCGGGCAGCCAGTTCACGCCGCACATGTGCCCGCAGAACAGCGTGGGAACCGTGACCAGTCCGGCCTCGGCGGCCAGCGCCAGGACGGTTTCGAGCCGCTCGAGCAGGCGCGGATCGACCGTGCCGGGCTGGGGCTGGAACTCGTCCCAGCGCAGGAAGAAGCGCACGGTGTCCAGCCCGAGCCCGGCGATCCGGGTGAAATCCGCCCGAATTTCGCCCGCGTCGAAGCGCCGCCACATCGCCAGCGCGCTGCTCCGCGGCCAGTAGTTCACGCCCAGGGAGAACCGCATGGCAGGCATCGTACCCCGCCGCCGGGCCGGCGCTGCCCTACGCGCCGTAGGGTGCAAGCGGGAGCCGCCGCCGGCCGAGCGAATCGTGGTCACGGCTTTCGAGGAGTTTTTCTTTGTCACGCACCGACGTTCTCGCCGCCGACGGCGCCCCTTCACCGCTCGCACCGTGGACCGGCCCGCATGGCGGGCTGCCGCCGTTCGACCGCTTGCGGGTCGAGGATTTCGGGCCGGGACTGCGGGCGGGAATGGAGTTGCAGCGGGCGGAGCTGGCCGCGGTCGCGGGCGATCCGGCGCCCGCCACGTTCGAGAACACCGTGCTCGCGCTCGAGCGCTCGGGCGAACCGTTCAACCGCCTGCGCGCGCTGTTCAACGTGTACGGCAGCTCGATGAACTCGGGCCCGATGCGCGCGCTGCAATCCGAGCTCTCGCCGGTGCTGGCGGCCTTCGGCGACGAGATCGTCCAGAACGAGGCGCTGTTCGGGCGCGTCGAGGCGGTGTACGAAGCGCGCGAGAACGCCGGCTTGACCGCCGAGCAGCAGCGGCTGACCAAGGTCGTGTACGACCGCTTCGTGCGCCAGGGCGCCGCGCTCGACGGCGCGCGCAAAGCGCGCTTGGGCGAAATCAACCAAGAGCTGGCGCGCAGCTACACCGCGTTCAGCCAGAACGTGCTGGCCGACGAGGAGGAGCAGATGCTCCTGCTCGAGCGCGCCGAGGACTTGGCCGGGCTGCCGGAGTCGCAGCGTGCCTCGGCGGCGCGCGCGGCGGCCGACAAGGGCCGCGCCGGCGGGTGGGCGATCGCCAACACCCGCTCGGCGATGGAGCCGTTCCTGACGTTCTCCACCCGGCGCGACCTGCGCGAGCGGGGCTGGCGCTTGTGGACGCGGCGCGGCGATAGCGCCGGCCCGCACGACAACAAGCCGCTTATCACCCGCATCATGCAACTGCGGGCGGAGAAGGCGGCGCTGCTCGGGCAAGCGACGTACGCGCACTGGATCACCGCCGACAACATGGCCCAGACGCCGGACGCCGCGATGGCGCTCCTGATGCGGGTCTGGCCGGCCGCCGTCGCCCGCGCTCGTGAAGAGATCGCTGAGATGCAGGCCGTCGCCGACGCGGAGGGCGGCGGGTTCGTGCTCGCGCCGTGGGACTACCGCCACTACGCCGAAAAGGTGCGCCTGGCGAAATACGACCTCGACCAGGACGAGGTCAAGCAGTACCTGCAGCTCGAGCGCATCCGCGAGGGCATGTTCTGGGCGGCCGGCCGGCTCTACGGGCTGGAGTTCGCGCCGCTCGCCGGCGTGCCGGTGTACCACGCCGACATGCGCGTGTACGAGGTGCGGCGCGGCGGCGCGCACGTCGGCCTGCTGTACGTCGACCCCTACGCGCGCGAAGGCAAGTCCTCGGGCGCCTGGATGAACGCCTACCGCCCGCAGGAAGGGCTGCGCGGCAGCACGCCGATCATCTCGAACAACCTCAACTACATGCCGGGCGAGCCGGGCGCGCCGGTCTTGATCTCGTGGGAAGACGCGACGACGCTGTTCCACGAGTTCGGCCACGGGCTGCACGGGCTGTTGTCGAGCGTCACCTATCGCAGCCTGGCCGGCACCGCGGTCGCGCGCGACTTCGTCGAGTTTCCCAGCCAGATCAACGAGCGCTGGCTGCCGACCGGCGAGGTGCTGGCGCGCTTCGCGCTCCACCACGCGACGGGCGAACCGATCCCGCCCGAGCTGGTCGCCAAGCTCGAGCGCGCGCGCACCTTCGGCCAAGGCTTCAAGACGGCCGAGTACCTCGGCTCGGCGATCTACGACATGCGCATCCACCTGGCCGCGCACGGTCAGGCGATCGACCCGGCCCAGTTCGAGCGCGAGCTGATGGCGGAGCTGGGCATGCCCGAGCAGATCGTCATGCGCCACCGCCCGCCGCACTTCAACCACGTCTTCTCGGGCGACTCGTACTCGGCGGGCTACTACGACTACCTGTGGGCCGACACGCTCACCGCCGATGCGTTCGAGGCGTTCACCGAAGCCGGCGACCCGTTCGATGCCGGCGTCGCGGGGCGCCTCCTGGCATCGATCTTGAGCGTCGGCAACACCGTCGCGCCCGACGAGGCATTTCGCGCCTTTCGCGGGCGCGAAAGGCGCTCTTCGTCGCGCTGGCGCCGCGCGCG
>CAXTNU010000147.1:0-447 GCA_964245595.1 uncultured bacterium | reverse complement strand
CAAACACCGGCGCCCCCGCCGTGGATTTTCGCGCGTTCGGGGGGGGCCACGTCGACACGACGGCGCTGATGCGCGACCGCGGCTTTCCGGTCGGCGCGGCCGGCTGAGCCGAGCGAGCGGCCGCGTGCGGTCGGGCGGGGAGGCGCTGGTCCGCGCGCTGCGCGTGAACGCGGTGGAGCGCGTCTTCTGCGTGCCCGGCGAGAGCTTTCTGGCCGTGCTCGACGCCTTCTACGACGCGCCCTCGATCCAGGTCGTCACCTGCCGCCACGAGGCGGGCGCGGCCAACATGGCCGAAGCCGACGGCAAGCTGACCGGCCGGCCCGGGATCTGCTTGGTCACCCGCGGGCCGGGCGCGACGCACGCCAGCACCGGCGTCCACACCGCGCTGCAGGACAGCACCCCGCCGGCCACGAGCCGGGCGGAGACCTCGTCGACCGGATCCGGGAA
>CAXTNU010000146.1:0-8807 GCA_964245595.1 uncultured bacterium | reverse complement strand
GACCTGCGCGCGCGCGGCAGCCGGCTGATCGTGCGGCGCGGCAACCCCGGGCCCGTGCTGCGCGCGCTGGCCCGCGCCGCCGGCGCCGGGCTGGTCGGCTGGAGCTGCGGCTACGACGCCCGGAGCGTGCGCGCCGAGCGCGACCTGCAGTCGACCCTCGAAGAGGCCGGGCTGCGCGCGCTGCCGGTTCACGACGCGCTGGTCGTCGACCCCGAGGCCGCCGCCGCCGAGCACCGCGGGGACGGCTATCGCGCCTTCGTGCCCTACCACGCCCGCTGGCGGGCTCGGATTCCGGCCGACGATGCCGGCTCGGCGGCGGCCTTCGCGCAGCTCGAGATCGCGAGCGAACCGCTCCCGCTGCCCGCGGAGTTCGGCTCGCAGGCGACGGCCGAGAGCGAGGTCGGCCAAGCGCCCGCGCGGGCCAAACTGACCGCCTACTTGGCCGGCCCGGTGCTGCAGTACGGCATCGCCCGCAACGTCCCGGCGGCCGGCGGGACGGCGCACCTCTCGGCCGAGCTGTCGTTCGGCACGCTGGCCGCGCGCGAGGTCGTGCGGGCGGCCTGCGCCCGCTCGGCCGACCCGTTCCTGCTGGTCGAGGAGCGGACCTCGCTCAAGCTCTTCCTGCGCTCGCTTGCGCAGCGCGACTTCTTCCTCCAGCTCGCCTACTACAGCGAGGCGCTGGAGGAGCGGCCGCTGCAGGCCAAGATGCGCGGCTTCGCCTTTGCCCGCAGCCACCCGGCGCTGGACGCCTGGCGCGGCGGCCGGACCGGCTTTCCGCTGGTCGACGCGGGCATCCGCGAGCTGCGCGCGACCGGCTGGATGCACCCCCGCCTGCGCGCCATCGCGGCCTCGTTCCTATGTTTCGACCTGGGCGTCGACTGGCGGGTCGGGCGCGACGAGTGGGACACCTACCTGATCGAGGACGCGCCCGCGCTGGCGGTCGGCAACTGGCAGTGGATCGCCGGGGTCGGGGCCGATCTGGCCGCGTACCCGCGCATCTACAACCCGCTCAAGCAGGCGCGCCGCTTCGACCCCGCCGCGCAGTACGTCCGGCGCTGGATCCCCGAGCTGGCCGGCATGCCCGACGACGCCGTGCTCGACCCGCTCGAGGCGCCGCGCCGGCGCCAGCTCGACCTGCCGCTCTACGCCGACCGCGGCTACCCGGCCCCCGTGCTCGACCACGAGCAGGCTGCCCGCGCGTTCCTGGCCCGCTACGCACGAGAGGTCCGCGCTCCGGCCTGAACCCCTGCGCGCGCCGTGCGCCGGACACCGAGGTCGGACCGCCCGGCGGCGCCGAAGCCTGGCACATGAGCGAGCAGCAGCAGCCGGCGACCGGCAGTCACGACAGCGGGAACCCCGAGAACCTCCTGCGCTTCATGGTGACCAACTGGGCCACCCCACCCGTGACCCCGGCCGCTCCGGTCGAGGGCAGCGAGAACTTCGCGGCCCGCCGCGCGGCCCTGCGCGCGGCCTTCCCCGGCCAGACGCTGATCGTCCCGACCGGCCACGAGAAGACCCGCGCCAACGACATGGTCTACCGCTTCCGGCCCGGCACGGACTTCTATTACCTGAGCGGCAACACCGAGCCCGACAACGTGCTGGTGCTGCACGGCGACGGCGCGACGCTCTACGTCGAGCCCAACCCGGGCAAGAGCGACCCCGTCTTCTTTACCGACCGCTTCAAGGGCGAGCTGTGGGTCGGCCCGCGCCTGGGCCTGGAGGGGACGTCGCAGCGCTACGGCCTGCCCACCAAGCCGCTCGCGGCGCTGGTCGAGGACCTGACCGGCTTGTGCGCGGGCGGCGCGTGGCGGCTGCTGCAGGGCCTCGACCCGGCTCTGGACGCCAAGTTCGGCGCGGCCTTCCCCGGCCAGGCCAAGCGCGACACCGAGTTCGCCGCGGCGCTGGCCGAGCAGCGCCTGCTCAAGGACGAACTGGAGGTGCGCGAGATGCGGCGCGCCATCGCGTCGACCCATGCCGGGTTCGACGACGTGGTGAAGGG
Source organism: uncultured bacterium (assembly GCA_964245595.1). GTDB lineage: Bacteria > Vulcanimicrobiota > Vulcanimicrobiia > Vulcanimicrobiales > Vulcanimicrobiaceae > Vulcanimicrobium. Next base: position 6,808 of record CAXTNU010000146.1, on the reverse strand, counting down.
GCTGCCCGCGGCGCGCACCGAGCGCTACGTCGAGGGCGTGTTCGGCATGCGCGCGCGGATCGAGGGCAACGACGTCGGCTATAACACGATCGCGGCCAGCGGCCCCAATGCCTGCATCCTGCACTGGGTCCACAACGACCGCGCGATCAGCGAGGGCGAGCTGCTGCTGCTCGACGCCGGGGTGGAGACGACCAGCCTCTACACCGCCGACGTGACGCGCACGCTGCCGGTCGGCGGGCGCTTCTCGCCCGAGCAGCGCGAGATCTACGAGCTGGTCTTGGCCGCGCAGGACGCCGGCTTCGCGAAGTGCGCGCCGGGCAACGACTTCCTCGATCCCAACCGGGCCGCGATGGAGGTCCTCGCGCACGGCCTGGAGCGGCTCGGCATCCTGCCCAACGCGAAAGAGGCGCTCGACGACCAGAACATGTTCTACAAGCGCTACTCGCTGCACAACGTCAGCCACATGCTCGGCCTGGACGTGCACGACTGCGCTCAAGCGCGCGCTGAGACGTACAAGTTCGGCAAGCTCCAAGCGGGCATGGTGCTGACCGTCGAGCCGGGGCTCTACTTCCAGCCAGACGACCTGACCGTGCCGGCCCGCTACCGCGGGATCGGCGTTCGCATCGAGGACGACGTCCTCATCACGCCGACCGGCTACGAGAACCTGTCGGCCGCGATCCCGCGCACGGTCGAGGACGTCGAAAGCTGGGTGAGCTCGGCCGCGGCGACCTCCGGCCGCTGACGACGAACCGGGGCCCCGCGCGACGGCGCGAGGCCCCGGCGCTCAGTTCGTCGCGCCGTGCTGCGGCAGGCGGGCGTCGATCCAGTCGCTGACCAGCGGGACGTCGACGTCCTCGCCCTGCCAGACCTTGAAGGCGTAGACCACGCTGGCCACCACCCAGACCGGGATCAGGAAAGGCAGCATCAGGGTCCAGACCCCGAAGCCCAGGATCGGCGTCGCGGCGGCGGCGCCGAGGATCGCGGTCAGGCCGTACATGCCGAAGTTGAAGCCGAGCGCCTGCCAGGCCTGGCGCTTGACGAAGCGCGGCGCCTTGCCGTCGAGCAGCGCGAACAGCGCCAGCGGCCAGAAGGGGTAGCTCAGCGCGACCAGCGCGCGCGTCTCGGGCCGTACGTTCGCAACGGCCGCGCCGTGCTGCACCGTCGGCGGCGGCGCGTACTGCGGCGGTGGCGCGTACTGCGGAGGCGGCTCGGGCGGCGGTGGAGCGTAGGTCCCGCGGCTGGGCCCGACCCCGCCGTGGATCGCCCGGCCGGCCTGCGCCGCGGCGTCGATGCGCGCGGCGAGGCGGCAGCTCGGGCAGTCGCCCTGCTCGGAGCGGCAGGTCGCGCAGAGCGGCTTGCGGCAGCCCGTGCACAACGCGACGGACGGAACGGCATGATGGAAGAAACAGTCCATGATCGCTGACGTGACCCTCGTGAGCCGGTGTACGTGCCGAAGGTACTGTGCGGCCGCGGCGAAGGTTTCGCGGTGAACCCGACCTTCCGGCGGCTCCTGCGCGAGGCGCGCCCGTACTACCCGCGCTTGCTCGCCGGAACCCTGTTCGGCGTCGTCGCGGGCGTCGCGCCGCTGACGCTCGCCAAGGTCGCCGGGTACCTGCGGTCCGACGTCCTGGTCCCGCACCCCAGCTGGGACATCCTCGGGCTGATCATCGTCCTGATCGTCGTCTCGCAGATGGTCGGCAATGCCGCCGCCTACGGGCAAGGCTATCTCACCGCGTTCAGCGGGCAGCGCATGGTCGCGACCTTCCGGGCCCGGATGTTCGACCGCATCGCGCGCATGCCGCTGCGCGAGTTCGACCGCTGGCGCCCGGGCGAGCTGCAGTCGCGCATGTCGGCCGACTTGAACCTGATGACCGACGCGATCTCCATCTCGCTCCCGCAGTTCGTGCAGACGACCGTCACCTTCATCGGCGCGCTGGTCTACATGATCTATCTCGACTGGTTCCTGGCAGTCGTGCTGTTCGTCGCCGCGCCGCTGATCGCGTGGATCGTGAGCAGGTTCAACGCGCTGATCGTGACCGGCACCAAGCGCGCCCAGGAGCGGATTGCCGACCTCTCCAGCAACCTGACCGAAGTGCTCGCCAACGAGCGCGTCGTGAAGGCGTTCCGGCGCGAGGACTTCGAGCGCGACCGCTTCGCGGCCGCCAACGAGCGCTACTTCGGCGCGTACATGAAGGTCACGCAGTTCAACCAGACCCAGGCCCCGGTGCTCTCGTTCGTGATCATGCTGGCGGTCTGCGCGGTCGTCGCGTTCACCGCGCGCGAAGTCTCGATCGGGCGCCTCTCGCCCTCGCAGGCGTTCGAGTTCTGGACCGCGACCAGCTTGCTGATCAACCCGATGAACCGCTTCTCGATCTTCTTCGCCGACTTCGGGCGCGCGTTCGTGGGCGCGGGCCGGGTGTTCGAGATCCTCGACCTGCCGATCGAGCGCGACGATCCGCCGGGTGCGCTGCGGCTGCCCGACGTGCGGGGCGACATCCGCTTCGAGCACGTCACCTTCGGCTACGACGCGGAGCCCGTGCTGCGCGATTTCAGCGCCGAGATGCGGCACGGCGAAGTGGTCGCGCTGGTCGGCCCGTCGGGCGCGGGCAAGAGCACGATCGTCAATCTGGTGCCGCGCTTCTACGAGCCGCAGGCCGGGCGGATCACCGTCGACGGGGTCGACGTCGCGTCCGTGCGGCTGGGCGACCTGCGCGACGCGATCGCCATCGTGCCGCAGGAAACGCAGCTCTTCAACGGCACGATCGCCGACAACATCCGCTACGGCCGGCTGGCCGCCAAGGACGGCGAGATCGTCGCCGCGGCCAAAGAGGCCAACGCCGACGAGTTCGTCCAGAAGCTGCCCGAGAAGTACGACACGGTGGTGGGCGAGCGCGGCATCCGGCTCTCGGGCGGGCAGCGCCAGCGGATCGCGATCGCGCGCGCGATCCTGCGCGACCCGCGCATCCTGATCCTCGACGAGGCCACCAGCGCGCTGGACTCCCACTCCGAGGCCTTGATCGAGGACGCCCTGGACCGGCTGCTGCCGGGCCGCACGACCCTGATCATCGCGCACCGCCTGTCGACGATCCGCCGCGCGACCAAGATCCTCTACATCGAGGGCGGGCGGGTGCGCGAGACCGGCACCCACGACTCGCTGATCGCCGCCGGCGGCGCTTACGCCGACCTCCACGCGGCCCAGTTCGCCCGCTGACAAAGCCGGGTACGATGCCCAGACCAATCGTATTGGGGGTGACATGGACTTCCACCGCGCTCGCCCGCGCCGTCGGCGCGCGCTTCCTGCCCTCGCCCCATGGCGAGCCTTTGCCGTCGCGGCGGCGGCGCTGAGCCTGGCCGCGTGCGCGGGAGGCTCGTTCGCCGGCGTGCCGGGTCGCGGGGGCGGGGCCACCAGCTCGGCCGGCCGGTCGGTCGACGCGGCCCTTCCGTCGGCACTGGCGCTGCCGGCGGGCTTCCACGGCAAGATCGTGGCGAACGTCGGTGGTGCGCGCGAGCTGGTCGCCTTGCCGAACGGCGACCTGCTCGTCGGGACCAGCGGCAAGTCGGTCGTCATCGTGCCGGGCATCGACGGGACCGCGGAGACCGCCACCCCGGCGACCTTCGCGACCCTCTCCGAGGGGCCGGCCGAGGGCGTGTCATTCGGCGGCGGCTACGTCTTCGTCGGCACCGAGCACGCCGTCTGGCGCATCCCCTACGCCACCGGGGCACAGTCCGGGACGCCGCAGCAGATCGCCGCGCTTCGCACCGGCTCGGTCGCCCCCAACTCCGATGGCGACGTCCACCACTCGACCTCGGTCGCGGTGCGCGGGGTGCGGCTCGAGGTCGGCGTCGGCTCGTCGTGCAACGCCTGCGCCGAGGTCGACCCGACCCGCGCGACGGTGCAGGCGATGAACCTCGACGGCAGCGCCATGGAGACCAAGGCGAAACGCTTTCGCAACCCGATCGCGATGGCGCTCGACGACCACGGCGTCGTGTGGGCGGGCGGGGCCGGCCAGGACAACCTGGCGCAGGGCCACCCGTACGAGTTCCTCGACCCGGTCTCGACCCATCCGGCCCCCGCCGACTACGGCTGGCCGGCGTGCGAGGAGAACCACGTCGCCTATACCGCGGGCGCCGACTGCAGCGCGGTGGTCGTCCCGGCGATCGAGTTCCCCGCCTACTCGACCCTGATCGGCGCGGCATACTACAGCAGCGCGCAGACGGGCGCGCACGTCTTCCCGGCCGCGTGGCGGGGCGGCATGTTCGTCAGCGTGCACGGGTCCTGGCACACGCTGAACGGTGTGCCCGCCGTCGCGCCGCACGTCGCCTTCGTCCCGTTCGCGGCGAACGGCACCCCGGCGCGCACGGTCAACTGGAGCAATCCCAGCGCGCAGTGGAACGAGTTCTTGACCGGGTTCCAGAGCGCGTCGGGCAGCCGCAGCGGCCGCCCCTCCGGCGTCGCGGTGGGCCCCAGCGGGAGCCTGTTCGTGGCCGACGACCAGACCGGCAACATCTACCGGATTCGGCCCAACGAGCAGTAGCCGGGCCCCGGCGGCGCGCGTTCCACTAAGGAACCCCGCGCCGCTGCCGATCACCGGTGGAGATGAGCGATATTTCGTTCGGGGCCACGGTCGGCATGCTCAAGAACGCGATGGACGGCGCGGGCTCGGCCCACGGCGTCATCGCCAACAACATCGCCAACGTCAACACGCCCAACTTCCGGCGCAGCGACGTCTCGTTCAAGGAGGCCCTGGCGGCCACCGAGGCGACCGCGGGCGACCCCGACGAGCTGGCCCTGACCACCGCGTCGGACCGCCACATCCCCGTCGGCGGGCCGCAGGACGCGCAGCCTTTCGCCGTCTCGGCCACGGTCGACGACACGCAGCAGATGCGGGTCGACGGCTCCAACGTCGACGTCGACCAAGAGATGGCCAAGCTCTCGCTCAACTCGTCCTACGCCCAGACCATGGGCCAGATGCTGCAGAACCAGTACACGCGGCTGCACAACGCGATCACGGAGCGGGCATAACGTGGGTTTCTACACCTCGATCGAGGTCAGCGCGACCGGCCTCTCGGCCCAGCGCCTGGCGATGGACACGATCGCCAACAACATCGCCAACGTGAACACCACCCGCACCGCCGAAGGCGGCCCGTTCAAGCGCCAGCTGGTCGTGTTCTCGCAGAAGAACGAGCCGACCGCGCAGGCGGCAGGCGCGGTCGACGACGCGAACGACCCGGCCCGCTCGCGCGCCGGGGTCGACGTGGTCGGGATCGTCAACGACCAGAGCCCCGACAAGCTGATCTACGACCCGAGCCACCCCGACGCCGACCCGCAGGGCTACGTCCACATGCCCAACATCGAAGTGGTGAAGGAGATGGTCGACATGATGGCCGCCTCGCGCGCCTACGAGGCCAACGTGACCGCGATCCAGGAAGCGCGCCAGATGGGCACCGCGACGCTCGGACTGCTCAAAGCCTGATGGACTACGGCAGCGTCATCTCCAAGGTCGTGCCCGGCACGTTCGTGCCCGACATGGGCGCCGCGTTCAAGCTCGACGAGACGCCCAAGGTCGGCGGGATCCCGGGCGGCATCGGCGGGCTCGAAGGGGCGTCCGGCGCCTCGTTCATGGACACCCTCAAGGCCGAGCTGGGCAGCGTCAACGACAAGCTGGTGACCTCCGACGGGCTGCAGCGCGATCTGGCCGCGGGCAAGACCAACGACCTGCAGAAGGTCGTGACCTCGGCCGAAGAGGCCAACCTGGCGCTCTCGTTCACCACCGCGATGCGCAGCAAGCTGCTCGAGGCGTACCAGGAAATCTCGCGCATGCAGGTCTGACGGCTCGCTCGAGCTGTGACGAACGAGGCGTCCCGCTCCGGCGGGGCGCCTTTTTCGTTTGGGGAACAAGCTCGGTCATGGGAGCGGAGGGGTTGCTCGGCGGGCGCTACCGGATCGACCGGATCGCGGGCCACGGCGGGATGGCGACCGTCTTCGTGGCGCTCGACACCGTGCTCGAGCGCGAGGTCGCGATCAAGCTGCTCCAGCGGCGGCGTGACGAGGGCGGCGTGCTCCACGAGCGCTTCCGGCGCGAGGCCCTGGCGGCGGCCAAGATCGTCCACCCCAACGTGGTCACCGTGCACGACGTCGGCGAGAACGACGAGGGCCGGCCCTACATCGTGATGGACTTCGTCGACGGGCCGTCGCTGCAGACCGTCATCGCCGAGCAGGGCGCACTGCGCTCGGAGCGGGTGGCGCTGATCGGAATCGGGGTGGGGCGCGCGCTGGCCGCCGCGCACGCCGCCGGGATCGTGCACCGCGACGTCAAGCCGCAGAACATCCTGCTCGACGACCAGGGCATCGCCCACCTGGCCGACTTCGGCCTGGCCCGCGCCTACGACCGCAGCGACGTCGACCTGACCGCGCCCGGCGCGCTGCTCGGCTCGGCCCACTACATCGCGCCCGAGCAGGCCCGCAGCGGCGAGGCCACCCCGCGCTCTGACCTCTACGCGCTGGGGGCGTCGCTCTACCATGCGGCGTGCGGCGCGACGCCGTTCGCCGGCGAGGGCGCGATCGACGTCACGCTGCGCCGCTTCGAGGAAGACCCACCGGATTTGCAGACGCGCATGCCCGGGATCGACCCGCAGCTGGCCGCGCTGATCATGGCGCTGCTCGCGCGCGACCCCGAGGAGCGCATCGCCGACGCCGCGACGCTGGTCGAACGGCTCTCCGACGTGGCGGCCTGGCTGCGGGTCGAGCGCAACGTCGGCGACGTGGCCAGCGCGGCGGAGGCGGCTCCGCCCGCCGGCATTCCACCGC
>CAXTNU010000145.1:0-8843 GCA_964245595.1 uncultured bacterium | reverse complement strand
CGCCCCGGGCTGCGCGCCCCCCACGCGCTGCGTGGGGCCCCCGGTCCGACCTCGCAACGACGTTACGGTACGCGGAAGACTACGCTGCGCTCGGTCCATCACCACGTTCGCCTCCGTCATCGTGCCCTCGCCCTCGTGCGGCGGCTCATCAGTCCGATCAAGAGCACCCCCGCGCAGAAACCGCCGATGTGGGCGAAGTACGCGGTGCCGCCTTGCGATTCCGCCGCCCGGCCGCCCAGCGTGCCGAAGCCGTTGAGGAACTGGGTCAGGGCCCAGATCCCGATCACCACCAGCGCCGGCAGGCGCAGGAAGAGCGGGAAGCAGCCGATCGGGACGATCGTGCGCACGCTGGCGAAGGGGAAGTTCACCAGGTAGGCGCCCAGCACGCCGGCGATCGCGCCCGAGGCGCCCAGCGACGGCACGTGGCTGCCCGGCCCGATCGCGACCTGCGCCGCGTCGCCCGCGATCCCGCACAGCAGGTAGAACGGCAAAAAGCGCAAGCTCCCGCACAGCGCCTCGACCTGCGGGCCGAAGACGAACAGGAACAGCATGTTGAAGGCGATGTGCAGGAAGCCGCCGTGCAGGAACATCGAGGTGAGCACCGTGAGCGCGGGGACCGGCGGCGAGGGCGGGTCGAGCACGATCCCGTTGACGAGGTCGTAGGGGATCAGCGCGAAGGCGTTGATGAAGCGGTCCAGGTCGGGCGCGCTCAGCTCCTGGACGAACGCGTAGACGTTCGCCGCGATGAGCGCGTAGGTGACGAACGGAAACCCGCGCGGCCGCCCGTCGTCCCCGATCGGGATCACGCTAGAATTGGTACTGCAGGCCGAACGTCGTGCGGCGGCCGGCGCGCAGCGCGTCGCGCTCGCCGCCGAAGAGCGTGAGCCCGTCGCCCAGCCTGTAGTTCGCGTAGGCGTCGGTGGTCGGGCGGCGCAGGTCGTAGACCCGGCTCTCGAGGCTGAAGCCCTTGCCCGGCACCGGCGCGTAGACCGCGCGCGCGCCCAGGCGCGAGTACAGCACCCCGCCGCCGATCTGCAGGCCGGGCTTGATCGTCGCCATCCCGACGAAGTTGGCCGACGACGCCGGCCCGCCGATGTCGTTGAAGCCGGTGTACAGGTAGGTCGGGCCGCGGGGCACCGCGATGACGTTGATGTCGGTCTGCGGGCCGCGGTCCTTGGTCAGCAGCGGCGAGCTGTTCGCGGCGGCGTGCTGGCTGTCCAGTTCCGAGACGCGGATCTGCAGCGCGACGAGCTGGCGGACCAGCGTGCCGAGCTTGTTCTTGACGTTGCTCTGGATCGTGCCGGGTGCCGGCGACGTGCCGGGGCCGGGCGCGCCGGAGCGGGAGGGCTGCGGAAAGGTGCCGTTGGAACCCGGCGATCCGGCCGGGGCGGGCGTCGCGCCGGGATCGATTCCGTAGACGTGCGAGGTGCCGCCGAACTGGGCGAGGACGGAGTTGGCCTTCTGCGCCGCGGCGTCGACGTTGGCGACGGTGTCGCGCAACTGGGCCTGGGTCTGCGGGTTGCCGGTCACCGTGCGCAGGTCGCCCGCGATCGAGGAGAACGTCGTCGCGGTCTGGGCGATGCCTTGCGTCGTCTGCAGGATGTTCTGGCGCAGTTGCGGGTCGCCGGCCAGGCTCGCCACCTGGTCGGCGGTGCGGTTGAGGTCGTGCGCCGAGGCGTCGAGCGAGGCCACGATGGCGTCGACGTGGCCGCTGTTGCGGCGCACCGCCGAGTCGAGCTGCTGGCTGACGTCGACGAGGTTCGCGCTGCCCTGGTCGAGCGCCACTTGCATGGTGTTGCTGAGCGTGTCGATCCGGCGCGAGAGCCGGCTGAACTCGGCGTTCGCGTTGGCCGAGAGCGCCTGGCCGTTGGCCAGCAGCGACTCGACCTGGCCGAGCAGCTTGGGCTCGCGCTGCTCCAGCACGGCCAGCATCGCGTCGAGCCGCTTCACCTCGCCCTGGCCCTGGTCGAGCAGGTCCTGGATCGTGGCCGGGTTGGTGCCCTGCGGCATCTGGTCGACCGGCAGCACCTCGCGCGGCAGCACGGCGACCGCGGGCGGCACGCCGCCGGGCCGGCCCAGCGTCGAGGCGACCTGCGGCACGATCTCGAGCGTCGCGTCGCCGGTGAGCGGGAGCTGGATCAGGAAGCGCGAGCTGCGCGGCACGCTCACGCTGTTGTTGATCGCCAGGATCACCCGGACCGAGAAGTCCGGCAGCAGGTCGGTCGAGTCGACCACGCCCACCACGACCCCGCTCTCGTAGACCAGCGCGCCCTTGTGCAGGCCGGCGGCCGACTTGAAGTGCACGCCGATCTTGTAGCGCCCTTGCGTGCCCACGTTGGCGAGCACGAAGAACACCGCGAACAGTCCCAGGAGCGCGATGATGGTGAAGAGCCCCACGGCAGCTTGTCGTTTCATGAAATCAAATCGGGATCGGCCCGACTTCGCTCCCCTGCAGGAATTGTTGCACGATCGGATTGGGTGACCGGCGGATCTCGTCGACGGTGCCGTAGGCCACGATGGCGCCTTCGAACAGCAGCGCGATGTAATCGGCCATCATGTAGATGCTCTCGAGGTCGTGCGAGACGACGACCGCGGTGCCGCCCAGCCGCTCGCGCAGCTTGACGATCAGGTCGGTCAGGACGTGGGTGATGATCGGGTCCAGCCCGGTGGTCGGCTCGTCGTAGAGCACGGCCTCGGGATTGGTCACGACCGCGCGCGCGAAGCCGGCCCGCTTGACCATGCCGCCCGACAGCTCGGAGGGAAAGCGCGCCTCCACGTTGGCCAGGCCCACCGCGTCGAGGTTGGACGCGACCAGGGTCTTGATCTCGGCTTCGGCCATCGTCGTGTGCTCGCGCAGCGGGAGCGCGACGTTGTCGCCGATCGTGAGCGAGTCGAACAGGGCCGCGAACTGGAACGAGAAGCCGATCTTGCGGCGCAAGTCGATCAGGTCGCGCTCGCGCATCTCGGTGATGTCCCGGTCCTTCACGAACACCCGCCCGCTGTCGGGTTTCTTGAGCCCGTTGAGCAGCCGCAGGATGGTCGACTTGCCGGCGCCCGACAAACCGATGATGCAGGTGATCGCGCCCTCGACGATGTCGAGCGAGAGGTTCTGCATCACGATCTTGGTGCCGTAACGAACGCAGACGTCTTCCAGCCGTGCGTAGAGCGGGCGCTCAGCCGCTGCCATACAGCACGTACGAGAGCGCGAAGTTGAAGATGAAGATCAGGATGATCGAGATGACTACCGCGCTGGTGGTCGACTTGCCCACCCCGGCCGCGCCGCCGCGCGTGCTCAAGCCCTGGTAGGCGCCGACGATCGCGATGATCACCGCGAAGACCAGCGTCTTGATCAGCCCCTTGATCACGTCGCCGAAACCCAGCGCGGCGCGGGCCGAGGTGATGAACGACTCCTGCGAGATGTGGGCGTAGATGCCCGCGACCCACATGCCGCCCACGATCGAGACGATGTCGGCCAGGATCGTCAGCAGCGGCAGCATCAGCACCAGCGCGACGAGCCGCGGCACGACCAGCATCCGGGTCGGTGAGAGGCCCAGCGCCTGCAGGGCCTCGATCTGCTCGGTCACCACCATCGAGCCCAGCTCGGCCGCGATCGCCGCACCCGTGCGGCCCGCCACGACCACCGCCGAGAGCATCGGGCCCAGCTCGCGCGCGGCCGAGAACGCCACCGCGCCGCCGACCAGGTTGCCGACCCCGTACTGCACGGCTTGGACCGCGCTCTCGAGCGAGAACACCATCCCGGTGAAGAGCGAGGTGAGCAGCACGATCGGCCACGACTGCACGCCCAGCAGGAACGCTTGGTCGAACGTCTCGCGGAAGCGGATGCGCAGCACGACGATGTAGCGCAGCGAGTCGACGAGCAGCTCGGCGACGCCGCCCGCGTAGCCGAAGATCCCGGTTGTCTCACGACCGACCTCATCGAGGACCTTCATTCGAGGCCGGGTTCCGCGAGCGCGTCGAGGACGCCTCGCACGGCCTCCACGCGCTTGGCGACCACGCCGCGCTCGGCCGTCAGGTTGAACTGCAACTGGTAGAGCCGGGCCAGCTCGCGGTCGACGTGGCGCAGCTGCTCGGCCGCCTCGCCCGCGTAGGGCTCGAAATAGCGCCGCACCGCCGCGAGATACACCCGTACATCGGCCCCGGCCGGCTCGCCGGCGGCAAGCGACGCCGCGATGCGGTCCTGCGCGGCACGCATGGCTCGGTCGGTGATGTGGAATGCCCCGACCGTCGCGACCAGCGCCGCCAGCCGCTCGTTCCGCTCGGAGGCCACCGGCTCAGCCACGGCCGAGCGCTTCCCGCTGGCGCGCGAACAGCTCGCGAATCCCGCCCTCGGCCAGACCCAGCATGGCGTCGAGCTGGGCCCGGGTGAACGGCTCGCGCTCGGCCGTGCCCTGGACCTCGACGAAGCCGCCGGCGTCGGTCATCGCGACGTTCATGTCGACCTCGGCCGTGCTGTCCTCGGCGTAGGGCAGGTCGAGCACCGGCGTGCCCTTCACGATCCCGACCGAGACGGCCGCGATCTGGCCGCTCAGCGGCCACTTCTGCTTCTTCTCCGGGTCGAAACTCTTGCGCAGCGCCAGAGCGAGCGCGACGTAGGCCCCGGTGATGGAGGCCGTGCGCGTGCCGCCGTCGGCTCCGATCACGTCGCAGTCGACGATGACGGTCTTCTCGCCCAGCCGGTCGAGGTCGACCACCGCCCGTAAGGCGCGCCCGATCAGGCGCTGGATCTCGTGCGTGCGCCCGCCGAGCTTGCCCTTGACCGCTTCGCGCTGGTTGCGCTCGGGCGTGGCCTGCGGCAGCATCGCGTACTCGGCCGTGATCCAGCCCGTCCCGCGCCCGCGCATCCAGGGCGGCACGCGGTCCTCGATCGTCGCCGCGCAGATCACCCGCGTGTTCCCCATCGAGACGAGCACCGAGCCGTCGGCGAAACTGAGGTAGCCCGGCTCGAACGACAGGGGGCGAAGTTGATTGGGGAGACGACCGTCAGCGCGCACGACCGACCTGGATTCGGCCCGTGTGCGCGCGATCCGCTTTTGGTCGAATTCGAGCTTACGCCGCCGTCACTCGACGGTGACCGTCTTGGCCAGATTGCGGGGCTGGTCGACGTCCTTGCCGTCGATGTCGGCGATGTGGTAGGCGAGGAGCTGGAGCGGGATTACGTTGACGATCGGCGAGAGCAGCTCGTCGACGCGCGGCACCCACAGCACGTGGTCGGCCAGCGCGGCCGCTTCCTCGTCGCCGTGATTGGCGACCAGGATCACCGGTGCTTCGCGGGCCTTGGCCTCGGACAGGTTGGAGAGCATCTTCTCGCGCACGCGGCCGTCGGTCACGATGCCGATCACCGGCGTCTTGCTGTCGAGCAGGGCGATCGGGCCGTGCTTCATCTCGCCCGCGGCGTAGCCCTCGGCGTGGATGTAGCTGATCTCCTTGAGCTTGAGCGCGCCTTCGAGCGCGGTGGGGAAGTTGACGTAGCGGCCCAGGAACAGCACCGACTTCGCGCGGCGGACTTTCTTGGCGACCTTCTTCACGTCGTCGGACGTGTTGAGCACGACGTCGACCGCGGCCGGCAGCAGCTTGGTGCCCTCGGCGATCTGGCGCAGCCGCTCGAGCGGCGCGGACTTGCGCACCCGCGCGATGTAGAGCGCCAGCAGCGTCGCGGCGATCGCCTGCGAGACGTAGGTCTTGGTCGCCGCGACCGAGATCTCTGGGCCGCCGCGGGTGAACAGCGTCGCGTCGGCCATCCGGGCCAGGTGCGAGCCGACCACGTTGCAGATGCCGATGATCGGCGCGCCTTCTTCTTTCGCGATCTTGATCGCTTCGATCGTGTCGGCCGTCTCGCCGGACTGCGACATCGCGATGGTCAGCGTGCGGGCGTCCATGTAGCGGTCGCCGTAGCGGAACTCGCTGGCCAGCTCCATCTCGACCGGAATCTTGCACAGCGCGCGCATCAGGTACATCCCGACCATGCCGGCGTTGTAGGCCGTGCCGCAGCCGGTGATCGAGATCTTGGTCATCGCGCGCAGCACGATCTCGTCGATCTTGAGCTCGGCGAGGAGCTGCACGTCGTGGCTCTCGTCGATCCGCCCGGCCAGCGTCTCCTTGATGACTTGCGGCTGCTCGAAGATCTCCTTGAGCATGAAGTGCTTGAAGCCGGACTTCTCGGCCGAGGTCGCGTCCCAACTGATCTGCTGGATGTCGCGCTCGATCGGGTTGCCGTCGAAGCCGGTCAGGACGTAGCCGTCGCGGCCGACCTCGACCACCTCGCCCTCCTGCAGCACGATGATCTTGCGGGTGTACTGCAGCATGGCCGGGATGTCGGAGGCGACGAACATCTCGCCCTCGCCCAGGCCCACGATCAGCGGCGTCGCGCCGTTGCGGGCGAAGATCAGGCGCTCGGGGGTGTCGGCCGAGATCACGCCCAGCGCGAACGCGCCGCGCACCAGCGCCAGCGTCTCGCGCACCGCGGCGACCAGGTCGCCCTTGAAGCGCGACTCGATCAGGTGGGCCAGGACCTCGGTGTCGGTCTCGCTCTTGAAGACGTGGCCCTGGGCCAGCAGCTGCGCCCGCAGCGGCGCGTAGTTCTCGATGATCCCGTTGTGCACCACCGCGAAGCGGCCGGTGCAGTCCATGTGCGGGTGGGCGTTGGCGTCGGAGGGCCGGCCGTGGGTCGCCCAGCGGGTGTGGCCGACGCCGGTCGAGCCGTGCAGGGCCTCACCGTTGGCCAGGCGTGCCGCCAGGTTGGCGAGCTTGCCCTCGGCCTTCGAGCCGGCCAGGTGACCGCCCGCGTCGATGACCGCGATCCCGGCCGAGTCGTACCCGCGGTACTCCAGCCGGCGCAGCGAGTCCATGATGATCGGAACGCTGTCGCGCTCTCCGACGTATCCGACGATTCCGCACATGAATGAGCTCCTCCGTGCCGGCCGGCCGCTATCCTACTTGATGCCTTCTTTGGTGCGCTTGTAGGGGATCTTGCCCAGGCGCACTTCGTTGAATGCGGTCGAGACCGGCTTGTTGGCGTTGACCCGGTCGGTCAGCGGCTCGGCGCCGTTGTTGAGCTGCTTCGCTCGCTTCGTCACCACGTTGACCAGGGAGAATTTCGAGTCGACGTGCTTGAGCAGGCCGTCGAGATCGCCGAATACGCTGTCGCTCATGATCTTAGCTGTCTTCCAGTTCTTTGAGTCGGGTTTCGGGGTAGCGATGGATGCGGTACCGCTCTGCCCGCACGATCGCTTCGAGATCGTCGACCGCCTGGAGCGGCCGCGCCTCTTCGTTGATGACCAGGTACTCGAAGCGCCGGACGAAGGTGAACTCGTCGTGCGCGATCTCCAGGCGCGAGGCGATCTGCTCGTTGGTCTCGGTGCGCCGGGCTTCGAGCCTGGAGCGCAGGTGCGAGAACTTGTCCGGGACGATGAAGATGAGCACGGCGTCGCGGAAGCGCTCCTTGATGGCGAGCGCCCCGTTGACCTCGGGTTTCATCACCACGTCGTAGCCGTCGTGGAGCGCCTCGTCGATGAACGAGCGCGGGGTGCCGTAGAAGTTCCCGTTGTACGCGCGGTGCTCGATGAAGCCGTTGGCGGCGAGCCGCCGTTCGAACTCCGCCCGCTCGACGAAGTAGTAGTCCACGCCCTCGCGTTCGCCCGGGCGCGGTGCTCGCGTCGTCGCCGACACCGAGTAGAGCAAGCGCTCGTGGCGGGCCTTGAGGCCTTCCACCAGCGTGTCCTTCCCCGCGCCCGAGGGACCCGATACCACGAACAACAGACCGGGCCCGGCCAGAACCACGTCCTCCCGGCTCCGCGAGCCGTCGTACTTCAAGAGCGCCAAACCGGATAAATACGGGAAGGGCGGGAAAGGACCTGCCGGGAGCAAGCTCCCCGAGCGCGCTCTCCCGGCAGAATCGATATGACGACCGACTGGATCCTGATCCGCCGCGCGGCGGCCGAACTCGAACGCGCCCTGCGCGGGGGCCGCGTCACCGACGTCGGCCTGCTGGACGACGGCCGGGTCGCGCTGCGCTTCGGCGGGCTCAAGCGGCGCGGCCCCTCCACCCTGGCGATCGACGCCTTCGGCTCGCCGCCGCTGGTGACGCTCGAGGAGCGCGAGCTGGCCCTGGCGGTCGACCCCGGCTGGCTGCGCACGGCCGGGACCAGCCTGCGCAACATGCGGCTGGGCAGCGTGCGCGCCCGGCGCGGCGACCGGGTGCTGGTGCTGACCTTCGGGACGGCCTCGCGCTTCGGGGTCGAAAGCGAGTTCCGGCTCGTCCTGGAGCTGGTGCCGCGCTACGGCAACGTGGTGCTGCTGCGCGACCGGGTCGTGGTCGCGGCGGCCAAGCAGTTCTCGCCGGCCGAGAACGAGGCGCGCTCGGTCCAGGTCGGCCTGCCCTACGAGCCGCCGCCGCTGCCCAAGGCCAACCTGGACTTCGCCGGCTTCACCCAAGCGCTGGAGGGCGCGGACGCCAAGGCTCGGGCCCGGGCGCTAGGCGGCTACCTGCCCGAGCTGCCGCGTCTGATCGCGGCCTCGCTGGCGGCCGAGAGCGAGCGGCTCCCCTGGCCCGCGGCGGCTCGGCTCGCGATCTGGCTCGAGGAGCGGGCCCGCGCGCTGCTCTCGATGACCGAGGGCGAGCCCGACGGCCTGGGCGGCGTGCAGGTCTACCGCGACGGCGCGGGGACGCTCGTCGCGGCGCACGTCGTGCCGCTGGCGCAGTACGCGGCGCTGGCGCACGCGGAGGCACCCGCGCTGCTCGACCTCTTCGCCGAGGCGCGCACGACCACCAAACGCGCCGTCGCGGGCGACGCCAGCGTGCGCCGCCGCGCCGCGCTGCTGGGCCG
>CAXTNU010000144.1:0-8896 GCA_964245595.1 uncultured bacterium | reverse complement strand
CTCTAGCGGGACGGCGCGACCGTGATTTTGCTTCTCCTCGCCGCGGTCGTCGGCGCCGGCGTGCCGGCCGCGCGCCCGTCCGCGCCGCCGGCAGCCGCGGCCGCGCAGGCGGCTCCGCAAGCGCGCAAGCTGCCGCCGGTGATCGTCAACGGCGTGCTGTTCGAAGCGGTGGAGTTCGACACCGCCAAGGCGGTCTGGCGCAACCTCGCCGTCACGATCAAGCCGGAGCAGCTCGCGGCCTGGAAAGCGCTCCCCGTGCAGACGAAGAACGGCTACGCGCAGCAGCTGATCGACAACTACCGAACCGGCCTGAACTTCGCCGGCAACGTGAAGCTGACGTTCGTCGACGAGCAGCGCGCGACGCTCGACCAGTACATCTGGACGCCGCCGCCCGCGCCCGTCAGCCGCCGCTAGCCGGCCTTGGGCTCTCGGCGCAGCCGGTTCGCGTCAGGGCGTTCGAAAACGCAGCCAGACGGCGCCTGCGGCGAGCACGAGCCCGCTGACCGCAAGGGTCGTGATGACGTTCACCGGGCGGGGCGCGTGGAAGCGGTGCCAGGTGAGCTTGTCGGCGGCCGCGGCGGGACCGTGCCGGACGAGTTTCGGGTGGCGGTCGTGGTGCAGCCCGACGGTGATCTCGTTGCCGACCCGCAGGAGCGCGTCCACGCGCTTGGGGTCGCGCATCTCCACCCCGAACTCGGCCAGCGGAAAAACGCAGTCGGCCGTGTCGGTGCGGAGCGTCGCCAGCCCGAGCGCGTCGTGCCGGTGGACGATCGTCCCGCGATAGCGGTCGCCGGGCGAGAGCGCGGTCGGCCGGCTGCCGACCAGGATCGTGAGCTGCGCGCCCGCCGGCGCGGGGTCGGGCGGAAAGAACCGGCGGGTGCGAATGTGCTCGGGCGGATCGGTATGCACGCTGGGCATCCCGTGCCGCCGCGCGTCCTCGGGCGAGAACGCGATGCACCCGAACGCGTCGAGTCCGACTTCCGTGCCGTCCGGCAACCGCGCGCGCCCGTTCGGCGTGCCGCCCACGACGACGGCCAGCACGCTGCCGTCGGCGCTGTGGTACGCGACCTCGGCGACGTCCCGGTCGAGCCGGCTCGGCGCGCCGAGATACACGCCGAAATTCGCCCGGTGCACGGGGTCCTCCGTGCCGGGATACCCGGTCAGCTCGCGATGGATGAGGTGCTTGGGACCCGCGGGCATGGCACGCGGGTCCACGCAGCAGCACGACAGCACGCCCAGGACGTACGAGTTGGAATCCCGGCCCACGCGAAGAAACGGAATCTCCACCGCGAGATAGCGCTGGTCGCCGTCGTACGCGCGCTGCGCGGCGCGAACCGATTCCGCGAAGAACTCCGGGCTCAGCCCGTTCGGCGGCACGATGATCTCGGGCTGGAAGTCCGTGATCTTGTGCTCGGCAAAGACGTCTTCGGGATAGCGGAACGGCACCAGCGCGCCGGTGCCGTTGGGGTGCACTGGCCCGGCTTCGACGATCGCCGCGGTGGACGCGTCGGCGCCGGTGACGGCCAGGAACAGGTGTCCGCCGATGTCCAGTTCCCAATGCCAGCGCAGGAAGTCGAAGGCGAGCCACACCGCGCGCCGTCCGATCATCGCGACCGTATGCGGCGGCAGATCCCAGCGGTTCGGCACGACGACGTCGCACCCGTCGAGCACGGCGTGACCCTGGTCGGAACGTACTTCGACGGTCGACCCGGCGTACCGCGGGATGCGAACGTGCAATCTCATCCGAGATGCCGCGCGGTCGGAGCTAGACCTGGGCGGGAATTCGCATCGTCGCGGGCTCGGCGGCGATGTGGAGCGGCGCGCCGGTCGCGGCCTTCACCTCATCGACGGTCACGCCGGGTGCGAGCTCGCGCAACACCAGGCCGGCGGGCGTGACCTCGATGACGGCCAGGTCGGTGATGATCTCGTGCACCACGCCCTTGCCGGTCAGCGGCAGGGTGCAGTGCTCGAGGATCTTGTGCGCGCCGCCCTTGGCGGTGTGCTCCATCATGACGATGACGTGCTTGGCGCCGTGGACGAGGTCCATCGCGCCGCCCATGCCCTTGACCATCTTGCCGGGGATGATCCAGTTCGCGAGGTCGCCGTTCTGCGCGACCTGCATCGCGCCCAGCACCGCGACGTCGATGTGCCCGCCGCGGATCATCCCGAACGACAGGGCCGAGTCGAAGAACGACCCGCCCGGCAGCATCGTGACCGTCTCCTTGCCGGCGTTGATCAGGTCGGGGTCCTCGTCGCCCTCGTACGGGTAGGGGCCGAAGCCGAGGATCCCGTTCTCGCTCTGCAGCACCACGGTCACGCCGGGCGGGACGTAGTTGGGGATGAGCGTCGGCAGGCCGATGCCGAGGTTGACGTACTGGCCGTCGCGCAGCTCTTGCGCGACCCGAGCGGCGAGCTGGTTGCGGGTGAGCGCCACCGTTACTGTCCTCCGTTGTTCGTAGTGCGGGGGCGGGTGGTGACGCGCTCGATGCGCTTGCCGGCATCGCCGACCTGCACCACGCGCTGCACGAAAATGCCGGGCAGGTGCACGTCTTCGGGCGCGATCGCTCCCGGCTCGACGAGCTCCTCGACCTCGGCGATCGTGATCTTGCCGGCCATCGCGCAGAGCGGGTTGAAGTTGCGCGTGGCCTTGTCGAACACGAGGTTGCCGTGGCGGTCGCCCTTGCTCGCGCGCACGAGCGCGAAGTCGCACACGATGCCCGCTTCGAGCACGTACTCGCGCCCGGCGAACGCGCGCGTCTCTTTCTTGGGCGAGCCCAGCGCGACGGTGCGGTCCGCGTTGTGGCGCCAGGGCAGGCCGCCCTCGGCGACCTGCGTGCCCGCGCCGGCGGGCGTGTAGAACGCCGGGATGCCGCAGCCGCCGGCCCGCAACCGCTCGGCCAGCGTCCCCTGCGGCACCAGCTCGACCTCCAGCTCGCCGCTCAGGTACTGGCGCTCGAACTCCTTGTTCTCGCCCACGTACGAGCCGGTCGTGCGGCGGATGCGCTTGGCGTCGAGCAGCACGCCCAAGCCCCAGCCGTCCACCCCGCAGTTGTTCGACACGGTCACGAGGTTGGTCGCGCCCTGCTCGAGCAGCGCGGAGATCAAGTTGTGCGGGATGCCGTTGAGGCCGAACCCGCCCACCGCAAGCGACGCGCCGCTCGGGATGTCGGCGACCGCCTCGGCACTGGAAGCGACGACTTTGTCCATACGAGCCGATGTAGTGCTACGGCGGGATCGGTTCATCCCGCGCGCGCTCGCTTCAAAACGAGAAGGATCACCCTTGCCAGGGGCGCAAAGCGGCATCGAACGAGTGTTCGCTTTACCGTCGCCGTTGCGCAGTACGCTCGCGGTGACTATGGCAAGTCGGCGCTATGAAACCTTGCTCGTCGGCTGGTATGCTGCGAGCGTTACGCATCTTCAGGGAGGTAGCCACCGTGCAGCAGATCGATCAGGTCCTCATTCCGGTCGAGAAGATCGATCAAGGCATGTTTCCGGCGGAGCGCGCGGTCACCGTGCGCGGCACCGATGGAAAGGCGGTGACGCTGTTCGCCGGTCAGTATCTGATCGAGGAGCGCGACCAGCGGCCGTACCTACGCGTCACGCGAATGGAAATCGACGACGCGACCGGGATCAGCGTCTGCTTGTTCCCGGACGAAACGTGGGAGGGCACGCGCTGGATCCGGGTTCGGACCACGCAACTCCAGGCTGCGTGAACCGCCCATGATCCTGAGCAATCGAGATATCCTGGAGGCGATCGACGCCGGCGACATCGTCATCGACCCGTTGCCGCACCGGAACCCGGGCGAAGCTCCCTTCAATACCACGGCGATCGACCTGCGACTCGCCGCGACGATCATGGTGCCGCAAAAACTGCCGGCGGCACAGCGCCTGGACGCTCCCTACGATCCCGCTTACGTCACCCGCAACGCCGATCGGTACCGAGCCAGCACCGCGCAGCCCGTCATGCTGGAACCGAACCAGTTCGCTCTGGCCCACACGGTCGAACGGATCGGGCTCCCGATTCGTCCCGGTCGACCGGCGTATGCCGCGCGCGTCGAAGGCAACAGTTCTCGTGCTCGGCTGGGGATGCTGGTCCATTTCATCGCTCCGACCGTTCATAGCGGCTTCGACGGTCAGATCACGCTGAAGATGATCAACCTGAGCCCGAACGGCATCCAGCTCGTTCCCGACGTGTACGTCTGCCAGCTTATTTTCGAGCGCGTTTCGAACGAGCCGGCCGATGCGCGCAACCAGTTCAGCGGCCAGATCGATCCCGCCGGGAGCCGGACTTGAGGAGGTTCGAATGATGGCTTGCCCAGTGACTGCGACCCCGATCGACTTCGACGTCTACGCCGCCCACGCGGCGAAGGTTATGTACGCCAGTGGGCAGCCGTTGTGGTACGTCACCGGACAGCCGCAGCCCGACGCGTACGCGCAGATTGCAAGCGCCGGGACCGGGACCGTCATTTCGCTGCGGCTGCCGAACGAGACCCAGCCGCCGCTCGACCCGAATGAGCCCAGCGAGCTGTACGCGCTGAACCTCACCTACTCGAATCTGCCGATCGCGCACCCGATGGAGCAGGGGCTGTTCGACGTGATGGCCACGATGGCGGCGCTGGGCCTGCTGTTCCAGGGTGGCGACGCGCCGCCGCTCGTCCACTGCTCCAGCGGCGACCGGGCTTCGGCGATCTTCGCCGTCATGCTGATCGCGACGCAACTCTGCTCGCCCGCCGACGCCCTAGCATTCGCGCAAGGCTCGCTGTTCCTGGCCAACCGCGACGTCATCGCGAACGTGCGGAACTACAGCGTGCCCGACCGGCTCGCGGACGGGGCGCGCCAAGCCGGCGCGATGCTGCGCGGCTAGGGCCCGGAGTTCAGTGGGTTAAGAGGTATCAATTCCTCTTCCGCGGAGGTCAAGGTTCCGACAATCGGGTTATTCGGGACGCTACGCCGTATCAATTCATTGTATCGTGCGATGGCTTCCAACAGCGGCGCTCCCGAGCGTTGATGCGCCCAAACCGTAATGGCTTGCAGATCTTTGGGTAGGCATTTACCCGAGAATCCTCTTTCAGAAGTAACATCTGTATGCGAACTGCCTACTCGTCGATCCAATAGGAACAGACGCCGAAGTTCAGCATAGTCAACACCGGTGGAAGCCGCCAGGTCATAGAACTGATTGACGAAGGCTACTTTCGTGGCAAGAAAGCAGTTTTCCATGTATTTGAGAAGTTCCGCCGTCGTTGCGGATGTCCTTACAACGTTCACTTGCGAAGCTGAGGCCAACTCATAAGTACGTACCACCAGGTCGCACGCGCGTTGGTCACCTCCGACGACCGCGAAGCCGCAATCGTCAATTTCTACCCAAGGATGTCCTGGCGATTCACCTATGTATTCGGGGCTGACGGCTATGCTCTTGTGAGTCCTTTGGATCAAACCATCCGTAGTACCTGGTGGAATTGTCGACTTGATGCAAATCGGGGCCGTAATACGATCGATGAGATCACTAACAATGGTAATATTACATCCGACCCCAGCAATGTTCGGTGTAGGAACTGCAATGAAAACAATATCCGAATGGTTTAGTGCATCAAGCCGACCGTCAGTATTGTAGTCATCTAGCAACTTGTCGTAGATACTTATTTCACATAATGGCGATCGCCGGAAGAAGCGACCCAAGGCCTTTCCTACGATACCATATCCGGCAATGCCGATTCGCATCAGACTTATTGTCTCGTCGATTCGTCACTGTAGGCGCTAAAGCACGATGCATATTTGAGTCGATGCGATGTTCCCGCAGTCGACCAATGTCGCGAGCTTTTGGTGTTGTATCGATTATGGGTCTCAATGCAATAGAAGTTGAGTGGCAATGTCATGCTCGGCGATTCCACTTGTAGTAACATTTGTTCGACTAAAGTCCTTGCAGTTTATTGGTGTATCGTAGGGCCAGGTATAGGTTGAACCGCAATTCCTCGCTAACACCTGCATTTCCGCAAAGCTCACGTATCTGCGTCTCGTCCTTACCTATCAATGTTTGCGCCTGTCGTGCTGTTAGGTATTTAAGTGCCAGGAATCTCGAATCATCTTGCCTATATGTCCGAAACGTAGTGATCAACTCTGGTCCCGATTTGCTCGTCCGAATCAAGAAAAAGATTTGGGGCTTTCCGAGCCGACCGAACTCCCTTGCCAAACCCAGATAATGAACTTCGTCCGGTCTTGCGCTCAACCAAGTTCCCTCTCGATTTTCTCTTATCACTCCGCTCTTCATCCACGAATTGGAGCCCGCAGTTCGCCAATGTCCTAATTCGGTCCAGTTCAAGGCCCCTGATGCGGAGCACCCCCACAGATTAGGGTCAAATGCCAAGGCTGACGTTCGGAGCCCTATCAACCAGCTTTCGTCAGCCGTAAGAACAATGCTGGCTATGCCGAGAGTATTAGAAAGCGGGCTTTCCCGCAGAGGCAACAGTATCGGACGCCCGTTCTGGTCGGCAATGGGACGAAAAGCAAGGCTTAATATCTGCTTATCAGGTGTCCCGGGAATGATCTTTGTGTACGTTTTCTTGTGATTTGTTACGACCTGATCGGAATACGTGGCTAATTGAACACTCAGCACATTGTTCGCTCCATCCCAATCTGTTGCGCGCACTACGACGCTGTCATTGGTGATTGAATCAATGAATTCTGGCTCTTCGCGCTCAAGCTGGACCCAAACCCGCTCTTTATATGGAATTCCACCGGTGATGGGAGACATTTCCTCATCCACATCAAATAGCACCGGATTCGATTCTATGTGGAAGGGAATATCTAATCCGTTACCTGGCTTCGAGCAATGCAATAGCTCATAGGGGTACTCAATGTCATTGTATGTTTCAGCGCCAGATAATGCAGGCTGTTTGTAATGCCAATGCTGCCTAATCGCATCATTGTCGTCACTCTTGCTGCCGCGTAGCAGCTTGGTATTCTCATACTCTGCCTTGAGTTTGACCAGGTCGTGATCTATGTCGTCAAGTCTATCAGACAACCGCGTAAATGTCTTGATCAGCAATGCAGAAGGCGCGTTTGGTTCTTGTTTGGCTTTGTACAAAATGTCGTGCTCGGCCTCAGCCCACGCCTCTTGGAGGATCGTTCTGAGTTGCGTTTCGCAGAACAAACCGTACAAGTAGTACTGATCAATCTTATTCAGGCAGTTATAAAATTTCGTTCCCTTCTGAACATTGACAACGAAATGCCAGGATCTATAGCCGGTGTCCGGGTCTTCTCTTTTTTTGAGGGTGCTGTATGCATGCGGTCCGAACTTGTCAACGATTGATGGCTTCAGGCGTTCCGCAAATGTATCCACTTGATCGTAGAAATAAAAAACCGCTCGCACACCAGCCAGATCACGTACTTGTTCTCTCCCTATCAGACAAGAACTTGGCTCAGTACAATACCTCTCAGGTCGGCTATGAAGGTTTCTGAGCAAGGAATCAACGTGCTTTTCGCGATGAGTAATTCGTGCTAACACCGGTAGATCGATTCCTTCGAAGCAGAGCCCGATCTCCAGGTGCAAAAACTGAGCCACCAAACGGGCAAGCCGTCTATGAAAAAACCCGTATCTTTCGTACCACCGCACTAATTCAGCCGCGTCATGGAAAACGTCTGGATACGCTTGATGCTCTTGATCATTAGGCTCCACTGGCTCCTCCGATTCAAGGCTGCTTGCTCTGGTAAGCTTTCTCGCAGAGGACGGGAACGTCTTTCAAGCGTTCGCGAGGCGGTCGACACGGCCAGCGAGCCGCCACGCGGCGAAGCCGATCAGCACGGCGGCCTCGGCCGTGGCGAGCACGAGCCCGGCGCCCGCCCCAGCGAGCAGCGAGCGGGCTAGGAACCCGGCCAGCACCGCTCCGCCCGCGGCCGGTACGACCAGCGCGTACGCCACCGCGAGCCGGATGAAGACCGCCGGGCCGCGCTGGTCGAGCGCGTTGGGCAGCAGGGCGAACACCGTCACCCCGGCCGCGCGGGTCAGCACGACCAGCGCCAGCGCGACCAGTAACAGCGTGAGCGTGCGCGCCACGTCGCGAGTCAGTACGCCGAAGCCGAGCGCCGCCAGGCCGAAGTAGAGCGCGTCGCGCCAGAGCGGCGCGTAGGTCCAGGCCGCGAGCCGCTCGGCCAGCGTGACCTCGCCCAGCCAGAACAGCGGCCGGCGCAGGTCGGCGGCGAGCCGCAAGCCGGCGGTCGAGGCGAAGGTGATCAGCAGGTTCGGCAGCACGGTGAGGATCGTCAGCGTCGCGGCCTCCGCATCCGTGCCGCGTGCGAACAGGCCCAGTCCGACGCCGACGATGAGCGCGAGTGCGGCGGTCAGCCCGCTGACCGCCGGAGAGACGCGGCGCGACCAGGTCAGCGCGTCGAGCCACACGAACGCCGCCGCGCCGCGTAGCATGCTGCGTCCGCTGATTGCGCGCGTGCGCTTGGCCTGCACGTCGTTGCCGCGCGTGCGCCGGGCCGTCATGCGCGCGCGGAACTCGAAGTGCGCGAGCGAGAACGCATAGAGCTCGGGGTATGCGTCGCGCGCCGCGCGGGCGAATACCGCGCCGCACAGCAGCGCGACGAGCAGCACGCCGCCGACGGGCGCCAAGTCGCCGCGCGCGACGCCGTCGACGAGATCGAGGAGCGGATCCGTCGCGAGCGCCCCGACATCGCCGGCCGGGACCAGCCACCCTTCCTGTCGGTCGCGCACCAGTTCCGGAATGCCGGCGATCATCGTCGTGACGACCGGCCGGCCTAGCGCCATCGCCTCCATGATGACGACGGGCAAGCCCTCCGCGAAGCTCGGCAGGACAAGGGCACGCGCCGCGAGTATCTCGGCGCGGACCTGCTCGCCGCTGACCCAACCGGTGATGCGCACCTCGCGCTGCAGGCC
>CAXTNU010000143.1:3386-8926 GCA_964245595.1 uncultured bacterium | reverse complement strand
CTACGACACGACAGGCGGTTTACGCTTCTTCAGCCACCAAGAAGTCCGAAGCCCCCCTTTTCTTTCGCACTTTGCGAAGACCAAAGATTAATTTCGACTTGCTGCCATCGAGTCTATTCGCAATGAGAAGTGATCGAAAGCGTTTCGAGTTAAGGTAACCCCTTCGCGTGACGTGTTCACGGCCGCGCTCGTGGGTCACTCCCCGAGAAAGCCTCGGACGGGCCTTCTAAACTGCCTTCCCCTTCCTCGATGTCCATGCGCTCGATGAGTCCGTTCGCAATGGTATAGTGGTGCCAGAGCTCCGTATCTGACAAGACATCGCCTTTCAACGTCTTTACGAGCTGATGAACCTTGACGTCGACCTTGCCCGCTTTACGGTCGACCACTGCAAGCACGTCGACGCGAGGGTCGAACTCAGCCCACTGACGCGTCCAATAATCTCGAATTTCTTGTTTCCCGACGACTCGACCGCCCTCGGACGCTTTGGGCCAATTGACATTCTCACTCATCAGCGCGAGTGTGGCATCAACGTCTCGCTGATTGAAAGCAGAGTAAACCTGAGAAATCAATTCCTGCGTAGTCATGCTTTATATTACCCCGCGCACCGCATGTTTTCCCGGGTTGCGTAGGGCGACGCTCTCGACGAAGTATCCAGCGGCGCTTGCACCGCCTCATCGGTTGATGCAGCCCCGGATCCATCGGAGCCGACCTACATGAGGCAACCGCATAGTCGCCGATAGGCTCAAAACTATTGACGCGTTCCGGTGACGTTTATGATGTCACGTGTAGAATATTACGTTCACTAGAGGCAAAACGTGCTGGATGATTCAAGGCTTGGCCACTCGGTTACTTATAGGTGAAACCAGCTCTAGCCGTCAACGCGCGATGTCGCCAATGATTCCAGTAGCCCACCAGCGCAAGCCGGCTGGAAACAACAGCCACATTCCAAAGCCGGACAGCAAAAACGCGCACGACAGAGCCGCGAGCACGATGAGCACCCATCCCAACCATGGCTTGTCGACTTCGCGCGAAGGCGACGATCGCTGCTAGATAGAGGAAGATGAAGTTCTGTTCGGCGATCGACACGCCGATGGTGAGCGGCAGAACGCCCAGCGCGATCGCTCCCGCGAGGATCGTGCAGAGCGCGAACAGCACGAGCGAGCTGCGCACCGGGACGCCGCGCGGAGAAAGAGTGCCCAGCGCGCGCGGCAGATCGCCGTTGCGGCCGGCGATGAAGGCGTGCTCGTCCGCCTCAAGGGTGCGAATCTTGGACGCTTCTTCGTCGATCATCGCCGCTTTCTGCGGTCTAAGAGGCCCGAGAACCTCTGACCGGTCGACTTCATCAGGCGAAGAGCCGAGCATCATACGTGAACGGCTCGAGGGTGCCGAATACACCAGGCCGGATGCACGTGGGTGGCGCGGATTGATCACGTAGTTCGCTTCCTCGCGAATCACCACCGAGGGCACCTGAAGCGCGAGCGAACGCTGCTCGCGAAGCCACGCCTGACCGTATGAGACCGCGATGGAGTGATCCGGCGGCATGCCAGCCAGCGGGCGACGTGGCGATCTCGACGTCGCTGCTGTCGAACGATACCTCGGCGAACACCAGATCGAGCCGTGCAGCGAGCACCCTGTCAACGTGCACCAGGTACTCAAGAGCGCACAGCGACCGCGACGAGCCGGCGTACGCGGCCGGAATACCGACGGGTTCCAGCGCCCGCCGTTGAGATCGCTTCCGCGCCCGTCAAACGCGACCGGCGGGGGATCGCTATGGCGGCGTTGTCCGAGGTGCCAGGCTCGGACGGTCAAGCCACCCCGCCGTACTCGATCACGCCCAGCGCTCGGCGAACGAGCCCCGTACCGGCCTCCGTCGTCACCATGTCAAGCGGCGTCTTGCCGACCAGGGCGGTATTCGGCGTTCGCAGCCAGGCCAGCGCGACGTCGACATCACCGAACGCCTCGACCGCCTGCACAGCAACACGCAGCAAACGCATCGTCCGGTCGCCCTCGGCGACATCCAGCAGTTGCTGTTGCGCCTCCTTGCGCTGGATCGTCCGCCCGCACTCGAGCACGACTTCCGCCTTAGTGACGCGCAACGTGCGCGACTTCGCAACATGCCGATCACGGTGCTCGATCCGACCCTATAGTCAGTGCGGAGTCGCTTCAGACCCTGTGCCGCGGCGGTGGTTCCAGTAACCTATTAGCGCCAAGCCGGCCGGGAAGAGCAGCCACGCTCCGAACCCGGACAGCAGAAACACGCACGACAGCGCCGCGAACACGACGAGCACTCGCCCCGACCATGTCTTGTCGACTCGCGCAAAGGCGACGATCGCTGCTAGATAGAGGACGATGAAGTTCTGGTCGGCGATCGACACGCCGACGGTGAGCGGCAGAACGCCCAGCGCGATCGCGCCGGCGAGGACCGTGCAGAGGGCGAACAGCGCGAGCGAACTGTGCACCGGGACGCCGCGCGGAGAAAGCCTGCCCAGCGCGCGCGGCAGATCGCCGTTGCGGCCGGCGGCGAACAAGAGCCGGCTGGCGGCGAAGACCCAGGCGTTCACGTTGGCCACCACGACCAGCCCGATCAGCACGTAGACCAGCGGCTGGATCGGGCGCCCTTGCACCAGCGCGAGCAGCCCGGTCACGCCGTCGACCGAGCGCCCCGCCAGCGCCGCGCCGCTGCTCACCAGCGCCAGCGCCGCGTAGAGCACGCCGACCAGCGCGAAGCCCAGCAGATAGATCGTGCGCACGAAGCCCGCGTTCGCACCGCGGTACTCCTCGCTGCCGAAGCTCAAGTTCTCCCAGCCCAGGAGGGCCCAGAACAGCAGCGCGCACGAACCCCACAGCGCGTGCGGTGCGACGGGCACCGTGCCGCCGGCGAGCTGTACGGCGGCGTGCGCGCCGATGCCGACATAACCGGCGTTGAGCGTGACCAGGACCGCGATCAGCCCCACCAGCGACACCACCGCGAGGTTGTTCACCACGCCCGACGGCTTCGCGCCGCCCAGGTTGACCAGCGTGGTGAAGGCGAGCAGCGCGAGGGTGAGCGGCAGCACCGTCCAGGCCGGCAGGCCGAGCATGTGCTGGAGGTACGCGCCGCCCATCGTCGTGCCGACCGGAATGCAGAGCGCGAACGTCGCGACGATCACGAAGGTGGCGGCGGAGCCCGCCGCCGGACCCAGCGCGAGCGCGGCGTAGCGCGCCAGCCCGCCCGCGTCCTCGACGTGCTGCGTCAAGCGCATGAACACGAGCATCAGCGGAAGCGACAGCACGAGCGTCGCGGCCCAACCCGCCAAGGCGACGTACGGGCCGGAACGGTCGATGGCCAGCCCCGGCAGCGCCAGCAGCCCCGACCCGATGACGGTCGAGGCTGCGAGGCCGATGCCGTGCGGCAACGAGATCTGCCGCCGCAAGCGCGTGCCGGCTGCGATGCCGGCACCACTTGCGGCGCCGGCGCCATCCACGACTCTGTTTCGGTACGCCTCTACCCGCTCGGCGTCCGTCATCGTGCTCGCGCCGTCCTAGCGGATCAGCTTGAACTTCTGCTTGTCGACCTGCGTGAGCACGGTCGAGAACGTGGACAAACCGTTATGGTCGTTGGCCGAGATGCGGTACTGGCCCGACACGCCGGTGTAGCTGACGCGCTCGAGCGCGTCGCGCAGCTTGGCGGGCTGGGTGCCGCCGGCGTGGCGCAGCGCGTCGGCCAGCACGTACACGCTGTCGTAGCCGAAGCCGCCGAAGATGCTGACCGGCAGATCCTTGGGGTACGCCTTGCCGAAGGCGTCGATGTAGTGCGTGAGCACCTTCTTCTGCGGGTCGTTCGCGGCGATCTGGTCGGCCACGTTGATCTTGGTGCTCGCGATGATCGCGCCGTTGACCGCGTCGCCGGCCTGCACCAGGAACGCGCCGTTGGCGGAGCCGTCGGAGTAGTAGATCGGGTAGGGCAAGCTCAGCTCGCGGTAGGCCTTCATGACGACCGTCGCGGAGGGGAGCGTGGTCCAGACGACGACCGCTTCGGGATTGGCCGATTTGACATGGGTCAACTGGGTCGTCGCGTCGGTGGCGTTGGCCGCGATCGCTTCGGAGTCGATTACCTGGAAACCGGCGCTCTTGCCGGCGTCCTGGAAATGGCTCAGGCCGGTCTTGCCGTAGTCGTCGTTGCGGTAGACCACCGCGACCTTCGTCTGCTTGTGCTTCTTGAGGTATTCTTGCAGCGTCTGGGCGACGTGGAAGTCGGTGATCGGCATCTTGAAGACCCAGCGCCGGTCCGAGACCGGGGTGATGACCTGCGCGCTCGACGCAAGCGAGATCAGCGGGATGCCGGCCTGCTGCACCACCGGCACCATCGCCAGCGACGTCTGGGTGAGCGACGAGCCGATGATCGCCGCGACGTGCTTGTCGAGCAGCTGGCGCACGTCGTTGACGGCGGTGGTCGGGTTGGACTCGTCGTCGAGGATGGTGACTTGGAGCTGGTGCCCGCCGACGCCGCCGGACTTGTTGATCTCGTCGACGGCGAGCTGGATGCTGTCGGCTTCGGGCCGGCCCAGCGACGAGCCGGGGCCGCTCTCGGAGACGACCGCCCCGATGACGTACGGTTCGCCGGCGGCGGATGCGCCGCGCGGCGGCGCGGCGGAGACGGTGAGGGCCAGGCCCAGCGCGAGCGCGCCGAACCGGACGAGTGTCGAACGCATGGTGACGACCTCCTTGGGCGGGTGGGTTCTGTGGCTGTCGCGCTTCACCCGTGCGACTCCAGGTACACGCGGCGCGCGGAGCGCGCCAGCTCTTCCGAGGACTCGGTGCCGACGATGCGGCCGCGCTGCATGAGGTACGCGCGGCCGCAGATCTTGGCCGCCAGGCGCAAGTTCTGCTCGACCAGCAGGATCGTGACGCCGCGCTGCGCCAGGCGCGCCAGCGCGCCGAAGTTCTCGCTGCGGACCTTGGGCGCGAGGCCCAGGCTGGGCTCGTCGAGCAGCATCAGCTCGGGCTTGGCCATCAGCGCCCGCCCGATCGCGACCATCTGCTGCTCGCCGCCCGAGAGCGAGCCGGCGGTCGCGTCGCGGTAGCGCACCAGCGCCGGGAACAGCCCGAACACGTCATCGAGGTCGGCCTCCAGCTCGGCCTTGCCGGGGCGGCGCGCGTAGGCGCCCATCAGCAAGTTCTCGCGCACGGTGAGCGGGGCGAAGATACCGCGCCGCTCCGGCACCAGCGCGACGCGCCGGGCCGCGCGCCGCTCGGGCGACAGGCCGGTGACGTCGGCGCCGTTGACCCGAATGCGCCCCGCGGCGGGCGGGATCAGCCCCGTGATCGAGCCGACCAGGGTCGTCTTACCGGCCCCGTTGGGGCCGACGATCGCGACCGTCTCGCCGCGGTTCACGGTCAGGCTGACGTCCCACAGCACCTGCACTCGGCCGCGGATCGTCGACACGTTCTCGACTTCGAGTACGGGCGTGTCGCGCGGCGCGTCGCTCATTCGAGCTCGTCCCCGATGTACGCGTCGATCACGACAGGGTCGGCGGCGACCTGCGCGGGCGTACCGTGCG
>CAXTNU010000143.1:0-3376 GCA_964245595.1 uncultured bacterium | reverse complement strand
ACACTGCGCGGAATCGGCGCGGTGGCGGCGACGATGTTGGAGCGGTCGAGCGATGCATTGACTGGCGGCGCATAGGCCAGCGCGTCGGCGACGCTGGCGGTCGATTGCGGGTCGGCGGGGGAAACCGCGTGACGGGCACTAAGGGCGGCGACCTGCGCGGGCGTACCGTGCGCGATCGTGCGGCCGTGGTCGAGCACCACCACTCGGTCCGCGACCGACAAGAGCTCGCCCACCGCGTGCTCCACCAGCAGCACCGCGATGCCGTCCGCGCGCGCGGCGCGCACCGCGCTAAGCACGTCCTGCGCTTCGTCAGGGTTGAGCCCGGAGAGCGGCTCGTCGAGCAGCAGCACCGCCGGCCGCACCGCGAGCGCGCGGGCCAGCTCCAGGATGCGCTCCTCGCCGAAGGCCAGCGTCTCGGTGGGCCGGTCACCCATGCTCGCGAGCGCCGTTCCGGCAAGCAGCGCGTCGGCGCGCTCGGCCAGCGCCGTGTCGGCCCGCCGCCGGCCGGGCACGCCCAAGCCGCAGGCGAGCAGACCGCGCTCGGGCCGGGGCGGGTACGCGCCGCCCGACTCGTGCGCCGCCAGCGCTACGGCCAAGCTTTCGCGCACCGTTAGGCCCCAGAACATCACGGGCGTCTGAAACGTCCGCGTGACGCCCAGCGCCGCGACCCGATCCACGCTGCGCCCGGTCAATCGCACGCCGCCCAGCGACACCTCGCCGCGGGTCGGCCGCTGGACGCCGCTGATCACGTTGAAGAGCGTCGTCTTGCCGGCCCCGTTGGGGCCCATCACGCCGAGCACCTCGCCGCCGCGCGCCGCGAAGCTCACGTCCTCCAGCGCGACGACCCCGCCGAAGCGCATCGTCACGCCGCGCACGTCGAGCGTCGTCACGGGCACCGTTCCGGCAGCGGGCGAAGGTCCGATGGCGGGCGTCGTCACGCCAGCGCCTTCACGCGCGGCGCGCCGCGCGGCCGAGCAGGCCCTGCGGGCGCAGCACCAGCACGAGCACCAGGATCAGGAAGCCGATGCCTTCCTCCCAGCCGGTGGAGAGCAGCCCGCCCGCGACCTTCTGCACGATGCCCAGCACGAAACCGCCCAGCAGCGCACCCGGCAAACTGTCCAGCCCGCCCAGCACCGCCGCGACGAACCCGGCCAGCCCCAGCGTCAAGCCCATGTCGTACGTCGCCTGGGTGATCGGCGCGACCATCACCCCGCCCACGCCGCCGATCGCGGCCGCCGCGATGAAGCTCCAGAACGCGAAGGTGCGCAGCGGGATGCCGAAGGTCGAGGCGATCGGCGGGTTCGCGACCGCCGCGCGCACCGCGGTGCCGGCATAGGTGTACCGGAAGAACAGGTAGAGTGCCGCGAACACCAGCAGGTCGGTGCCCAGCACCCAGAACGCTTGCGGCTGCAGCACGCCGCCCAGGACCGTGATCGCGCGCCCGCGGCTGAACGCCTCCAGCGCGTAAGGGTTGGTGCCCCACACGAAGAGCCCGGCGCCGCGCAGCGCGACGTCCAGGCCGAGCGTGATGAAGATCAGCGTCACCCCGGTCGCGCCGCGCGCCGGGCGGATCGCGAGCAGGTAGCACAGCGCGCCGACGAGCGCGGCGGCCAGCACCGCGATCCCCGCCGCCGCCAGCGGCGGCATCCCGGTCGCGGCCAGCGACGCGGCCGTCAGCGCGCCGATCATCGCGAACTCGCCTTGCGCGAAGTTGATCAGCCCGGTGACTTGGTAGATCAGCACGAAGCCGGCCGCGATCAGGGCGTAGATCGCGCCCGCGACGATGCCGGCCAGAACGTATTGCCACAGCGATGCGATCACGCGCGGCGCGCTTCGCTCAGACGGCTGGTGATGCCCTTGGGCAGCCAGATCAAGATCGCGATCAGGATCGCCCCGAAGAAGAACTGCTGGAACTCGCCTCGCGCGTTGGGCAGCACGGCGGGAATGACGGTGCGCAGCACCTGCCCCAGCACGACCACGAACGCCGCGCCGACCAGCGCTCCCCACAAGCTGCGGATCCCGCCGATCACCGACATCAGCACGAAGTTCACCGACAGCACGAAGCCGAACGAGGTCGGGTCGATGTAGGAGAACACCGACGCGTACACCGCGCCCGCGACCCCGGCGTAGACCGCGCTGAGCACGAAGGTCTGGCGCCGCAGCCGCTCGCCGTCCACGCCCAGCGCCTGCGCGCCCAGCTCGCCGGCCGAGATCGCGATCAGCGCCCGCCCGAAGCTCGAGCGCACCAGGTTGCCCGCGAACCAGATGCCCAGCGCGAACAGCAGCCAGGCCAGCACCGCGTAGGCGCGCTGGTCGAAGACGTGCCCGCCCAGCGCGAAGCCCGGGATGTCCTTGAAGCCCGACGACCCGCCGATGAACTCCCACTCGTTGAAGACGACGTTGATCACGATCCCCAGCGCCAGCGTGGCCAGCGCCAGCAGGTTCTCGCGCAAGCGCAGCGCGACGAAGCTCAGCACGTAGGCCACCAGCGCGGCGGCCAAGGCACCCGCGAGCGTGCCCAGCCAGGGCGTCACGCCGGCCTTCACGGCGAGCGCGGCCGACGTGTACGCGCCGACCCCGACGAACGCGGCCTGCCCGAGCGACACCTGTCCCGCATAACCCATGAACAGGTTCAGGCCCAGCGCGACCAGGCCGTAGAGGCCGATCAGCGTCAGCAGCCCGGTGTACGACGACGGCAGCACCCACACGACCGCCGCGACCAGCGCGGCGAGCAGGAGCCCGATCGGCCCGTACGCTTGCGAGGAAAGCTTCACGCGGCGGCGCAGGGTACGCTCACGGCCATGCCAGCATTCTCACCGGCGCGCGGGGCAAGTCCTTGTCGCCTCGGACGCCCCTTGCGATAGGATGATTTTACCGGCGATGACGAGCGCGACCCTGACTCGGCCCTGGAACCTGCGCGGGGTTTCGCTGATGGCGTTCGCGCACGGCGCGAGCGACCTGTACTCGGGCGTGGTCCCGTTCGTGATCTTCTTCGACGTCACGCGGGCCGGGCTGCCGGCCTGGTATCAGGGCGCGCTGGCCTTCGCGTGGTACCTGACCAGCTCGATCGCGCAGCCGCTGGCCGGCGCGTACAGCGACCGGCGCGGGCGGTGGTGGTTTCTGCCCGCCTCGGTCGGGCTGACCGCGGTCGCGATCTCGTTCGCCGCCGCGACGACCTCGGTGCCCGGGCTGGTGGTCTGCGTCGTGCTGGGCGGGCTGGGCTCGGCGGTGATGCACCCCGAGGCGGGCCGCTACTCGACCCTGCTGGGCGGGACCCGGCGAGCCTCGGCGATCTCGATCTACCAGATCGGCGGCCAGCTCGGCTACGGGATCGGGCCGCTGGTGGCAGCCGCCGCCCTGGCCCACGGCGGCGGGG
>CAXTNU010000142.1:2289-9006 GCA_964245595.1 uncultured bacterium | reverse complement strand
CTCTCGCCGCGCGCCGAGGGCGCGGCGTTCGCTGCTTTCGCGCCCTTCGAGGTCTTCGAGCCGGACGCGGCGTCGGCGGGTTTCGCCGTTCCGGCGTCGCCCGCGCCGGTTGCGACCGTCGCGCCCTGCGTGGTCGAGGGCGTCGCGCCGCGCGTCTTGGGATCGCCGTCCGAGGCGGCGGCCTGCGACGCCATCGAACCGTGCTTCTCGGCGTACACGCGGGTGAACTCCGCGCCGAACAGCAGGATCATCGACGAATAATATATCCACAGCAGCAGCACCAGCAGCGAGCCCGCCGCACCGTACGCCGAGCCGACCCCGGCCTTGCCCAGATAGAGCGCGATCAGCTGCTGGCCGACCACGAACAGCACCGCGGTCGCCAGCGCGCCGGTCCAGACGTCGCGCCACTCGACCTTGGCGTCGGGCAAGAACTTGTAGATCAGCGCGAACAGCAGCGAGATCACGCCGACGTTGACGACCCAGTTGACGAGCGCGAACACGAACCCGGCACCGGGAAACGGCAGCAGATGCGTGACGTAGGTCGAGACGAAGGTCAGCGCCGCGCTCAGGATGGTGGTGACGAGCAGCAGGAAGCCGATCACGAGCAGCATCCCCAGCGACGCCACCTTGTCGCGGATCGTCTGCCAGATCGTGCGCTTCTGGTCCTCGACGTGCCAGACGGTGTTGAGCGAGTCTTGCAGCGCGGCGAACAAGCCCGACGCGCCCAGCGCCAGCGTGATCCAGCCGATGACCTGCGCGATCACGCCCTGGTGCGGTTTGTTGAACGTCGCGGTGACCATGCCGCGCACGGCGTCTGCCGCGCCCTTACCGGCCGAGCTCTGGATCGCTCCCAGCAGCTGGTTCTCGGTCTGGCTGTGCGGGTGCGCTTGCCCGGTCATGCCCAGCACCTGGCCCACGACCGCGATCACGATGATGAGCAGCGGCGCGATCGCGAAGATCGTGCTGTACGAGAGCGCGGCGGCCAGGCGCGGCGCTTTGTCGGCGTTCCAGCGCGAGAACGTTTCCTTGAGCATCCCGATGTCCAGGTGCATCGCCATGCCTGCCTCCTACCCGCAAACGGTACGCCCGCCGTCGCGGCGGGTACGACTTCTCTTGCTCGCTTGCAGCCGAAAGGGGTCCTCATGGCAGCGCACGGCGCGTCGGTCACGGTGAACGCACCGCTCCACCAGGTCTACGAGCTCTACACGCACTTCAACGACTATCCCAAGTTCATGACCTTCGTGAAGGAGGTCACGTATCTGGACGACGAGCGCAGCCACTGGGTGGTCGACGTGGTGGGCAAGCACGAGTGGGACGCCGTCAACGAAGGCTGGGTGCCCGACCAGCGCATTGGCTGGCGCTCGGTCGACGGGCTCAAGAACAGCGGCTCGGTGACCTTCGAACCCCTCGGCCCGGAGCGGACCAAGCTGACCGTCGCGGTCGAGTACGACCCGCCGGCGGGCGTGCTGGGGGCGCTGGGCGAGGCGCTGGGCGTGGGCGGCCAGTTCGAGCGCGCGCTGCAGAACGACCTCGAGCACTTCGCCACGATGGTCGAGCAGGCGCCGCCGGGCGCGCTGGACCCGACCTCCTCGGCCTACCTGTTCCATGCCGAGTCGGCGGCCGGCCGCGGTCAGACGACGCTAGCCCAGAACGAGTCGATGGGCATGGCGGGCGACGCCGCGACCGATCTCATCGACAGCCTGCCGGCCGGCGAGGCCGGCGGATCGGGCCCGCTCGGTGACGTGCGCGGGACCTCGGACGTGACGACCGGCGACCCGGCCGCGCCGCGCGTGCCCGGCACTTCGAGCACGCGCGAGCTCAGCTGAACCGGGCGGACCTGCGCGCGCCGCACGGCGCGGGCGGGCCGTTCAGTCGTCCAGGTCTTCGGACTCGTCGTCGTCCTCGTCTTCGTCTTCGTCGGCCAGCTCGTCGTCGTCGGTCTCGGGCTCGTCCGAGCCCAGGTAGTACGGCATCAGCGGCATCACACGTTGTCCTCGTCGCGGCCTTTGACGCCGCCGGGGACCGCGTCGGGGTACCCCAGCGTGCCGCGCTTGGCCAGATCGCCCTTGGGCATCGGCCCCGGCCCGTCGTCCTGCGACGCGTCGGGGTCGAGCGTCTCGGTGGCCTGCACCTCGTCGCGCTGGGCGGGCGAAGGCATGCGCTCTTCGGTCAGATCGTCTTGGTACAGGTCACGCCGTTCCATGCCGCAAGCGTACCCCCGATGTCCGCTCGGAAACTGGGCCGGTTGCTTGTGGCCGGTGGAAACCGTGTGGCCGGTTCGGTGGTCGGAACGGGCGTGAAAGCGATCCGCGTCGACCGCCTCGGCGGCCCCGAAGTTCTCCAGCTCAGCGACATCCCGGTGCCCACGCCGGGCCCGGGCGAGGTCCTGGTGCGCCAGACCGCCATTGGGATCAACTTCATCGACACGTACCTGCGCAGCGGGCTCTACCCGGCCCAGTTGCCGTTCGTGCTCGGGCGCGAGGGCGCGGGCACGGTCGAGGCCGTCGGCCCGGAGGTGAGCGAGCCGCGGGTCGGCCAGCGGATCGCGTACGCGCAGTCGGCGCTGGGCGCGTACGCCGAGGCGCACGTCGTGCCGGCCAAGGAGTGCGTCGTCATTCCCGACGAGATCGACGACCGTACCGCGTGCGCCGCGATGCTGCAAGGGATCACGGCCCATTACCTGTCGCACGACACGTATCCGCTGAAGTCCGGTGACGTGGCGCTGGTCCACGCGGCGGCGGGCGGGGTCGGCGCGCTCTTGGTGCAGTTCGCGAAGATGCGCGGGGCGACGGTGATCGCAACGGCCGGCGGGCCGGAGAAAGTGCAGCTCGCCAAAGAAGCGGGCGCGGATCACACGATCGACTACAAGGCGGTCGACTTCGCCGGCGCGGTGCGCGAGCTCGTCGGCGAGCATGCCGTTCACGTCGCTTACGACGCGGTCGGCAAAGATACGTGGGAACGCAGCTTGAACACGCTGCGGCCGCGTGGGTATCTAGTGGTGTACGGAAATTCCAGCGGCCCGGTGCCGCCGGTCGACCCGCTCAAGCTGATGAGCTTGGGGTCGCTGTACGTCACCCGCCCGACCATGGGCCACTACGTGCTCACCCGCGAAGAGCTGATGGGGCGCGTGAACGACATCTTCGGCGGCATCATGGCGGGGAAGCTGAAGGTGCGAATCGGAGAGGCGTATCCGCTAGCGGAAGCGGCGCAGGCACACCGCGACCTAGAGGCTCGCAAGACGGTCGGCAAGCTGTTGTTGATTCCATAGCATACGCGGTGCTCGGGAGCGAGCGCTTCCCTTTGGCGTCACGTGAAGCAGGCGAGGACCTCCCGAGCGACTATTCTAGTACTGAACAAGAATGCAAATGGCCAACGTTGGGAGCACGATCAGCTTCGCGTTCAGGATCGTTCCGCAGCAGCGAACGAGAAGCTCTGGGAGCCGAGGCAACCTGCATTAACAATCAACGTCGGGTTCCGAAAGCTAGTGTAGACAGGCTCTGCCGGAAGTACGCGGTGACGAGCTGGGGATCGCATCTTCAGACCATGAGCGCTATGATCGAACTTGCCGCAAGAATTCCGGGAATCTCAGACCGGATGAACGGGTGAGCTGCTAAACTCTGCGAAACACGCCACCGCCACCGTGGCGATCACGGCCGGCTTCTGGGCAAGCCAGCACTTGATCTTTGCGCCCATATGGCGCATATTTAGAGTCCATATGGATGTCTTTTCCATCGTCGCATTCCTGGGAGGCGAAGCGACACTTGGCCGCCGGACGATCCGCAGCGATCGCGATCTCGATACGCTCATTCATGAAGGGGTGCCCGTTGCGGCGCTCGACCACGCCATCGTTGCGTTAGGAGCCACGCAACGGGCGATCCTCGAAGGAGTGGGCATTGCGCAGAGCACGGTGCGGCGTCGTAAGGGCGGTGAAGCGCAGCGGCTCGACCTCGTCGAATCCGAGCGGACAGTTCGCCTCGGGCGGATCGCGGCGCTCGGCAACGAAGCCCTCGGGTCCACGAACGCAGTCGGACGATGGCTGCAAAAGCCAAACCGCGCGCTGGGCGGCGTCGAGCCGATCTCACTACTGCAGACCGACGTCGGCGCGCGTGAGGTCGAAGCGGTCCTCACCCGCGCACTCCTGGGCGGATACAGCTAGTCCCTCGCGTTGCAAATCTACCGGATCGCGTATCGCAAGTACGCAAAGACCCCGCTCGACGGAGAAGGGTCGTTTCAGGTCGGAGGACGCTGGTCTAGTCCGCGGACGCGAATGGCCTACACGTCGACGACGTCGACGCTCGCGATGCTCGAATTCCTCGCCCACGTCGACACGTCGGACTTCGACGTCGCTTCACCACCAGCTCTCGTCGTCGTCACCGCGGACGTCGATGAGAGCGATGTCACTCCTCTCACCGCTACCGCTGTAACACTGCCGGCCGATTGGCGTCACGTTCCGGCGCCTGCCGAGCTACGAGCGGTCGGCGATGCGTGGATCGCAAGCGGCGAATCTTTGGGACTCGTCGTTCCGTCCGCGATCCTTCCCGATATACTGCCAGAGCGCAACGTGCTGATCAACCCGCTGCACCCGCGATTCGCGGCTGTCACCTGGCGAATCGATGATTTCGCGTACGACGTTCGGCTACTGACCTGAACACAGCATAGCACCCCCATCGATACTAGCTAGCAGGCTGCCGAACCATCAGCGAGTCAATGCCCTCATCAACGATGGCACCTCGGCCGCGATCTCGCGCGCCAAGAATCCGATCCCGCCGCGCTCGCTCAGTGCCTGACCCGCCCGCGCGTGCAAATATACTCCCCACATTGCCGCCTGCACTGGCTCTGTGCCACGGGCGAGCAACCCGCCGATGATGCCCGCCAGCACGTCGCCGGACCCCGACGTCGCCAGACCCACGTCGCCCCGCGCGTTGCGGTAGACCCGCCCATCCGGGGCGGCGATGAACGTCTGCGCGCCCTTGAGTGCGACTACCGCGCCAAACCGCTCCGCCGCTTCACGCGCAAACCGCGCCTGATCCGCTTCGATCTCGGCGCGCGGCCGGCCGAGCATCGCCGCCATCTCGCCGGCATGCGGCGTCAGCACCACCCGCCCACCCAGGCGCGCGATCGCGCCGGGGTGCTCCGCGAAACACGCCAGTGCCGCCGCATCGATAACGGCCGGCTTTCCCAGTCCCGCGGTGATCGCCGCAATCAACGCCGACGAGGCGAACTCGTCCACCAGTCCCGGCCCGATCACCACCGCGTCCGCGCGGTTCGCGCGCTCTACGATCTTCGCCACGGCCGCGAGCGAGATCGCGCCGCTGGTCGTCTCGTCGAGCGCGACCACCAGCGACTCCGGCACCGCGATCGCGACGTGCGCGGCGACGCTCGCGACGGTCCCGATCTGCAGTTTGCCCGCCCCCGCGCGCAACGCCGCGGTCGCCGCGAGCACCGCCGCACCCGGCATCTGCGGCGCGCCTGCGACCACGAAGACGCTACCGCGCTCGTCCTTGCTACCCTCCGCCGGCACGGGCAACGGCCACCCACGCAGCAGCGCCTCGTCGATATCGGTGTAGGCGCGCATACGCGGCTCGCTGCCGTCCTTCTCCGTGCCCACGCTGCTCGTCACTTCGCCGCGACCGGATCGTCCGGGCGGGCCGTGACCGGCGCGCCCTCTTCCTCGAGCGGCGCGACGACGTTGTACGCCTGCAGCGCCAACCGGTCCGCCGCCGGATCGAGGTGATACGTCGTCTCCGAGCAGTTCGCCACGTCGCCCTGGCGGTCGATCCCGAGGATTTCGTCCTCGGTCAAGCGCTCGATCACGTAGCGCGAGCACAGCACCACCACCTGGTGCGAGATCACCGCGATGCGCTTGCCGGCGTGCTCGCGCACGACCGTCTCGAACGCGCTGCGCACGCGCAGGATCACGTCGGTCCAGCTCTCGCCGCCCGGCGGGCGGTAGTAGAACTTGCCGAGCACCTGGCGCAATTCCACCTGCTCGGGGTAGCGCTGCACGATGCCGGTCTGCGTGAGGCGGTCGAACGCGCCGAACTCCTTCTCGCGCAGGCGCTCGTCGACCACGATCGGGATGCCGTTCCAGCCGGCCGCGCCCAGCGCGATCGCGGCGGTCTGCCGGGCCCGCACGTACGGCGAGCACAGCAGCGCGTCGTAGGGCGAAACGTGGTTGGACCACCAGCGGCCCAGCGCCGCCGCCTGGCGCTCGCCCAGCGGCGAGAGCGGCACGTCGCAGTCGCGCGCACCGACGTCGATCGTCGCCGCGCCCGAGGCCAGGGCGAGCTCGCGCGCGACGTTGCCGGCGCTCTCGGCGTGCCGGATCAGGACCAGTTCCGCGGGCCAGCCGATCTCCACGCTTCGGGTCGTACCCAGATCAGACAGCGCGCAGGACCAGCAGCGTGGCGTCGTCGCGCAGCTCGCCGTTGGCGTGGACGCGGACGGTCTCGAACATGGCGTCCGCGATCTCCTGAGCGCTGCGGTCGCGCTTGGCGACCAGGTCGGCCGAGAGGCACTCGATGGTGTAGAGCTCGCCGCGCTCGTTGGTGGCCTCGGTCAGGCCGTCGGTGTAGAGCACGACCAGATCGCCCGCTTGGACCGTGCAGCTCACCTCGGGATAGCTCACCGTCGGTCCGATGCCCAGCACGATGCCGTGCGCCTCGATGCTGCCGACGGTCCGGTCGCCCGCGCGCAGCAGCCGCGGCGGCTCGTGAC
>CAXTNU010000142.1:0-2279 GCA_964245595.1 uncultured bacterium | reverse complement strand
CGCAGCGAGCGGCTGGGCGCGTCGTAGACGCCGAGCAAGAAGGTGATGAACGCGCCGTCGCTGAGGTCCTCGCTCACCACCGTGTTGACGTGCCCGAGCAGCGTCGGCAAGTCGGCGACGCCCATCGCGGTGACCAGGCCGCGCACGAGGTAGCGCAGCATGAGCGCGGTCATCGCGGCGGCCAGCGACTTGCCCGAGGCGTCGCCCATCGCGCACACCAGCGAGCCGCCGCCGGCCTCGTAGAGGTCGATGTAGTCGCCCCCGACCAGCCGGGCCGGCTCGGCGTGCACGCCGATCTCCAGCCCGGCGACGGCGGGGACCGCGACGTCGAGCAGCGCCTGCTGGATGCGCGTGGCGGCGAGGTCGAAGTGGCGCTGGGCGTCCACGCCCTCGGTCAGCGCCGCGACGGCGCGCCGGATCGCGTCGTTCATGCGGCCGGCGGCGGGGCCTGCGGGCCGTTGGTCGGGTCGGGCTCCGCCGCGCCGCGCACCAGCCGCAGCGGGATCACCCCGGCCCAGACCGCCGAGTCGACGTCCTCGGCCGGCTCCTTCACCCCGCCGTCGCGCACCTTGGCCGAGACGGCGTCCAGCGGGAGCGCCACGACCTGGGTGGCCAGCAGCTCGCCCTCGCTCATGCCGCGGACCTGGGCCCGGCGGCCGGGCAGCTGGCGGTCCATGAAGGCGTCGAGCAGGCGAATCTTCTCGGCCGGGTCGGTGATCGCGCGGGCCCGGCCGTGCACCACCGCGGTGCGGTAGTTCATCGAGGACTGGAAGCCGCTGCGGGCCAGCACCAGCCCGTCGAGGTGGGTGACGGTCGCGCAGACCGGCGCCCCGGCGGCGACCGCGCTCAGCGCGCCGGCTTTGGTCGAGCCGTGCAGCACCAGCTCGTCGCCGACCCGCGCGCAGGCGAACGGCAGCACCACCGGCGCGCCGTCGACGACCACCCCGACGTGGGCCACGTACGCTTCGTCGAGGATCGCGTCGACCGTCGTGCGGTCGTAGTGCGCGCGGTCGGCCAGCCGGGTCACCCGCACGCGCTCGAGCTCGCGCTGGCCTTCGGACACGCTCTCGCTCACCGTCAGGCTCCCAGGGTCGGCGAGCTGAAGTCCAGCGCGTCGCCGCCGATCACCGTCACGTCGGCGTGCGCGGCGCGCATCGCGCCGGCGAACTTCGCCGCGTCGCCGACCAGCACCGTGAAGTCGTCGGGCGCCAGGCCGCGCGCGGCGAAGTCGCGCACCATCGCGGCGTCGACCGCCTCGACCCGCGGCACGTAGGCGGACAGATCGCTCAGCGGCGCGGCGTAGAGCACCAGCTCGGCCAGCGAGCCGACGATCCCGTCGACCGTCTCGATGCCGCGGTAGAACCCGCCGCTCACGGTCGCCTTGCGAGTCGCCAGCTCGTCGGCTTCGGCCGGGCGCTCGGCCAGCGAGCGGATCGTCTCGAGCGTGACCTCGGTGGCTTCGACCGCGCGCGCGTGGTCGACCAGGGTCGAGGCCAGGAACAGGCCCGGCAGGCGGCGCGGCGAGACCGCGGCCGAGGCGCCGTACGAGAGGCCGCGCTTGACCCGGATCTCCTGGTTGAGCCGGCCGCTGTAGCCCGACAGCACGGCGCTGGCGACGACGGCGGGATAGTAGTCCGGCGAGCGGCGCTCGATGCTCAGCCGCCCGACCAGCAGCGCGGTCCGGCCGGCCTCGGGCTTGTCGACGATCACGACCCGCTCGCGCGGAGCCGGCATCGTCCCTACCGGGCGCTCGGGCAGCGGCACGCCGGGCGCGCGCCAGCCGCCCAGCACGCGCTCGGCCAGCTCGAACGCTTCGTCGATGGCGAGGTCGCCGCCGATCACCAGCACCGCGTCGTCGGGGCGGTAGAAGCGCTCGTGGAACCAGGCCACCCGGTCGCGGGTCAGCCCCGCCAGCGAGGCCGCGGTGCCGGCCAGCGGGTGGGCGTAGGGCGCGCCGCCGTACGCGATCCGCTGGGCGACCAGCCGCGCCACGCTGCTCGGGTTGGCGTAGGTCAGGGCCAGGTCGGAGATCGACTTGGCCCGCACCCGGTCGACCTCGCGCGGGGCGAACGCCGGCCGGCGCACGACCTCCTCGAGCAGCGCGAAGGCGTGCGGGAAGGCCGGCGTGGTCGCGCTGACCGAGACCAGGGTCGCGTCGTAGCCCGAGCCCGCGTCCAGCCGCGCGCGCAGCGCGTCGGCGCTGGCGGCCAGCGCCAGGGCGTCGTGCGCGGTCGTGCCCTGGGTGAGCAGCGCGGCGGCCAGCGCGGCCAGGCCCGCCT
>CAXTNU010000141.1:4655-9017 GCA_964245595.1 uncultured bacterium | reverse complement strand
CGGCGCCGAGCTGGCGGCGGTGCGCGAGCCGCTCGCGGCGGCCGTGGTCGAGCTGCCGCTGCGGCGGGCCGGCTACCGCGTCCCGGCCTGGGACGAGCTGGCCGGACTCGGCGCGCAAGCGCGCGCGGCCGGCGCGGCCTTCCACCTCGACGGCGCCCGGCTGTGGGAAGCCGCGCCCGGCTACGGCCGCGCGCCGGCCGAGATCGCGGCGCTGGCCGACAGCCGCTACGGGGGGGTCTACAAGGGCTTGGGCGGTTTGGCCGGCGGCGCGCTGGCGGCCGGCGCCGCGACGGTCGCCGCGGCCCGCACCTGGATCGTCCGCGCCGGCGCGACGCCGTACCGGATGTACCCGTACGCCGTCGCAGCCCGCGAAGGACTGCGCAACGAGCTGCCGCGGATGCCGGCGTATTTCGCCCGCGCGCTGGAGCTGGCCGCCGCGCTGGACACGGTCGAAGGCGTCGCGGTCAGCCCGAACCCGCCGGAGTGCAACGCGTTCGTCGTGCACCTCGACGGCGAGCACGACGCGCTCGTCGCCGCGCGCGACGCGGTCGCCGCATCGCACGGCATCGCGGTCTTCGAGCGCCTGGCCCGCACCGCGCACCCGCGCATCTGCTCGTTCGAGCTCGCCGTCGAGGCGAATACGCTGGAGATGGGCGTGGTAGACGCGCGAGCGGCGGTCGCGGCGCTGGCGGCGCACGCCGCGGGCTGAGCGGCAGCGGAGCCGACCGCGGCGGTGCGCGCTACAGGCGAACGGCGCGAACGACCAGACGGTCTTCGGGGCGCTTGGGGCGCGCGTCGAAGCCGCCGTAGCACCGCACTTCCACGAAGCCCGCTCCGTTGAGCATGCGCACGAGCTGCTCGCGGGTGTACAAGCGGGTGCGCACCTCGACGTAGCGATCGCCCGCGCGATAGCGGTTGATCAGCACGTGCGCGTCCCAGTCGACCGATTGCCGCTCCTCGACGCCGCCCACGACGTTGCGCGCGCCCAGCCCGTCGGCGGGTGCGCCGGACGCTTCGCCGCCCAAGAGCGTGCGGGCGCGCTCGAGGTCCGCGGTCTCCATCACGAGCACGCCGTCCGGGCGCAGCTCCTCGTACCAGGCGCGCAGCACGCGCGCGTCATCGACGGGCGTGGCGCCGTAGCCGAAGCTGGTGAAGGTGTTGATCAGCGCGTCGTACGGGCCGGGCGGCGGCTCCGCCATGTCGCCCACCACGTACCCCGGGCCGGGATTGCGCGCGCGGGCTAGCGCAATCTGCTCGGGCGAGAAGTCGATCCCCGTGACGCGGAAGCCGCGCTGGTGGAGCGGCCCGGCGAAGCGGCCGAAGCCGCACGGTACGTCGAGCACGTGCGCGCCCGGCGCGACGCCGAGCAGCCGAACCAGCGCGTCGACGTCGGCCGCGGTCTCGGCATAGCGGCCCAACGTCTCGGCCAGGTCCGAGAAATCGGCCCCGAAGCTCTCGCTGGGATTTAGCGAGCGCGAAAGCGCATCGTCACTCATGATGCCGTATCCGTAGCGAAGGGGAGGCGCCGTCTTCGCCGCGAGCGGAACGCTGTCCCTGCGCCGCATCAGACCGCTGGCGCCG
Source organism: uncultured bacterium (assembly GCA_964245595.1). Taxonomy (GTDB): domain Bacteria; phylum Vulcanimicrobiota; class Vulcanimicrobiia; order Vulcanimicrobiales; family Vulcanimicrobiaceae; genus Vulcanimicrobium. The sequence goes on along the minus strand of CAXTNU010000141.1, from coordinate 7,436 downwards.
CGGCTCGCTGGAGTCAGACCGTGAGCGCGCGTATGGCGAAGCCGTCGTTGCCGAAGATGTCGACGACATGAACCGCAAGCCGATGCGACCCGGCGTTCGGATACCGGTACGAAGCCGAGGCGAAGGTGGGTTTGGCGTACTTCGTTCGGGCCGAGATCCACGACGGGTGGAATACCGGCGTCTCGGGATGGCAGGCGCACCTGCCGTAATCGAAATCGACCGCCCAGTTGTCCACCTCGCTCAACGGCGACGCGTCGCCGCCACCGCCCGGCGGCCGGCGGGTCAGGCCGACGCGCACGCTTCGCTCGCCGACACGGTGCAGGTCGATCGCGAAGGGCAGCGCCGGCCTGAAACGCTCCAGGGCTGGTTTGCGTATGCCGGCATCGAGCGCGTCGTGCGGAACGTAGCGGCAGCGGAGTGCCACCCCGAGCCGGGCGGCACGCTCGATCGCGTCCGGTAACAGGCCTCGCTCGTAGTCGAGCCCGACGACGTCGAGATCGCTTACCGCCGACAGCGCGGCATGCGCGACGACCGCGTCGAGATACTCGCCCGTGACGACGGCCGCTTCCGCTACCGCGACCGCGCAACCACCGCTCGTGCCGATCAGCGGACCGTCCGTCCGCGGCTCGGCTCCGTAGAGCTCGAGCACGCGCGCCACGACATCGCCATCGCCCGTGAATCGAGCCGGCGGGCCGAGCACGACGTCGAACCGGGCCGGCTCGCCGGGTTTTCCAGGCGCACCGTGCCCGGCGGCCGCGAGCGACAATCGCTTGCGCACGGTCTGGATCGCGCGCTTGCCGATGTCGACGGCGAGCCATTTCCGGCCCAGCCGCTCGCAGACGACCGGCGTCGTGCCGGACCCGCAGGTGAAGTCGGCCACCAGCTCGCCGGGCCGGCTCGATGCGGCGACGATGCGTTCCAGCAGCGCTTCGGGTTTCTGGGTCGCATAGCCGGTGATCTCGCGCGAGGCGGTGCGGGTGCCGAAGCCCGGGATGTCGGACCAGATCGCATCGACCGTCGCCTGGGCTTCGTCGAGATAGTATTTCTTGTAGCGCTCGCCCGAGGGGGAGCGGTGGATCAGCCCCTCGCGCTCGAGCCGAGCGATCGAGGCCGCGCTGTAGTCGCCGAGCTGCACCGCTTTGTACTTGCGGCCGGCGGGGTCGGCGTAGCGGTACGCGCGCCGCTGCTCGGGGCTGAGCGCGACGTATTGCTGCGCGAAGAACCACTCCGTTGCGCTCTTCGTATAGTACAGGATCGTGTCGGCGTTGCGCGGCCACTGGCTCGAGGCGCGCTTCGCGCCCTTGCCCGGCGCGTCGCGCTTCCAGGCGATCGCGTTACGGAAGCAGTCGCGCCCGAACACTTCGTCGAGCGCGGCGCGCAGCAGGTAGTCCAGCCGCCAGTCGCAGTGGACGTACAGCGCGCCGTCTTCGGCCAGCACCGCGCGAATCGCAGCGAACCGCTCGCGCAGCGACGCGACGTAGCGCTCGGTGCCGCCGTTGCGCCGGTCGCGAAAGGCGAACTCCTCGACCGCGTTCGCGCGGCCGGGCGACGTGCCCGCCCAGGCGCCGATGGTGATGGCGAAATCGCGCCCGGCACCGAACGGCGGGTCCAGGTAGACCAGCTTGATCCCGCCGGCCGCTTCGATCTCGTCGCGCAGGTAGCCGGCGCGCAGCGCGGCCAGCACGTCGGCGCTGTCGGCCCGGATCAGCCGGTTCGTCCAGCCCTCGCGCGTGCCGGTGCAGCCGAACGACTCGAGCGTGCGGAACCCGTCCACGACGCGGCGGTCAACTGCCCGCGAGGGTCATCTCGGCGACGCGGAACGACGGCGCGACGATCGTGTCGTCGAAGCGCAGGTCGCCGGCGACGGCGTCGATGCCGGCCAGCAGGTCCGGGAACGAAGCGGCGATGGTGAACTCGTCGATCGCGTACCGCGGCTCGCCGTTCTCGATGTAGATGCCGCGCGCGCCGCGGCTGTAGACGCCGCTGGCGTGCTCGGTCGCGAAGCCGATCGTGTCCAGCACCAGCACGCCGCGCTCGGTCGAGGCGATCAGCTCGTCGAGCGTCCCGCGCCCGGGTGCCAGGTAGAGGTTGTTCGCCGCGACGCCGGTGCTCGATGCGTTCGCGGTCGACGGCATGCCCAGCCGCCGGCCCCAGTAGGCATCGCTGAGGTACGTTTCGAGCACGCCCGCGCGGAGCGCGACCGTCTCGCGCGCCGGCGTGCCCTCGGCGTCGAACGGCGAGGTGCCCAGGCCGCCGCGCAGCAGGCCGTCGTCGACGAGCGTGACCAGCTCGCTGCCGACTTTCTCGCCCAGCCGGTCGGCCAGCCACGAGTTGCCGACCGCGACGTTGGAGGCGTTGAGGGCGGCGAAGACGTCCTTGAGCACCGCCGCGGCGACGTCGCGCTCGAAGATCACCGGCACGCGCATCGTGGCCGGCTTGCGCGCGCCCAGCAGCGCGAGCGCGCGGTGCACGGCGTGCAGCGCGATCGACTGCGCCGGTTCGAGGGTGGCCCAGCCGCGCGCGGCGCTGCCGTAGTGGCCGATCCGCTTGGCGTCGCCCTCGCGCACCACCGGCGCGCTGCTGCGCGCCACCCGCGTGGCCTGGGTGACGCCGCGGAAGCCGCGCGTGTTGGCCAGCGCCCACGAGGCGATGCTGTCGCTGACGCGCGAGCCGTCGGAGTTCTCGATCCGCACGTCGGCCTCGCGCACCGCGCGCTCGAGCGCCAGCGCCTCGTCGATCTTGTCGGCATCCGGCCGCTCGGCGACGTCGGCAGCGACGACC
>CAXTNU010000141.1:0-4645 GCA_964245595.1 uncultured bacterium | reverse complement strand
GCCCTCGGCAGTGAAATCGGTGGTGGCGAGCGTCGCGCGCCGAGTGCCCACGAAGGCGCGCACGTGCAAGCTGCGGCTGCGCGAGCGCTCGAGCTGGGTCAGCTCGCGGTCGCGCGCCTGGCAGGCGAAGCGGTCGGCGATCGTGACGGTCGCGTCGGCGTCGCTCGCGCCCGCGGCGACGACGTGCGCCAGGGCCGCTTCGGCCAGCGCGAGCGCTTCGTCGCGCGGGTCAGCCACGGCCGGTCCCTCCGACGGTGCACGACGCGAGCTTGATGGTCGGGATGCCGATCCCGACCGGCACGTACTGGCCGCCCTTGCCGCAGGTGTAGGAGCGGTTCGCGAGCCGCCCGTCGCTGCCGACCAGCGTCACCTTGGTCATCGCGTCGGGGCCGTTGCCGACCAGCGTCGCGCCGCGTACCGGCGCGGTGATCTTGCCGTGCTCGATCAGGTAGCCCTCGGCGACCATGAAGACGAAGTCGCCCTTGCTGATCTCGACCTGCCCGCCGCTGAACGACGTCGCGTAGAGACCGCGCTCGATCGAGCCCACGATCTCCTCGGCCGTCGATTCGCCGCTAGGCATGTGGGTGTTGCACATGCGCGGCTGCGGCATCACCCGGAACGACTGCCGCCGCCCGCTGCCGGTCGATTCGACGCCCATCAGCCGGGCGTTGAGGCGGTCCTGCATGTAGCCTTGCAGGATGCCGTTTTCGACCAGCACCTTGTGCTGGCCGGGCGTGCCCTCGTCGTCGACCGCGACCGTGCCGCGCTCGCCCGGCAGGTCGCCGTCGTCGAAGATCGTGACCAGCTCGCTCGCGACGCGCTCGCCGACCCGCCCGCTGTACAGCGAGGTGCCCTTGCGGTTGAAGTCGGCTTCCAGGCCGTGGCCGACCGCCTCGTGCAGCAGCACGCCGCCGCCGCCCGCCCCGATCACCACCGGCATCTCGCCCGCCGGCGCGTCGACCGCGCCCAGCTTGGTGGTCGCGATGCGGGCCGACTCGCGCGCGATCGACTCGGGCGTCTTGGTGTCGTAGATCGCGATGCTGGTGCGGCCGCCGTCGCCGAGGTAGCCGTTCTCGCGCCGCGCGCCGTCCTTGGCGACGACCTGCACGCCCAGCGCGACCAGCGGCCGGCGGTCGGTCACGACGCGCCCGTCGCTGCTCGCGATCTGCACGCACTGCAGCTCGTCGGTGACGAACGCGTTGACCGCCGCGACGCGCGGGTCGAAGCCGCGCGCGGCGGCGTCGGCGCGCGACAGCAGGTCGACGTAGCGCGCCGAGTCGGCCGGCTCGTCGGCGTGCGGCTCGTACAGCGCCGGAGCGGTCGCAAGCGTGAGGTCGACCGCGGCATCCCGCTCGCCGCCGTCGCGAGCGATCAGCGAGGCGGCCTCGGCGGCGCGCAGCAGCGCGGCCTCGTCGAGGTCGTCGGAATAGGCGTAGCCCGATTGCTGGCCGACCACGACCCGCACGCCCACCCCGCGCACGACGGTCGTCGAGGCCTCGTGGATGCGCCCGTCCTGCAGGCGGAACGTCTGGACGAGCTTGTTCTCGAAGAACACGTCGGCGAAGTCGCCGCCGCGCCGCAGGGCTCGGGAGAGGATGCGAGCGAGCAGCGCGGGATCGAGGGCGGTGAGCACCGGCCTGGCTTCGCAGGACGCATCGCGCATCCCGCCGCAAGGGAGCGGCCCGCCATGTCCATCCTATCCGGCCGTGTCGAGCGGCCGCGACGCCGCTTGTGCGTGGGTCGTCGTGGTGAACCACCCACTGCTCGGCTTCAGACCGGCGCAGGCGGCGGTGGCATCGTTGCCTAGCGCGCTCTCGAACCGACCGGCCGCTGAGCAGCAGGTCGCCTCCGACCAGGGCTGGGGAACCTTGCCAAGAGCGCGACGACACGCGCGCCACCGTGCGCATCTCAGCCGGCGGAGGACCCCCCGCAGGATCGCTGAACGAACCGAGTTCGAATCGCAAGTTTTTCTGGAACGGGTGTGTAGCGATGTCACGATCAAGGCTGGAACCGATTAGGGGTATTTCGAAACGGGGCGCTTCTCGGCTTTCCTTCATCACGAGTGGAAGCGCTCTCGCATTAGCCGCATGCAGCGGCGCAGGCTCCAAGTCGGTCGGAGCGAGCGACATCGTCGGCATACCCTTCGACCCAGCCGCTCACCAGCGCGTAATGACCGCAGATATGATGTCACGAATGGGAATCGTCGCTGTCATCGAGGGCGGTAACGTGCTCGTGCGACCCGACATGCGCTCCGATGTAAGCCTCTCAGCGCACATCGCTAGACTGCGGTCGCTCGCCCCGAGCACTTTACCCGTCAGCTCGCACAGAATCCAGCCGGCTATCGTCACCCCGGTGAACCCGCCTGACGGGAGCGGTGGGGGCGATGCTTGCGCAACCATTGGCTCGCAATGCGGCGGATTGACGGTGATTGGAGTTGTTTCTGCCAGTTCCGGGAGCAGCTCGCTCCTCGGTTCGAGTTCGAGTCAGACGTACGACAACTTTCAAACGATCGCGGCCGTCGACGGAGATTCGTATTCCGGTCCGATCTATGTGGCCAAGAGGTTCTTGAACTGCGCGAGCAGTGCGGCGGCGAGCGTCTTCACGAACCTGACGACGCTCGCCGAAACGATCGTCGGTGGCGCAGCCGGGGCGTACATGACGACGAGTCAGATCTCGGCCGTGCTGGGAAGTGCGAAAGCCTTCATCACCGGCGCGGTTAGCGCAGCCGCTTTTTGGGACGTACTCGCGGCCGTCGTAGGCTCGGTCACGCTGGCAAATCTTTTGATCGCGATCGGCGGAGCGCTCACCATAGCGATTGTGTTCGAAACCATCAAATGCGAGTTCTCTTCGGAGGCATGAACGTTGTCGCATACTTCCGCTGCATTCGCTCTTGTACCGGACATCCTGCAATGGATTGCCGTATTTTCTGTCATCGCAGTCATCGCGGTGAATCTCTATGCGTCTCGATCCCGAGCTAGCATCGTAATCTGTACCGGCTGGTTGGTGATGGGCCTGATATTCATCCGGCTGCTGCCTTCCCGGCAGTCGGAGGGGGCTCGTATCGCCTGCTACCTCTTCGATGCGTTCATCGCGCTCACGAGTATCCGAATGGTGCTCGTGCCGAGGTCGAAGGAACGCGCGTTCGATGCAAATCGCAAGCTCATCAGCACCCTTTTGGGCGAGCGGGCGGCACGTGGCTTCACGAGTTCCATCGAGCGTATGCGTAAGCGCGAACAAGCGGCCAAGGAACGTGGCCTGACGGTCGTCGATATCTTAAAGGAAGAACACGCAAAGCGATCGGTTTGATTGCTGGTCGGCTCCTAGCTCCGCGCCAGCACGTCCAGCGTCTTGTCGATGCCCTCGTCCACCGGGCCGTCGTCGGCACGGCGGTCGTTGACCACGATTGCGAACGCCACCCGTCCGTGGCGCCGAGTTTGGACGTACCCCGTGAGCGCGTTGACGTTCTCGATGTGGCCGCTCTTGGCGCGGGCCTTGCCGCGCGCATCGGTGAGCCGGCGATAGCGCACGGTACCCTCGATGCCGACCCGCGGCAGTGCGTTCACGAATACCGGCCCGATCGGCTCGACCGCCGTGCGCGCGAGCAGTTCCGCCAAGGTGAGCGGCGCGACGCGATCCGTCGGCGCGAGACCGCTGCCGTCCACGATGCGCAGGCCCTCCTGCGGCACGCCGTCGCGCTTGAGCACGGCGCGCTCGACCAGACCGCCGCCGGCTTCGGTGCCGCTGCCGCGCGTCGCGCCGACCGCGCGCAGGAGCTGCTCGGCGAAGTGGTTGTTGGACTCGAGCATCATCTGGTGCACGATCTCGCGCAGCGGCGCGGAGCGGTGCGTCCACAGCACGTACGGGGTCAGCGGCGCGATCCCGGTGCGCGCCCGGGCGCCGACGTCGATTCCGCGCGTGCGCAGCATCGTGCGGGTGACGCCGGCGGCGTAGAGCGGCATGTCGATCACCGGCCGCCAGAACGACTGCTCGGCGCCGGCCGCGACCCGGCCGTCGAAGGTGAAGTCGTTGCGGTCCGCCGCGCGCGTGATCGAGAGCAGGGTCGCGTACGAGGTGATCACCGCCCCGCTCATGCGCACCGTGTCCGAGGGCGGCAGCGCGGTGATGCGGGCCGGCGCGCCGACGCTGGTCGGCACGAGGTGGAACTCCACCGTGCCCTGGTCGAGCGAGAGCGCGCTCGTACCGGCGGCGTAGCCGTACTGCAGGTCGTCGGCGACCCAGGCCCGGTTCTGCTCGCGCCCGGAGAACAGGCTGCCGTCCGCGACGACAGCGCCCGTGATCGCATGCACGCCGGCGCGCGCGATTGCGCCGATCCCGCCGCGCAGGTCGTCGCGGGTCAGCGTCGGGTCGCCGCTGCCGACCAGGTAGACGTCGCCCGCGATCTTGCCGTCGGCGGGATCGTCGAGCGCTTCGAGCGTGGTCGGGAAGCGGAAGTTCGGGCCGAGCGTCTCGAGCGCGGTCGCGCCGGCCAGCACCTTGAACGTCGAGGCCGGCGTCAGCGGGATGCGCTCGCGACGGGTGAAGAGCGGCCGCCCGCCCGCGTCGACGATCGCGATTCCGCTCGTCGCCAGCGCCGATGCGCCCAGCGTGCCGCGCAGCCGCGCTTGCAGCGCGCGCACGTCGGCGG
>CAXTNU010000140.1:0-9041 GCA_964245595.1 uncultured bacterium | reverse complement strand
GGTATATCTCGGGACCGGCACGCATGGCTGAGCCGACGCTCGCCTGCCGCGGCCGCGCGCTGGGCGACGCCGAGCAGAACTATCTCACCCCGCCGACCACGCCGGTCTACACCAAGGGCCGCTACCTCTACGCGCTCAACGCCGCGCGCCGCGCCGCCGCCAAGGAGGACACGCTGATCGTGGTCGAGGGCTATCTCGACTGCGTCGCGCTGCACCAGGCCGGCTTCGCCAACGCCGTCGCGGCGCTGGGCACCGCGTTCACCCCCGAGCAGGCGCGCGAGGTGCGCAAGGTCGCCTCGCGCGCGCTGCTGTGCTACGACGCCGACGCGGCCGGCGTCGAGGCCGCGCTCAAGTCGATCGAGGTGCTGGCGGCCGAGGGCGTGAGCGCCTGGGCGCTGCGCATCCCCGAGGGCAAGGACCCCGACGAGTTCGTGCGCCGCAACGGGGCCGACGCGTTTCGCGCCCTGCTGGCCAAGCCGATCGCGGCGACGCAAGTCAAGATCGACGCCGAGATCGAGCGGCGCGGCGACCGGGCCTCGGGCAGCGCGCTGGCCCGCTGGGCCGAGGAGACGATCCGCCGTCTCGCGCCGGCCGAGGAGCAGGACCGCTGGCGCGTCTACGCCGCCGGCCGGCTGGGGCTGGACGTCAACGACCTGCGCAAGGCTCGCCTGCTGCTCAACCCGCTCCACTTCGCGCCGCGCGGGGCCGATCAGCACGGCTCCCGCCACATCGCTCCGGGCGCGATCGAGAAGCCGACCTTCGAGCGCGAAGTGCTGGCGATCGTGCTGGACGAGCCCTCGCTCGTAGGCGAGTACGCCGAGCGCATCCTGCCCGAGCGGTTCGACAACCCGGCCCTGCGCCGGCTCTGGCAGACGCTGCGGGACAACGCGAGCGCGCTCGTGCAACCGTCGGACGTCTTGGCCGTGTTTGCAGGAGATGAAGACGCGGCGGCAACGCTGGCGTCGGTATCCGGGTTCGTGCGCCTCGCCGACTCGGACGATCGCCGTGCGAAGCTCGATCGCGTCGTCGCGCGTTTTGCGCGCGACGACGCAGAGCGCCGCTGCCGGGAGCTCGGCGAACGAATCGACCGGCTGTTCGCGGCCGGCGAGACGGTCCCGACCGACCTGCGCGACGAGCACGCCGACTTGAAACGAAAACTGATCAAGGGATGACCGAACGGGGAGCGAGAGCTTCCCGGCGAATCGTCGAGACTCCCGAAACGTCCAGAACTCCAGGAGAGGGGGTGAGAACCAGCATGGCCCGTGCCAAGAAATCCGCCGCAGCCGCGGTCGAAACGCCGCCCGTGTCGCTCGAGGAGCAGATCAAAAAGCTGCTCGCGACCGGCAAGAAGCGCGGTACGCTGACCTACGAAGAGATCAATGCCGTCTTCGACAACGTCGATGACGTCGCGCCCGAGCGCATGGACGACCTGCTCGAGGAGATCGCCTCGCTCGGGATCGAGATCGTCGAAGAGCAGGCCAAGGAAGAGAAGCCCGCCGGCGAGGAGCGCGAGCAGGAGGAGACGCTGCCGGCCGGTCTCGCCCTCGACGACCCGGTCCGGATGTACCTCAAGGAGATCGGGCGCGTCCCGCTCCTCTCGATGGACGACGAGCGCCGCCTGGCGATGGCGATCGAAGCCGGCGACAAAGAGATGCTCAAGAACGGCACGGCCGACAGCCAGGTCGTGTTCCACGGCCACGACGCGAAGCGCAAGCTGACCGAGGCGAACCTGCGCCTGGTCGTCTCGATCGCGAAGAAGTACGTCGGCCGCGGCATGCTGTTCCTCGACCTGATCCAGGAGGGCAACCTCGGCCTGATCCGGGCGGTGGAGAAGTTCGACTACCGCAAGGGCTACAAGTTCTCGACCTACGCGACGTGGTGGATTCGCCAGGCGATCACCCGCGCGCTGGCCGACCAGGCCCGCACGATCCGCATTCCGGTCCACATGGTGGAGACGATCAACCGGCTGATCAAGATCAGCCGCCAGCTACTCCAGGAGCTGGGCCGCGACCCGACGGTCGAGGAGATCGCCAACGAGATGGGGCTCACGCCCGAGAAGGTCCGCGAGGTCATCAAGATCTCGCAGGAGCCGATCTCGCTCGAGACCCCCATCGGCGAGGAAGAGGACTCCCACCTCGGTGACTTCATCGAGGACCAGGAAGCCGTCGCCCCGGCCGAGGCCGCCAGCGTCATGCTCCTCAAAGAGAAGATGCAGGACGTCCTCAAGAACCTCACCGAGCGCGAGCGCAAGGTGCTGGTGCTGCGCTTCGGCCTGGAGGACGGCCACCAGCGCACGCTCGAGGAAGTCGGCCAGGAGTTCGGCGTCACCCGCGAGCGCATCCGCCAGATCGAAGCCAAGGCGCTGCGCAAGCTGCGCCACCCCAGCCGCGGCAAAGCGCTCAAGGACTACTGGAGCAACGAGTAGCCGCTCACTCGAGCGGCTCGTCCTCGCCCTTGCCGGCGGCCGGACTGGGCTTGACGGCCGGGTTCTTCTCGGCGAACTGGCCCAGCGGGTTGGGCACGACCCAGACCGAGACGTCCCAGATCGCCTGGTACAGGAAGACGGTGCGCACGCTGGCGGCGTTCTTCACCGCGCCGGCTTTCACGAGGCCCGCGGCGGTCGGGTGGTGGTACTCGCCGCCGTTGAACTTGGCATAGCGCTTGACGGTGACCGACTTGCCGTAGACGCAGGCGCCGCCGGGGGCGCAGGTCACGTAGTGGATGTGGGCGCCGTTCTTGCCGAACCGCTTGGGGTCGATGCCCAGCGTGGTCGGCTTGGCGCCGGCGGGGACGTTGCTCTGCAGCACGCTGTAGTCAGCTCCGATCAGCCGGCCGCGGACGTCGTACCAGAGCTGCGAGGGGTGGAGCGGATCGGTCACGTTCCAGTACCGGCCGTCGTTCACGTAGCTGATCGCGCCGGTGTCGTCCTCGTTGCCGTAGCGCACGTAGCCGGCCTTGGCGGCGGCCGCCGGGTTGGGGTAGCGCTTGGGCAGCTCGCCCATGATCGTGGTCAGAAACGCCCGCTCGGCGGTGCTGATCGCCGGGACGGGCGTAGCCGCCGAAGCGCCGGCTTCCGCACTCAGCGGCGATAGCAGCAACGCGAGGGTGAGTAACATTGAAGAACGACGATACACCATAGGCCGCCGTTCGCCCCACCCGGCGGGGAACCCCTTGGCTACATCGCGTCGTCTTCGCCCTTGCCGGCATTGGGGCTGGGCGTGACCGCCGGGTTCTTGTCGGCGAACTGGCCCAGCGGGTTGGGCACCACCCAAACCGCCGCGTCCCAGATCGCCGGGTAGAGGAAGACCGCGCTGACGCTGGCCGGATCCTTGACCGCGCCGGTTTTGACCAGCCCGGCCGGCGTGGGATGGGCCGCGTCGCCGTTGGCATCGGCGTACTTCGTGGCCCCGACGGCCTTGCCGTAGACGCACTTCGCGCTGGACTTGTCGCAGGTCACGTAGTGGACGTGGGCGCCGATCTTGCCGAACCGCTGCGGGTCGATGCCCAGCACCGAGGGCTTCGCGTCCGGGGCGACCGCGCTCTGCAGCACGCTGTAGTCGGCTCCGATCAGCCGGCCTCGCACGTCGTACCAGAGCTGCGAGGGCACCAGCGGGTCGGTGGCGGTCCAGCTCCGGCCCGAGTTGGCATAGCTGATCGCGCCGGTCTGGTCCTCGTTGGTGAAGCGGACGTAGCCCGCCTTCGTGGCCGCGGCCGGGTTGGGATAGCGTTTGGGCAGCTCGCGCATGATCGTCGCCAGGAACGCCGCTTCGGCGGCGCTGGGCGATGGGGCCGCAGTGGCGGCGGGCATGGCGGACGGGAGGTCGGCGCCGCGCGAAGCCGACGGCGAGATCAGGAGCGCCACGGCGAGCAGAGCGAACGAGCGGTGACGCATCATGCGCCGTCGTTCGCGTTCAGCCGGAGGGGCTCTTGGCAGGCGACGGCTCGGCCGTCGCGGCCGGGCTGGGGGTGCCGGCCGCGGTCCGGCCGGGACGCGGCGTGGGCTGGTTGAAGCCGCGCGGGGGCGCGGTCTTGGCGGGGGTCGGCGTGTACTGTGAGACCGGGACGTCGTTCGAGAGCGGGAACGGGAAGGGAACTTCGATCGAGAACCGGTTGCCGACGTGATCGACGGTGGCCAGCGTCTTGGCTTGGATCAGGGTGCCGACGTCGATGCGCTGCACGGTCGTAACCGCTGGACCGACGGGCAACAGACCGGGTTTGGTGACGAACTCGTCGAGCGAGATGAGGCCCTGGCGCGCGCCGCCGCTGGCTACGCTGCCGCCCAGAACCAGCCGAGCCGGGGTACCGGCCGCGGCGATCGGCGTGCCGTCGACGACCAACTCGTCGCGAAGGTGGACCTTGACGGTCGAGCCGGCTTTGGCTCCGACGTCCAGATGGCCGTCGGAGACGAACACCACCGGCGAGCCGACCGGCAGCACGTGCTGGGGTGACTCGGCGGTGGCCGAAGAGATCGTGACGAGGAGGAGAGCCGCCGCGACGACGGCGCTCCGCTCTAAGATGCCTTCTTCTCCGCAGCCTCGGCGGCTTCGGCTTCGGCGGCGGCCTTCTTGCCCTGCTCGATCAGAGCCTTGACCTTCTGGCCGCCCTTCTGACCGATCGTCTCGTAGAACTCCGGGCCATAGCGATCGCGGGTGGCCTCGCCGCCCTTCTTGCCACCCTTCTTACCGATGGCTTCGTAGAAGGCGTGACCATGGGCTTTCTTGGTGGCCTGGCCGCCTTTGCGCCCGATCATCTCGTAGAACTCGGGGCCGTACTTTTTCTTGACGGTCTCGCCGCCTTTTTGGCCGGCTTCGCGAACGCTCATGCCGGAACCGGGCTTCCGTTCGGGGGTGGACATCAGTGGGGGTGACCTCGTGGATGAAAATCGACCTGTCTCAATAACGTATGCTGGCTCATGTTAGTTGTGCGGGCGAGCATTAGATACGTCAGGTTTTGGGCGCTCCTGGTCGGTGCGACGGTCGTAGCCGCAACCGGCATAGTCCTTCTACCTGTATCGGCTGCTTCGGGGGAACAGCCAGGGTATCGGCGGCTGGTGGAGCTCGAGAGTACCCGAACCTTTACCGACGAGCTCGTCGTCGCCTTGGTATCCAAGGATACTAGGCTGGCGGGGCGAGCGGCACTGGCGCTAGGGCGGACGGGAGACGTGCGCGCGGCCGGACCCTTGAGGAACGCTACCGGTGCGTCAGACGTTTCGCTGCGCGCTCTTTCTGTATACGGATACGGTCTCTTGGCTGCCAAGGGAGCAAACCAAACTACCGTGGTGAGCCGGGCTCTGCGCGACCCGCAGGCCACGGTCCGGGTGGCGGCGGTCGATGCCGCCTGGCGCCAGCGAGTCGCCAACGTGCGAGGTGCCACCGGTTTCGCGCCTCCTCTCCTTGCTATGCTATACCACGAATCTGATGGGATCGTGAGGGCTCGGGCCGCGACCGCGCTCTCGGGCTGGCGCGGCGACCGCACCGCGCCCTCCGTCGCTGCCCGGCTGGCGGCGGCCTACGGGGCCGAGCCCGACCAGACGGTCCGCTGGCACGAGGCGTGGGCGCTGCGGCGCGCCTTCGCCAAGGACCCGCCGGCCCCGGAGCTCCCGGCCGGCCTGCGCGAAAGCGCGGAGCTGGGCCGCATCCCGTTCGCCGACCTGATCGGCCGGCGGACCGATCGCGGCGGAGCGGCGCTGCTCCAGCCGCTGCTCCACGATCCCGCTTGGCGGGTGCGCGAGCAGGCCGCGGAAAGCCTCGCGGTGTTGAGCGGCGGCAAGCGCACCGACCACCTCACCGCGCCACCGGCGAACGTCGTCACGCCCTCACCGGCGCCCGAGAATGGTGAAGCGCCGCTGCCCCGGCCGACCGGCCTGGGCCCGCTCCGCAAGCCGCTCGCCGCGGCCGCCCGGCTGGATCTGCCGCTCCGCCCGAGTTCGAGCGCACTGCTGGACGGCCCCATGCCCGGCCCTCACCCACGGGTGCGGATCGGTACGAGCCGGGGCCCGATCGTGGTGCGGCTGTACCCCGAGTGGGCCCCGCTGACGGTGGTCAACTTCCTGGGCTTGGTCGACCGCGGCTACTACGACGGCCTGCGCTGGTACCGGGTCGTGCCCGATTTCGTGGTCCAGACCGGCGGCCACCTGACCGGCAAGCCCGACAACGACGTCCAGAGCGCGGGCTACACCGTGCCGGCCGAAGAGAACCCGCTCGAGCAGCGGGCGGGCGTGATCTCGATGGGGCTGGAGTACACCACCGGCAAGGATCCGCACGCCGTGCGCGACTCGGCCAGCGTCGAGTTCTACCTGACCATCTCGCCTCAGCTCCACCTCGACCGCGACTTCACCGTCTTCGGCGAGATCGAGAGCGGCTTTGCGACCCTCGGCCGGCTGACCGAGGCCGACCGCATGACCAGAGTCGAGCGGCTCGCCGACGGCTGAAGCGGTCAGGCGGTCACGCCGCTGCACGGCGTGACGAAGGGCGAGCGCGCTGGCGCGCGCCTGACGTGGCCGGCGGCCTGGGTGGTGGCGTCCGTTGCCTTTATTTCGAGATCATCGAGCGCAGCGCGAAGAGGACGTTCTCGGGGCGCTCGGTGATGCGGCGGTAGAAGTAGCCCGCCCAGTGGGTGCCGTAGGGCACGTAGACGCGCACCCGGTAGCCCTCGCCGACCAGCTTGCGCTGCAGCTCGGGCCGCACCCCGTACAGGAGCTGGAACTCGAACCGCTCGGGCCCGATCCCGCGCTCGGCGGTGAAGGCCTTGACCGCTTCGATCAGGCGCTCGTCGTGGGTGGCGATGCCGGGATAGGTGCCGTGCTCGAGCAGGGCTTCGGCCGAGCGCAGGTACTCGCGCCGAATGGTCGGCATGTCCTTGTACGCGATGGTCGGCGGCTCGCCGTAGGCGCCCTTGCAGAGCCGGACCCGGGCGCTCAGCGCGATCGCCCGCTCGACGTCGGCCGGAGTCCGCTTGAGGTAGGCCTGTAGGACCGGACCGACGTTCGCCGTCCGAGCGTGGGCTCGCTCGAACACCCGCAAGGTGGCGTCGGTGACCGCGGAGCCCTCCATGTCGATCCGCACGAAGGGGTCGCGATTGCCCGCCGCGGCGTCGAGCACCGCGCGCAAGTTGGCCAGCGCGAAGTCCTCGTCGACCAGCAGGCCCATCGCGGTCAGCTTGACCGAGACGTTCGCCTCGACCCCGCGGGCCCGGATCGCGCTCAGCAGCTCGAAGTACGAATCCCTGGTTCGTTCGGCTTCCGGTCGGGCGGTGACGTCCTCGCCGAGAAAATCGAGGGTCGCGGTCATGCCCTGCGCGTTGAGCGCGGCGACGGCGTCCATCGCCTGGGCGACGCTCTCGCCCGCGATGAAGCGCTTGGCCAGGAAAAAGAAGCGCTCTTGGAAAGCCGGGGTCTGGATGACGTCGAGGACTGCCACGACGGGCGAGCTTCGGCATGATCGGGCGTCGCCCTCGGGGTACCACGCGGGGATGGACGCCGCCGCCTTTTCACGCTCTTTTCACTCTCCCCATAGGCGGTCGTCCCAGGGCCCGGGAACCCACCTGCATGGCTTGGCGCGTCCTGGTCGCCGACGACGACCCGGAAATCTGCACGCTGATCAAGACGATCCTGGGCAAGGGACCGTACGAGATCACGCTGTGCAACGATGCGGAAAGCGCCCTGGTGCAGATCCAGCGCGAGGGCCGGTTCGACATGCTCATCAGCGACTTCATGCTGCCGGGCATCTCGGGCATCGAGCTGATCTCGCAGGTGCGCCAGAACGGCCCGACCGCGCGCATGCCGATCGTGATGATCAGCGGCCACAGCAACTACGCGATGGACGCGCGGGCCAAAGCGGCCGGCGCGAACGCGTTCCTCAACAAGCCGTTCACCCTCGCGCAACTGCGCACGACCGTCCAGCAGCTGCTGACCGACCCGCTCGAATCCGCCCTGGGCGCGTAACTTCGCCGCGGTCCGCCCGCGCGTGAGCGCCGCCGCGTTCCTCAAGGTCCTCTTCGTCGCGCTGTCGCTGGGGTTGGACGTCTTCGCGGTCTCGGTCGGGGTCGGCATGCGCGGGGTCGACCGCTGGGTGAAGATCCGTATCGGCGCGGCGTTTACGCTGGCCGAGGTCACGATGACGGTGCTGGGCGTGCTGCTCGGGCAAGCGGCGGGGAAACTGCTCGGCGACGTCGCCGGCTATCTCGGCTTCACCGCGCTGGTCGGAGTCGGCGCGTACATGGTCTACGAAGCGCTGCACGGCACCGAGGAGGGCGGCGGCTTCGACCTGTCGCGCGGCTGGGGGCTCACGCTGGGAGCGCTCTCGATCAGCTTGGACTCGCTGGGGATCGGGTTCTCGATCCTCTACATCGGCGTGCCGCTGGTCGTCAGCCTGATCTTCATCGCGATCGCCTCGGTGCTCTCGACCACGCTGGGCCTGCTGCTCGGGAAACGCCTGGGCATGGTGGCCGAGGAATACGCCGCGCTCGCCGCGGGCGTCGTGCTGATCCTCACCGGGCTGGCCTTTGCCGCGCTCAAATACTTCAACGTCGGCGCCTGAGGCGCTGTACGCGCTGGCGACCGCGGCGGCGCGCAGCGTGGTCGTCGTCGGCACGGCCAAGAACGCCGGCAAGACGACGACCTTCAACGCGCTGCGCGCGGTCGCGCGCCGCTACGGGACCGCGATCGGGGTGACCTCGATCGGGCGCGACGGCGAACCGTCCGACGCGCTCGACGCCGAGCCCAAGCCGCGCGTGCGCCTCGCGCCGGGAACGCTGGTCGCGCTGCCGGCCGGCCTCGTGCCGCGCAGCCCGGGCCTGGCGATCCTCGCCGGCGGCGCGGCCAGCGCGCTGGGAGCGATGGTGTTCGCGCGCGTGGTGCTGACCACGACCTGCGAGATCGCGGGGCCGCCGACCGCGCGCGGGATGCGCGCGACCATCGACCGCCTGCGCGCGCTTTGCCATCGGCCGGGTCTGCGTGGTGGCCGACCGCGGCATGATCTCGGGCCCCACCATCGCCGCCCTGGAGGAGCGCGGCCTGGAATACGTGCTCGGCGCCCGCGAGC
>CAXTNU010000139.1:0-9096 GCA_964245595.1 uncultured bacterium | reverse complement strand
GCCCACACCAACCCCCACGCCCACGCCCACGCCCACGCCGGGACCCATCGTCGGATCGCCGTCGAACAGCAGCCCGATCGACTTCAGCGGTACGGGGCAGACCGCGACGGTCTCGGTCTCGCAGACCAACTTCGCCGGCACGTTCACGTCGTCCACGGACAGCGGCGCGATCGCGACGATCGCCGCTAACGGCACCCCGGGCCAGTTCACCGTGACCTCGCAAGGGCCGGGAACCGCCCACGTCACGATCACCGGCGGCGGCAGCCAGAGCGTCACCTACACCGTCAACGTCGCGGTCACGACCATCACGCCCAGCTCGAAGAAGAGGAACCGATGAACACGCGCATCGTCCGCGCTTGCAGCGCGATCGCGCTCGTCGCACTCGTGGCCGGGTGCGGAGGCGGCGGTTCGCAGCGCAGCGTCATTCCGACCAAACCCGCGGCGCGCGGGAGCGCCAGCGTCGGGCTGCACGTCGTGATCCCGAAAAAATCGGCGAGCGCGGCCAAGCGCGTCGTGAAGCACCTGCCGTCGTCGACGAAGTCGATGGCCGTCACGGTCAACGGCGGTACGCCGCAGGTGGTCGGGCTGCAGGCCACGGATCCGGGCTGCAGCGTCGACCCGGGCACCGGCAACACCGTCTGCAACGCGACGATCCTAGCGCCGATCGGCAGCGATACGTTCGATCTCACCGCCTACGACGCCGCCGGCGGCACCGGCAACGTGCTCTCGCACGCCAACGTCACCAAGACCGTGGTCGCGGGAACGAACGACTTCCCGATCACGCTCGGCGGCGTCGTGGCCTCGGTCGCGCTCAGCGCGGCGAGCCCCGTGTACGAGGGCGCCGCCACGACGACGGCGACGGCGAACGTCGTCGCCGCGGACGCGGACGGCAACACCATCATGGACGCCTACGACCAGACCGTGACGGTCACCGGGAGCGGTACGTTCGCCGGCACCAGCGGCACGGTCGCGCAATCCGGCGACACCATCAAGCTGGTGTACGACGGCACCGATCCCGCGAACGTCGGGCCGACGACGTTCACGGCCGCCGCGGGCACCACCGCCGTCGCGCTGACGGCGGCGAGCACGCTGGTCAGCAATCCCAAGAACCTGGCCGCGGCCAGCGTCGCGCTCTGGTACGACGCCGCGGACGCATCGTCGATCGCCACCAACGGCACGACGACGTTCACCTGGAAAGACAAGTCGGGCAACGCGAAGGACGTCGCGGCGTCCGGCGCGCCGCTACCGACCTATCCCGACACGGCGGTGCGGGACGCCAAGCACGCCCTGGTCGACTTCACGCCCGGCACGCCCGCCAGCACCGGACCGCCGGCCGTACCGGCCACGCCCGGCGCGTTCCTCTCCCGCCTGGACGGCTTCCCCGGCGGCGACTACTCGGTCTTCGCCGTCGCCTACAACACACGCGCGGACTCGTCCGGATCGAGCGCGGGGACGAGCCCGGGAGCGATCATCGGCGGCGGCATCGGCACCACCGCTCCTAACGGTCACGCCCTGCTGCTCACCGATCCCGGCACCCTGTGTCTGTACGAAGCGAATTCCAACTGCGTCGACGTGACCGCCGCCATCGCTACGGTGAACCCGTCGTTCGCGAGCACGCTCTACCGCGTCACCGGGACCGCGAACTCCGTCGCGAACACCGGCACGCTCGCCATCGACGGCGCGACGAGCGCGCCGGGCTTCGCGAGCGGCGCGATGCCGACCCGGACGGTCGATCCGAGCGTCGTCATCAACGGCTTCAACAACGACGGGCTGAGCTCGGGCACGAACAGCATCGCCGAGATCGTCGTGCTCGACCACGTCGCGAGCGCAGCCGAACAAGCGGCGCTCGAAGCGTACCTCAAAGCGAAGTGGACGCTGCCGTAGCGGCCGCGTCCCAGCGCCCGGCCGCGCAGGCGGCCGGGCGCTGGGACGCGGCTAGAAGTCGCTCAGGATCGCGTCGGGGCTGCGGTCGTACTCGCACAAGCCCTTGAAGTGGATCAGCGAGTCGCTGAGCGCCACCTCGAGCTTGCGGCGGCGGGTCAGCCGGTCGACCAGCGCGCCGAGCACCCCGCCGTAGGTCGGATAGTCGACCCGGACCACCAGCTTGGAGCGCTCGGACTTCGACTCGACCCGGAGGTCGATTCGGCGCCGGATCGAGTACGCGCCGACCAGCGAGAGCTGGTGTCCTGGAATGAAGCGGTCGACCTCGAACAGCTCCTCTTCCTCGCCGGGCAAGTTGGAGCGGACGGCGACCTCGCTGCCGAGAGCCAGCGGGTGCGGGTCGACCCGGCGCGCGCTGCGCACGAAGGACAACCAGACCGGCCATTTCTCGACCTCGCTGATGAGGTCGAATGCGGTCCGCGCGGGCGAGGCGACATCCTGGCAGCGGTGGAGCGCCCGCGCTGACGGCCGGTCGAGAGACACGGACGGCAGAGCCATGAGCCCGAGCATTCGTCACGCCGCTCGGGCTTGCCCTGCTGGGCACCACTAGATATTGTGCACTTCATCCACAGCGTCCACAAGAGGTTGTGGACGGCCGCGGTGGAGAGGCGGGCTAGGCGGCCGCTCCCACCAGGCGTGGCCGAAGCGCCTCCTTGAGCCGTGCCCGGGCCCGCGACAGGCGCGAGCGGACGGTGCCGATCGAGATGCCGGTCTGGAGCGCGATCTCCTCGTACGAGAGGTCGTCGACCTCGCGCATGGCGACGACGTCGCGGAACGGCTCGGGCAAGGTCTGGATCGCGTTCGAGAACGTCTCGCTGGTGAAGCGCTCGAACGCCGCCCGGAACGGGTCGTCGGGATCGGGATGCTGGTTGGAGACGTCGACCATCGCATTCTGCAGGCGCTGCAGCCGCACGTCGGCCCGCTTGCGCTTCTTGTTGTGGTCGAAGAAGACGTTGACCGTGATCCGGTAGAGCCAGGTGTAGAACGAGGACTGGCCGCGGAAACGGTGCAGGTTGCGGTAGACGCGCAGGAAGACTTCCTGGGCCAGGTCCTCGATGTCGGTCACGGTGACGTTGAGCTGGCCGAGCACCCGCTGCACGGTCGGCTCGTACGCGCGCACCAGGTCGTCGAACGACTCGTGCCGGCCGGCGCGGTAGGCTTCGATCAGCCGCAGGTCGCGCTCGGCGCGCTGCTGCTGCTCGATCCCCAGTTGCTTGCGGGTGGCTACTTGTGGCATTCCGGTATCGCTCCTCCAGCACCCGGCGTCGCGGCGCCGGCCCGAGGAGAACGATAGCGGTTCGGGGGGCTCGGTTCTGTGAGGTGGCCGACGGTGGCGCTACCCCAGCGGCAGGCTGCCGTCGCCGACCCCGCGCGCGAACGCGACCAGGGTCCGGATGCCGTACTGCAGCGCACCCTCGTCGAGCCGGAACTGCGGGCTGTGACCGGAGTGGATGCTGCCCAGCTCCTGGTTGTAGATTCCCAGCCGCACCAGCAGACCGGGGACGCGCTGGGCGAAGTAGGCGAAGTCCTCGCCGCCCATCGTCGGGGCCGGCGCCTCGACGGTCAGGCCCGCGGCGTCGCGCGCGTAGGCGGTGAACGCCGCCGCGAGGCCGGCGTCGTTGACCACGGGCGGGTAGCCCATCACCAGCTCGAACTCGGCCCGCGCGTCGTAGGCGGCGGCGACGTTCTCGGCGATCCGCCGGACCTTGGCGTGCACCGCGTCGCGCACGGCCGGGTCGTGGGCGCGGGTCGTACCGGTCATGACGACCCGGTCGGCGATCACGTTCTGGCGGTAGCCGCCCGCGATCGTGCCGATCGTGACCACCGCCGAGGCCAGCGGGTCGGTCTCGCGCGCGACGACGTTCTGCAGCGCCAGCACGATCGCCGCGGCGCACGGGATCGCGTCGACCGCCTTGTGCGGGTAGGCGCCGTGGCCGCCCTTGCCGCGGACGGTGAGCCGGAACTCGTCGGCCGCGGCGTTGACCGCTCCCGCGGTGATGCCGATCGTGCCGGTCGGCAGGCGCGGGTCGACGTGCAGCATCGCGACCGCCTCGATGCGCGGGTCGTCCATCGCGCCGGCCTCGATCATCGGCAGCGCCCCGCCCGGCCCTTCTTCCGCCGGCTGGAACAGCAGCACCACGGTGCCCGCGAGCGTCGCGCGCGCGGCTTGCAGCTCGCGCGCCGCGCCGACCAGCATCGCGGTGTGCGCGTCGTGCCCGCAGGCGTGCATCTTGCCCGGCAGCAGCGAAGCGCAGGCTTCGCCCGAGTCCTCGCCGATCGGCAGCGCGTCCATGTCGGCGCGCAGCCCGACCACCCGGCCCGGCAGCGCGCCGCGCACGATCCCGACCACGCCGGTCTTGGCGATGCGGCGGTGCTCGACCCCGATCTCGTCGAGCTCGCGCTCGACGATGCGGGCGGTGTTCTCTTCCTCGAAGCCCAGCTCGGGGTGGCGGTGGATCTCGCGCCGGACGGCGACGGCGCGCTCGACGGTGTCGTGAGGAAGCGTGGCGGTCATCGGGGCGAGCTTCGGCGGCCCGGCACCGTCGCCCTCATCGGCTCGCGGTGCGGCTACGACTGACCGGCGTTGACCATCCAGTCGATCCCGTACTTGTCGGTCAGCATCCCGAACGTCGCGCCCCAGAACATCTTCTGGAACTCCATCGAGACCGTGCCGCCGGCGGCCAGCGCATTGAACACTCGCTCGCCTTCGGCGACGTCGAGGGTCGAGACCGTGAGCGAGACGCGGCCGGCGGCACCGGCGTGGGTCGAGTCCGGCATGCCGTCGGAGGCCATGAAGCGCAGCGCGGCATCGGCGCCGACGTAGCTCGCGTGCATGACCTTGGACCCGTATTCGGGCGGCAGGTTCTTCATCATCGGCGAGCCCTCGAAGCGGTCGAGGCTCACGATCTCGCCGCCGAACACGCTCTTGTAGAAGTTCAGCGCCTCTTCGCACTGGCCGCCGAAGTGCAGGTACGGTTCGAGTTGCATGTGCGTCTCCTCGGAATCACGCAGCGAACACCCGTTCCCGGCCGCGCTTCAAGCCGGCGGCGACCCCTCCCTACGGCTACAAGCGGCCTTCGAGGGCCTTGATCGAAGGAGGCGGGCCGGCCGCCACCAGCTCGTCGCCCGCGACCAGCACCGTGTCGGCGGCGGGCCGGAAGATCAGCCGGCCCGCGCGCTTGAGCGCGAGCACGATCGCCTCGTCCGCTTCGGCGACGAGCGCGCCGAGCGGCCGCCCCACCCAGCGCGAGCCGGCCTGAATGGTGAAGTCCTCGAGCAGCAGCTCGCCGTTGGTCGCCGAGAGGATCGTGTCGACGAACTCGACCGCGGTCGGGCGCATCGCCAGGCTCGCCAGCCGCCGGCCGCCCATCGTGTAGGGCGAGACGACCCGGTTCGCGCCCGCCAGGCGCAGCTTGGGTTCGGCGTCGGGCCGGTTGGCGCGCGCGACGATGAACAGGTCGGGCTTGAGCACGCGCGCCGAGAGCGTGACGTAGATGTTGTCCGCATCGCTGTCGACCGCCGTCACCAGGCCGCGCGCGCGCTCGGCGCCCGCGGCCTTGAGCGTCTCGACGTCGGCGGCGTCGCCCTGCACCACCCTGAACCCGGCCGCCGCGGCGCGGCGCAGCGAGTCCGCGTCGCTGTCGACGACGACGAACGCGATCCCCTCGGCGGTGAACTCGTCGGCGATCTCGCGCCCCACCCGGCCGAAGCCGCAGATGATGTAGTGCCCGGTCAAGCGCGCCACCCGGCGCCGCATCCAGCGCGACTCGAACGCGTCACCGAGGTGTCCCTCGATGACGTAACCGACCAGCGCGAGGACGGTGTAGGTCAGCACTCCGAAGCCGACCGCGACGACCAGGATCGTCCACCACTTGCCGGCCACGTCGGTCTGCTGCGCGCTGCCGACCGTGGTCACGTTCATGACCGTGAAGTACAGCGCGTCGAACAGCGGCCAGCCTTCGAGCGCGGTGAAGCCCAGCGTGCCGACGACGATCACGAGCAGCAGCAGGCCGGCGGCGATCACCAGGCGGCGCGTCAGGAACGGTACGCGCGGCTGCATCCACTAGCGTTTCGTGGCGTCGTCGAGCCAGCCGCGCAGCCGCCGCAGCCCGTCGAGATACCACAGCGCAGCCGCGCCGACCACCAGCAGCAGCCCCAGCGCGATCGGGCCCAAGCGCGCGTCGTGCGTGGCGGTGATGTACGCGCCGTCGCAGCAGAACGCGGCGAAGGCCAGCGATCCGGCGGCGGCCAGCCGCCGCCGCCGGCTGAACAGCATGTAGGTGCACGACGCGAACGACAGCGCGAGCCCGATCCCCCACAGCAGAACCAGGCCCGGCGCGTGGTGCACGTCGGCTAACTGCGGTAGCGCAGGAAGGCCGGGACTTCGATGTCGTCCATGTTGACCGGGGCGACCTTGTCGAACTCGACCGGCTGGCCGATCGCGACGCCCTGGTTGCGGTGCGGGCGGCCGCCGAAGCCGGCGGCGAGCACGGTGACGCGGACCTTGCCGGTCATCTCGGGATCGATCGACGCGCCGAAGATGATCTGCGCGTCGCTGTCGACCGCGCGGGCGATCAGGTCGGCCGCCTCGTTGACCTCGTACATCGACATGTCGGGCCCGCCGGTGATGTTGAAGATCACGCCGCGCGCGCCTTCGATCGTCGTCTCGAGCAGCGGCGAGGCGATCGCCTTCTGCGCGGCGTCCGCGGCGCGGTGCTCGCCCGAGCCCTCGCCGATGCCCATCATCGCCGAGCCGGCGTCGGTCATGATCGTCTTGACGTCGGCGAAGTCGAGGTTGATCAGGCCGGGCTGGGTGATCAGGTCGCTGATGCCCTGGATGCCCTGGCGCAGCACGTCGTCGGCGTACGCGAACGCTTCGTTGAGCGGGGTGCGCTTCTCGATGATCTGCAGGATGCGCTCGTTGGGGATCGTGATCAGCGTGTCGACCTTCTGCTCGAGGTCGGCGATGCCGCGCTCGGCGGCCTGCATGCGCTTGCGGCCCTCGAACGAGAACGGCTTGGTGACCACCGCGACGGTCAGCGCGCCCGACTCGCGGGCCAGCTCGGCCACCACGGTCGCCGCGCCCGTGCCCGTGCCGCCGCCCATGCCGGCGGTGATGAACACCAGGTCCGCGCCGTCGAGCACCATCGCGAGGTCCTCGCGCGACTCGTCGGCGGCTTCGCGCCCGATGTTCGGGTTCGCGCCCGCGCCAAGGCCGCGCGTGAGACCCGCGCCGATCTGCACCGTGTTGTTGGTCTTGCTGTTGCGCAGCGCCTGGACGTCGGTGTTGACCGCGTAGAAGTCGACCCCTTGCAGGCCGGCGTCGATCATGCGGTTGATCGCGTTGCAGCCGCCGCCGCCCAACCCGATCACCTTGATCGTCGCGGCGTGCTCGGGGACGTATCGTTTCGCATCAGCCATCGCAGCGTTGTCCTTCGGGAAGAGCGGGAGTTGGGAGAGCGGGAGCGGTTGGTCTTCGGATACGGGCGGCTTGCGGCGAAGCCGCGAATGCGCAGGATTCGACGCGGTCGAATCCACTAATTCCAGATCGACTTGAACCAGGACGAGAACGACGACCAGGCGTGCGCAGCACCGCCGCGGGCGTGGCCGTTGAGGTGCGGCATCTGCTCGCCGCGCGGCCCGAACAGCACCAGGCCGACGGCGGTGGCGTACTCGGGCCGCTTGATCGAATCGTTGAGACCCAGCACCGCGGTCGGCACGCCGATCCGCACCGGCAGGCCGAACACCTCGGCGACCGTCGACTCGATCCCGCGCAGGTGCGCCCCGCCGCCGGTGACGACGACCTCGCTGAGCACCTGGTCGCGCGGGATGTGCTTGACCACGTTGTCCTTGGCCAGGCGCAGGATCTCGAGCACGCGCGGCATCACGATCGAGCGCAGCTGCGAGCTGGTGACCTCGCGCGAGCTGCGCCCGTCGAGCGTCTTCACCTGGAAGACCTGCTCGGCTTCGTCGGGGCGCAGCAGCCCCGAGCCGTAGGTGCGCTTCACGCCTTCGGCCTCGGCGAAGTTCGTCTTGAGCCCCAGCGCGATGTCGTTGGTGAGGATGTTGCCGCCGACCGGGATGACGGCGCTGTGGATCACGCCGCCCTCGGCGTAGACCGCGATGTCGGTCGTGCCGCCGCCGATGTCGAGCAGCACCACCCCGACCTGCTTCTCCTCGGCGTTGAGGGTCGCGGCCGACGAGGCCAGCGGCTCGAACACGATCGCCGACGATTCCAGCCCGGCCCGGTGGACGCACTTGAGCACGTTGGAGATGAAGCTCGACCCGCCGGTGACGATGTGGGTGTCGACCTCGAGCCGGCCGCCGCTCATCCCGACCGGATCGGTCACCCCGTCCTGGCCGTCGATGGTGAAGTGGCGCGGCAGGGCGTGGATGATCTGGCGGTCGGCCGCCAGGTTGATGATCTTGGAGGCGTCGACGACCCGCCGGACGTCGGTTCCGATCACCTCGCGGTCCTCGCCGGTGACCGCCACCACGCCGCGGTTGTTGGTCGACTGCATGTGCTCGCCGGTCACCCCGACGTAGACGTGCGAGACGTGGACGCCGGCCATCCGCTCGGCTTTCTCGGTCGCCGCCTCGATCGCGCGGACGGTCTCTTCGAGGTCGGTCACGACCCCTTTGCGCATCCCGGTCGAAGGCGCTTCGCCGACCCCGATGATCTCGAGGCCGTCCGGCCCGGACGACGCGACGACGGCACACGTCTTGGTGGTGCCGATATCCAGGCCGGCGATCGTCTCGCCTCTAGCCATCCGTCCCCCGCCTCACTTGCACCACCACATATTGTGGTAGCGTTCGCGTTTCCCTACCAGATCGTCCACAGATCGCGCGATCTGTCCACAGATCAGCGGAACTGGACCACCGGCGTCGCGGGCGCGCGCAGGTCGATCGCGCGCAGCTTGCGCTTGGTGCCGATCCCGGCTCGAACCGGAGCGACCAGGGCCGCCTTGGCGGCCAGGCCGGCATCGTCGCCGAAGCGCAGGGTCACCCCGGTGACGTCGACCGCCTCCAGGCCGCCCCAGCGGTCGCGGGCCAGGCCGCGCACCGCCAGCTCGGCGTCGGCCAGCACCTTGGCGTCGGCCAAGAGCTTGCTCACGCCGGGATCGTCGATCCAGGCCCCGGGGGCGGGCTCGAGGC
>CAXTNU010000138.1:0-9154 GCA_964245595.1 uncultured bacterium | reverse complement strand
GGGACGAAGTCGTAACAAGGTAGCCGTATCGGAAGGTGCGGCTGGATCACCTCCTTTCTAAGGAGTACATGTCATTGGATCGCACCTGGTGTGATCGCAATGGCGTATACATTCTGTCGACCACAGACGATGCGTATCGATCAGGGTTCACCCGGCTCTTTAGAGCTAAGGCGTGGATGAGAGAAATACGCCCGACGTTTTTCAGCGTCGGTTGCGCGGCCTCCGCACAGGAGGTCTCCCGCAAGACGATGGTTCCCTAGTGGAACCTTCGTCGGGACTGCACTGTTCAGCTTTGAGGGCGCGGCCCTCGGCTTCACGCGATTCGCTCGTTTTCGATGCGATCGCCGGCGAGCCGTGGAGTTCACGAGCCTCGATCTTTGAAAACTGCATAGAGAAGAACTTTCATGTGCCAAACATGAGAGCGGGTCCACGTGCGCAAGTATGTGGACTGCAATTTCAAATTATGTTCCTTTGAACGCGTCTTAGTAAGTACATAAGAGCACACAGGTGGATACCTTGGCACGACAGGCGATGAAGGACGTAGCAGGCTGCGATAAGCCTGGGGGAGCTGCCAACGAGCGATGATCCCAGGATTTCCGAATGGGGCAACCCACGTGGCGTCATGGTCACGTACTTCGCGGTGAATACAATAGCCGCGATAGAGCATACCCGGTGAACTGAAACATCTAAGTAGCCGGAGGAAAAGACATCAACCGAGATTCCCGTAGTAGTGGCGAGCGAACCGGGAAGAGCCTAAACCCCGCACGTGTAAGCGTAGGAGCGTTGCGTGAAGGGGGGTTGTACGGCAACCGTTCGAGTTTCCTATGACTCGAGCTCAGTTACAAATCCGATCGTTAGTCGAAGACGGCTGGAAAGCCGCGCCAGAGACGGTGATAGCCCGGTAGGCGAAAGCGGTCGGACTGAGTTGGTTGTACGTGAGTAAGGCGGGGCACGAGAAACCCTGTCTGAATCTGGGGGGACCATCCTCCAAGGCTAAATATTCTGTCGTGACCGATAGCGCATAGTACCGTGAGGGAAAGGTGAAAAGAACCCCCGAAGGGGAGTGAAATAGAATATGAAACCGTGTGCTTACAAACCGTGAAAGGCCAATGCGCAAGCAAGGCTGATCGCGTGCCTATTGAAGAATGAACCTGCGAGTTACGTGGTGCAGGCTTGGTTAAGGTGAAGAGCCGGAGCCGTAGCGAAAGCGAGTCTGAATAGGGCGTTTCGTCTGCATCAGTAGACCCGAAACCAAGTGATCTATCCATGGGCAGGCTGAAGCATGATTAACCTCATGTGGAGGGCCGAACCTGTTGTTGTTGAAAAAACATTGGATGACCTGTGGATAGGGGTGAAAAGCCAATCGAACTTGGAGATAGCTGGTTCTCCCCGAAATAGTTTGAGGACTAGCGTCGCGCGTTAAGTCTGGGGGGTAGAGCACTGACAGGGCTAGGGGCCTTACCGGGTTACCGAACCCCATCAAACTCCGAATACCCAGATGTACTCCGCGGCAGTCAGACAGTGGGGGATAAGCTCCATTGTCAAAAGGGAAACAGCCCAGATCATCAGCTAAGGTCCCCAATAGATGCTCAGTGGTAAAGGAAGTCTCGTCGCATAGACAACTAGGAGGTTGGCTTAGAAGCAGCCACCCTTGAAAGAGTGCGTAATAGCTCACTAGTCGAGTGATGGGGCGCCGAAAATGTAACGGGGCTCAAGCATCTAACCGAAGCTATGGGATGTGCAAACATCGGTAGGGGAGCGTTGTCGCGTAGGCTGAAGCCGAACCGTAAGGATCGGTGGACGAACGACAAGTGCGAATGCAGGTATAAGTAGCGATAAATGCGGGTGAGAACCCCGCACGCCGGAAGTCTAAGGTTTCCTGAGCTACGTCAATCGTCTCAGGGTGAGTCGGGTCCTAAGCCGAGGCTGAGAAGCGTAGGCGATGGCCAAGCCGTTCATATTCGGCTACCACCGACGTCAGTTTAGACTTCTTCGAACAGCAGCCGGCCTCGAGCGATCGTGGTCGTTTGGTGTTCGGTGAAGTCTATGAAGTGAAGGGATGACGCAGGAGGATAGGTCAGCGCACCATCGGATGTGTGCGTCGAAGCAGGTAGGGGGTCAGATAGGCAAATCCGTCTGGCAACTCCGAGATGCGAGTGCGAGGCTCTTCGGAGCCGAAGTGATTGACTCCACGCTGCCAAGAAAAGTCTCTAACAATGACTTAGGTGCCCGTACCGTATACCGACACTGGTAGACTGGCAGAGCATGCTAAGGCGACGGGAGAACCCCTGTTAAGGAACTCGGCAAATTAACCCCGTAACTTAGGGAGAAGGGGTGCCCCTGATGGTCTAGGCCTCGCGCCGAAAGCTGTTGGGGGTCGCAGTGAATAGGCCCAAGCGACTGTTTAACAAAAACACAGGTCTCTGCGAACGCGAAAGCGGACGTATAGGGGCTGACTCCTGCCCGGTGCTGGAAGGTTAAAAGGAGAGGTTAGCGCAAGCGAAGCTTTGAATTGAAGCCCCAGTAAACGGCGGCGGTAACTATAACCGTCCTAAGGTAGCGAAATTCCTTGTCGGGTAAGTTCCGACCTGCACGAATGGAGTAACGACTTGGGCACTGTCTCGATGGGGGACCCGGCGAAATTGCAGTACCAGTGAAGATGCTGGTTACCCGCGGCAGGACGGAAAGACCCCATGAAGCTTTACTGTATCCTGATGTTGGGTTCTGAGACTTTCTGTACAGGATAGGTGGGAGCCGATGATCCGTGGGCGCTAGCTTGCGGGGAGGCAACCTTGGGATACCACCCTGAAAGTCTTGGGATTCTAACCTACAGCCGTGATCCGGCTGGGAGACAGCGTCAGGTGGGCAGTTTGACTGGGGCGGTCGCCTCCTAAAGAGTAACGGAGGCGCCCAAAGGTTCCCTCAGCCTGGTTGGCAATCAGGTGTCGAGTGCAAGTGCACAAGGGAGCTTGACTGTGAGACAGACATGTCGAGCAGGAGCGAAAGCTGGGACTAGTGATCCGGCACCGGCATGTGGAAGCGGTGTCGCTCAACGGATAAAAGGTACCCCGGGGATAACAGGCTGATCTTCCCCAAGAGTCCATATCGACGGGATGGTTTGGCACCTCGATGTCGGCTCGTCGCATCCTGGGGCTGGAGTAGGTCCCAAGGGTTGGGCTGTTCGCCCATTAAAGCGGTACGCGAGCTGGGTTCAGAACGTCGTGAGACAGTTC
This sequence comes from uncultured bacterium, assembly GCA_964245595.1. Classification (GTDB taxonomy): domain Bacteria; phylum Vulcanimicrobiota; class Vulcanimicrobiia; order Vulcanimicrobiales; family Vulcanimicrobiaceae; genus Vulcanimicrobium. Next base: position 5,921 of record CAXTNU010000138.1, on the reverse strand, counting down.
GGTCCCTATCCGCCGTGGGCGTAGGAGACTTGAAGAGCGTCGACCCTAGTACGAGAGGACCGGGTTGAACGAACCTCTGGTGAACCGGTTGTTCCGCCAGGAGCATAGCCGGGTAGCTACGTTCGGATTAGATAAACGCTGAAAGCATATAAGCGTGAAACTAACTCTAAGATGAGGTCTCAATCTCGCAAGAGTGAAGGGTCGTGGGAGACTACCACGTTGATAGGCCGGAGGTGGAAGGCGGGCAACTGCTGGAGCTGACCGGTACTAATAGCCCGGACACTTAATAAGTACGCTAACAATTGAACGCAATCGTTTGGCCATGGAAGTTCTTCTCTGTGCAGCTTTCGCACGCGATCGTCTCGAGCCCCGGCTCGACGTCGCGCGCGGATCAAGTTTCTGGCGACCATAGCGGTGGGGTTCCACCCGTTCCCATCCCGAACACGGCAGTTAAGCCCGCCAGCGCCGATGGTAGTCGGACCGCAGGGTCCCTCGAGAGTAGGACGTCGCCAGATTATCCGTAGCAGCGAGCCCGCCGATCAGTAACGATCGAGCGGGCTCGCTGCATTTGAGGGATGATTAGTAGTCGCGCGCTTCGGCCGCGGTGACTTGGGTGCGTGGGTCGGGATCGCCGGCGTCGACGGCTTCGCCGTGCAGATCCTCGATTGGGTCGGCTACGTCGACCTCCGCGTCCGTTCCGACGCGTGAGGCGAGCCAACGGTACCCGGCAAGCGCGCCGATGGCGAATCCGAGCAGCGTGAGCGGTTTGCGCCACCCGCCGCCATTGCCGTTCTCCACCTCAGCCGGGAAGCCGCCGGCTTCGTCGAGCTCGTCGCTGGCATTGCCGGCGACGGCGAAGCTGTGCGGGTCGTACGCGTTGAGCTTCAGGTTCACGCGCCAGCGGTCGACCGGCTCGATTGCGAGCGCTTCGACGACGACGTCGGTCAAGCGGTTGCGCAACGCGTGCCAGGCGCGTTCGTCGACACCCGTCGCGCTCAGCTCGAGGTGGGTGTCGGGCACCGCCCCGTCGGCCACCAAGCGTCCTGCGATCGCAAAATCGGTCGGTGCGAACGGCGTGAAGTGCACGCTCGTCCGCTCCGGCTTCTCGTCCGGCAGAATGTCGGACCGTCGCAGTCAGCTCGTCGGCCAGGTAGCGTTTGGTCTCGTCGTCGAGCGGGAGTGAGGATAGGCGCAGATACGGCATCGTGTTGCCCGTGTACCCGCCTCGGGGCTAGGGCGTACGCTCGGCGCTCAGGCGCTCAGGCGCTCAGGCGCTCAGGCGCTCAGGCGCTCCGGCGCTCCGGCGCTCCGGCGTGCGCTCAGGCGCTCAGCTGCTCGGGTGATTAGATGTACGTTCCGCGTGCGCGCAGGTCGAGGATCGCCGCTTCCTTGCGCTTGGCTTCGACTTCGATCCACGGTGCGTCGGCGAAGGCCGCCGGCATCGCGCCGATCAGGTCGCTGTGCTTCGCGTCGCACAGCGCGGTGCGGCCGTTGGACACGTGGGTGAGTTGCCAGTCCGGGTCGGGCCACGTCTCGCGCGCCAGGGCCAGGTAGTGCGCGACGGACGGGTCGTCGTAGCTGGCCAGCTTTTCCGCGACGAGGTGATGGTGGGCATCGAAGACCATCGGCACGCCGGCCGCCCGGGCGACCGCGAGCGTCTCCTCGGCGTGATAGGCGTACTCGTCGTTCTCGATCGCGATGCGGGTTCGGATCTCGGCCGGAAGCGCGCGCAGCTCGGCAACCAAGGCGTCGGCGCGGCCGCGCTTGCCGCCGTGGATCGTCATCGTGCTCCACGCGCTGCGCGGCAGGCCGAGCGCGTCGAAGACGCGGGCCTCGCCGGCGAGCGCGACCTTGCTGTTGGCGACGACGCGCTCCGATTCGGAACTGAGCACGATGAACTGGTCGGGGTGCGCGACGACCCGGATCCCGAGCCGGGCCGCCCGTGCGCCGATCTTGCGCAGCGCCGAGCCGAAGCGGCGCAGCATGCGCGTCCCGATCGGCAGGTCGGCGAAGGGGAACAGGCCCGAGACCATACGGTACAGCGCGATTCCGTTCTCGCTGCAGAAGCTCAGCGCGTCGTCGAGCACGCGCGCGTTGTGGACGTAGATCGCGCGCAGCGCGTCGTCCGCGGCGCGCGGTTCGAGCGCCTCCAGGCGGGTCTTGGTGACCGTCCGGTAGCGGATGCGCTCGCCCTCGGTGAGGCAGACCAGTCCCAGTCGCGGCGGCATGGATACCCTCGTACCCGGTCGCACGCGCACAGCGCGGCGTTGTTGGTAAGGAGCGGAGCCGGTGCGAACGAGTCGGTGCAGCGGAGGTGCTCGCGAACGAGCCGGGTTAGCCTGGGCGACCGCGGACGGGTGGGGCGACGAGCTGCGAGGTCAGGAAGCCGGTCACGATCAGGATCGCGGCGAGCAGGGCACGGACGGCGAGCGAGAGCGCGTCGCTGGTGTCGGCTTGGAAGACGTAGAGCAGGCTCTCGTAGGAGAGCGAGCCGGGGACGAGGACCAGCAGGCCGGGCACCAGTACGACCGACTGCGGGATGCGCAGGTAGCGGGCGGCGAGGTTCGTCACCAAGCCGATCGCGAACGCGGTCACGAACGGGCTGGCTTGCGTGATGCCCAGCGACGGGAAGAAGCGGACCAGCGCCACCGTCGCCACGCACGAGCCGATGATCCAGCCCAAGTCGCGGTAGCGCGCGTGGAGCTGTGACGCGATCGCCAGCCCCATCAGCAGCGCCGCGCCGGCGGTCGAGTACATCGTCGTATGGCCGGGGCTGACCGTGGGCGCGTAGAGGATCGCGTTGCCGCCCAGGCCGGCCCCCAGCGCGAAACCCGAGCCGAGCGAGAGCAGGGTGACCAGCACCCCGCCAAGGCGCGACGTGCCCGAGACCAGGTTGCGGTTGGCCAGCTCGTTGAGCGCGGTCGTGAGCGCGTAGCCGGGAAGCAATTGAACGACGCCGGCGATGATCGCGACGTAGAGCGAGATCGGCGGGCCATAGCGCTCCCACAACGCGACGATCACCGTCGCGACGAAGGCCGCGGCGATCTCGAACACCCGGTCGACCCGGCGCGAGCGCTGGGCCAGCGCGGCGAGCGCCCCGATCGCGACGCCGCCGATGGTCGAGACGACGATCTCGCCCCATCCGCCGCCCAGCAGCAGCGCCGTGCCGCACGAGAGCACGGCGTAGGTGGCGACGGTCTGCAGCGGCGGGTCGAGCGGGACCTCGGCGTCGATCTGCACGACCTCTTCGAGCGCGCGCCCGGGGTCGGCGCCGCGGCGCAGGTCTCCGACCACCGCGTCGAGCAGCGCGAGTTTGCGCAGGTTGAGCGTGCCGGGCTCGAGCCGCAGCACGACGAGCCGCTGCGAGAACGGCGGGCCCACCGCCAGGGTGAGCGTGGTCGGCAGCGCGTTGACCTGCACCGCGACGCCGAGCGTCATCGCAACGTCGCGCACGGTGTCCTCGAGCGAATCGGTTGGGAAACCGGCTTGGTGCAGCGCCCGGGCCAGGTCCAGCAGCAGCTCGGTGCGGTCGTCGCGGGCCAGCTCCACGCAACCGTTGTTCGGCGAGCGAGGGGGCGCGCTCCGCTCCGGCGTACGCGCTCGGGCATGAAGGCTCGTCTCGCGGCGCTCGCCGCCGCCGTCGCCCTGGCCGCGCCGCTTGCGGCCGCCGTCGTCCTGACCGCGGCGCTGCCGGTGCGCGCCGCCGACCCGCTCAAGGTGGGCGTCAACCTCGAGCTGTCCGGCGTCTCCTCGACCTGGGGCCAGCCGCAGCTCAACTCGATCCAGATGTACGTCGACGAGGCCAACGCGCGGGGCGGGATCGGCGGCCGGCGGATCGAGCTGGAGGTGCTCGACAACAAGAGCGACCCGGCTCAGTCGCGCCTGAACGCGACCAAGCTCGCCGGCGACGGCGTGGTGGCGATCCTGGGCGCGGGGACGACGCCGACGACCATGCCCGCGGTGCCGGTCGCCAACGACAGCGGCGTGCCGATGATCTCCAACGGCGCGGGCAACGTCATCACCAGCCCCGCCGACCAGCGGCACTGGGTGTTCAAGACGCCCAACGACGACTCGCAGGTCGCCAACAAGATCGCCGCTTTCCTGGCCCGCCAGAAGCTCGGCGAGGTCGCGTTCCTGAGCGTCAACACGGCCTACGGCGATTCGGGCAAGACGAACTTCGCGCCGCAAGCCGCCCGCTTCGGGCTCAAGCTGGTCGACGAGGAGAAGTACGGTCCCAGCGACACCGACGTCACCGCGCAGCTGACCAAGATTCGCGACGCGAAGGCGCAAGCGGTGGTGGTGTGGGGCCAGCCGCCCGCCGTGACGATCGTCGCCAAGAACGCGGCGCAGCTCGGGCTGCGGGCGAAATTGATCTACTCCAACGGCGCGGCCGGCGCGTCGTTCGTCGGCGCGGGCAAGGACGTCGCCGGCACGTACCTCGCGACGACCAAGATCACGGTCGCGAATCAGCTTGCGAAGAACGACCCGCAGCGCGGCATCCTGCAGATCTACACCGACGAGTACAAGCGCCGCTACCATGCCGACCCGGACGGCATCGCGGCCTTCGGCGCGGACGGGATTCGGCTCTTGCTGCAAGCCATGCGCAGCGGGGGCACCGACCGCAAGGCGATCCGCGACGCGCTCGAGACGAAGATCTCGGGCTTCCCCTCGTACAGCGGGCGCTACACCATCACGCCGTCCAACCACCAAGGTCTGGCCGAGAGCGACATCGTGATCGCCGAGGCGACCGGCAGCGGTTGGAAGATCGCCGAGCGCTGATCCGCTGACGCAGTTCGTCGTTTCCGGGCTGGCGACGGGCGCGCTCTATGCGCTCGTCGCGGTCGGGTTCGTGGTGATCTACAACGTCACCGGGGTGGTGAACTTCGCCCAGGGCGAGTTCGCGATGACCGGCGCGGTGGTCGCAGTCACGCTCGTCGGCCTGGGTGTGCCGCTGCCGCTGGCGGCGCTGGGTGGGGTGAGCGCGGCTGCGCTGGTCGGCTTGGCGGTGTGGTACCTCGGTTTGCGCGGGGCGGCGCGCGCGTCGCTGGTGGTGCAGGTGATCGTCACGATCGGAATCTCGATCGCGCTGCGCGGGGTGGCGCTGCTCGCCTTCGGGCCGGCGGCCAAGCCGCTGCCGGCGTTCTCGCCGGGCGGCGCGATCTCGCTGGGCGCGGCGACCGTGACGCCGCAGCAGCTTTGGATCGCCGGCATCGTGGTCGGGCTGATGGGCGCGCTGTGGCTGCTGTTCGAGCGCACGCGCTTGGGCGCGGCGCTGCTGGCGGCCTCGCTCAACCGCGAGGCGGCGCGGCTGATGGGAATCGATCCCCTGCGCGCCGGCGCGGTCGCGTTTGCGCTCGGGGCGGCGCTGGCCGGCGTCGCCGGCGTCGCGATCGGGCCGATCACGCTGGTGTCGTACGACATGGGTTTGAGCTTGGGACTCAAGGGCTTCGTCGCGGCGGTCCTGGGCGGGATCGTCAGCGTGCCGGGCGCGGTGGTCGGCGGGCTGCTGCTGGGCGTGCTGGAGTCGGTCGGGGCGGGCGTGCTGTCCTCGGGCTGGCGCGACGCGATCGCGTTCGCGATCCTGATCGCGGTGCTGCTGGTGCGGCCGCAAGGTTTGCTCGGCCGCTCCGTCGCGCGCGTGTAGCCGCGCCATGGAACGATCGCCGGAGTTCGACCCAGGCGCGGACTCTGCCCGAGCGGCGCGCACGATGCGCGTGCTCTACGCGCTGGTCGGGCTGGTGGTGATCGCGCTGCCGTTCACGCGCAACGGCTATGCGGTCGCCACGATGGTGGTCATCGGGCAGAATGCGCTGGCGGCACTCGGGCTGTCGCTGATGATCGGGACGGCGGGCGAGGTGGTGCTGGCGCAGGCGGCGTGCTTCGGGCTGGGCGCGTACGCGGCGGCGGGCGCGGCGCGGCAT
>CAXTNU010000137.1:0-9207 GCA_964245595.1 uncultured bacterium | reverse complement strand
GGCGGCGAGCGGGTCGCGGTCTGGGGCTCGGGCTCCAAGTGCGTCGCGTTCCTGAGCGAGACCGGGCTCGAAGACGAGATCGACGCGGTGGTCGACGTCAACCCGCACCGCCAGGGCCGCTACCTGCCGACCAGCGGGACCGCGGTCGGCGATCCGGCCACGCTGGCCGCGCTGCGGCCCGGGCTGGTCGTGGTGATGAACTCGGCCTATCTGGGCGAGATCGGGGCCGCGCTGGCGGCCATGGGCCTACGGCCCGCGCTGGAGGCGGTCGGATGAACAGCGTGTACTTCGATCCCGCCTTCAGCGAGCGCCGCTCGCTCGAAGCCCTGTACGACGGCGAGATCGTGATGCGCTCGCCCTCGCCCGCGACCAACGCCTTCGTGCGCCACGCGCGCACGGCGATCGGCGAGGCCTTCCCGGGCTTGGACCCGCTCAAGGCGCAGTATTCGCTGGAAGTGGAAGCGTTCGTCGACCGCTTCGCGCCGCTCAAGACCTCGTTCATCCACGACCCGCGCTCGCGGGCCTGCATCCAAGCGATCTTGAGCGAGCTGGGCTTCGACCCCGACGACACCTACATCGACGTGCCGCGCCTGCGGGTCGCGACCAGCGACGCCTACCTGACCTCCGGCGTGGCGTACGTGCACCACCCCCACCGCGACACCTGGTACAGCGCGCCGATGGCCCAGCTCAACTGGTGGATGCCGCTCTACGACTACGACTCGTCGGCCGGGATGGCGTTCCACCCGCGCTACTGGAGCCAGCCGGTGCGCAACGGCTCGGCCGCGTTCGATTACTACCGCTGGAACAGCGAGGGCCGCGCGCAGGCCCGCCAGCACGTGCGCAGCGACACCCGGCGCCAGCCCAAGGCCGAGGAAGCGCTCGAGCTCGAGCCGCAGCTGCGCCTGATCCCGCGCGCCGGCGGGCTGGTCGTGTTCTCGGCCGCGCAGCTCCACTCGACCTGCGAGAACCGCTCGGGCCGCAGCCGCTGGAGCGTCGACTTCCGGACCGTCTCGCTGAGCGACGTGATCGCCCAGCGCGGCGCGCCCAACCTCGACTCGCAGCCCAGCGGGACGTCGCTGCGCGATTTCGTGCGGCTGCGCGATCTCGCCCCGGTGCCCGAGGAGATCGCGCGCGCGTACGACGCCGACGACGAGGTCCGCGGCCGGCTGGTCTACACCGGGGACTCCGGATGAAGGCGGCGGCGCGGGCCTTCGCGCTAGGCGCCGCGCTCGCGCTGTGCGCGCCGTTGCAGGCCGGCGCCGACACGGCGATCGCGCCGGGCGACCTGCTCGACATCCAGGTCTTCGGCGAGCCGAGCCTGGCGCAGCAGCTCACCGTCGGGCGCGACGGGAACATCACCTTTCCGCTGCTGGGCCGGCTGACGGCGCGCGGCAAGTCGACCACCGAGCTCGGCGCGGAGATCGCGACCGGGCTCAAGCGCTACATCCGCAAGCCCCTGGTCGCGGTCGCGCTCAAGACCGAGGCCCAGTACAACATCCTGGTGCTGGGCAACGTCAAGACGCCGGGCCGCTACACCGTCGCGCCCGGCAGCCGGCTGAGCGACGCGCTCGCCGCGGCGGGCGGAATAGGGCCGGTCAGCGGCCCGCTGCCCGCGGCCCGCATCGTGGTCGGCGAGGCGGTGCGCACGATCTCGCTCGAAGCGCTGCTGCGCAAGGGCCAGGCCGAGGAGGACGTCGCGCTGGTGAACGGCGCGGCGGTCTACGTGCCTTCGCCCACGATGATCCACGTGCGCGTGCTCGGCGCGGTCGACCGGCCCGGCGAGATCGAGGTGAACGAAGGCGACCGGCTCGCGGTCGCGGTCGCCAAAGCCGGCAACAGCGTCAACTCGAACGCCGACCTGAACCACATCCGCGTCACGCGCTCCGCCCCGGGCGCGCCGACGCAGTCCACGGAGGTCAATTTGTACCGCGTGCTGCAGCAGGGCGATCTGAGCCACGACTTCGTGCTGGCCGCCGACGACATCGTCTACGTGCCGCAGGCGTATCATCGCAGCGGCGACAACTTGAGCGGCGTGCTCGGCGTGCTGCGCCGGCTCTTCCTGCCGTTCTGATCGCGATGCTCGCGCTTCCGTCCCCCGTTCAGCCGTTCACCGGCGTCCCCGAGCTCCCGCGCCGCTCGCTGCTCGGGGTGCTGCAGCGCCGCCGCGCCGGGCCAAGGCGCGAGCGGGCAGACCATCCTGCCGGTCCTCAACGCGGTCCTGGGCGCGTCCAACGCGCAGTCGCCCGAGACCTACGCCGAGATCCTGCGCCAGACGCCGGCGCTCGAGCGAGTGATCGCGGCCGAGCACCTGGCCCTCACGCCGCGCCAGCTGCTGACCCACATCAAGGTCAAGCCGGTCACCAACACCTCGATCCTCGACGTCAGCGTCGCCTGGAGCGATCCCGAGGGCTCGGCCCGGATCGCCAACCGGCTCGCCGACGCGTTCCTCGACGTGCGGCGCGAGCTGATCGGCGCCCAGGCCGACGCCGCGGTCGGCTATGTCGGCGGCCAGATCCCGGCCGCGCGGGCGCGGTTGCGGGCCAGCGCCGGCGCGCTCGCGGAGTACCAGAGCGTCAACGGCATCGCCGACGCCGACGCCCAGACCCAGAGCGCGCTGGCCTCGCTGAGCGACGTCGAGCGCAAGACTGCCGCGGTCGAGATCGACCGGCGGCAAGCCGAGGCGCAGCTCAACGTCGTGCGCGGCCAGCTCGCCGGCATGCCGGCGACGGTCAGCGGCTCGCACCAGGTCGCGCCCAACCCGGCCGCGGCGCAGCTCAAGACCCAGCTCGCGCAGCTCGACGTCCAGCTCGAGACCGCCCTGGCGCAGTACACCGAGGAGCACCCCACGGTGCGCTCGCTGCGCACCCAGGAGGCGCAGTTGCGGCGCGAGATCGCCGCCACGCCGGTCACCATCGTCGCGGGCGACACCACGGTCGCGAACCCCGTCCGCCAGGCGGTCGCGCAGACCGCCGCCACGCTGGGCGCGCAGATCGCCTCCGACGACGCCCAGCTCGCGGTGCTGCGCGCTCAGCACGCGCGCGCCGCGCCGGCGATCAGCCGGCTGCCGCGCCGCGCGGCCGAGCTGGCCGTGCTCAAACGCCAGGCCAAACAGGACGAGGACGTCTACAACGCGCTCGAGCAGAAGCTCGGCGACGCGCGCATCGCGCGCACCATGACCCTGAGCGACGTCGCGGTGATCTCGCGCGCGTCGGCCGCCGACGTCCAGGTCGCGCCCCACCGCACGGTCGATCTGGCGATCGGTTTCGTCGTCTCGCTCCTGCTGGGAATCGGCGTGGTGCTGCTGGCCGAGCGCTTCGATCGCAGCATCAAGGTCGAGGACGACATCGTCGAACGGCTCGGCCTGCCGGTGCTGGCCAGCTTGCCCCGGCTACCCGCCGACGGCGGGCCGACCTGGCTGCGCGCCGCCGCGGTCGACTCGTTCCTGCAGCTGGTGACCGCGCTGCGCTATGCCTCCAGCGAGCGGCTGGGGACGATCGCGTTCGCCAGCCCGGACGCGCAGGACGGCAAGTCCGTCGTGGCACTCAAGACCGCCATCGCCTTGGCGGAGCTCACCCCGCGCGTGCTGCTCGTCGATGCCGACCTGCGGCTGCCCTCGCTCCACACGAAGCTGGACCTGCGGCGCGAGCCCGGGCTCTCGGACGTGCTGGTCGGCACCGCCAGCTTCGACGACGCCATCCGCGCGACGCCGCACGCCGGGCTCGACGTGGTGTCGGCCGGCACGACCGTGCCCAACGCGTACGCGCTCCTCCAATCGCAAGCCTTCGCCCGCTTCCTCGAGCAGGCGCGCTCGCGCTACGAGACGGTGCTGCTGGATACGCCCGCCTGCGGCGCGGTCATCGACGCGGCGCTGGTCTGCGCGCAGGCCGACGGGACGGTCTACGTCCTGGCCTCGCACGAGACCGGGCAGGCCCAGGCCGAGCGCGGGCTGGTGCGCCTGCGCGCGGCCGGCGTGCGCAACATCGTCGGCGCGGTGCTCAACAAGGTCGCCCCGGCGCGCTCGGCGATCGGCGCGTACGGCGAGGCGTTCGACGGCCGCCGGGCTCTGCCGCTACCGCCGGCGCGCGAGCGCAAGGACGGCGCCGCGTAAACGTTTCGTTATCATTGCCGACCTGGAAAGGGTCCAACCGTACCAGGCTGATAAAGGAGGTTCCTGTCCCCTAGGTCCCGTGTAAAGGACGATCGTCCCGTGAACGATCCGATCCGCCGCGACGGGGACTGCTCCGATGGCCTTGATGGCCATCCCGTCGCGGCACCCGTCGGGCCGTTACCGGTCCGAAGCATCCCTCATACTGCCGCCGCTGGAGCGCGGGCCGCTTCGCGATGAGCGACCTCGCGCGCATCCTGGTCGTCGACGACGACCGCCAGACCGTCGAGGTCGTGGCTGCCTGTCTGAGTGGCGAAGGCTACGCGGTCACGCGCGCCTACGACGGCGACGAAGGGTTGCGGCTGGCGATCGACACGCGCCCCGACCTGATCGTGCTCGACCTCATGCTGCCCAGGCGCTCGGGACTCGACATCGTGCGCGCACTGCGGCCGCAGTCCAACGTCCCGGTCGTGATCCTGAGCGCGCGCGACTCGGAAACCGACCGCACCGTCGGGCTCGAGCTGGGCGCGGACGACTACGTCACCAAACCGTTCAGCGCGCGCGAGCTGGTCGCGCGGGTCGGCGCCGTGCTGCGCCGTTCGCACTGCTCGTGCGGCGAGCGCAGCTCGCAGTGGGCCGGCCCGGTGGGGGTCGAGATCGACCGCGAGGCGCGCCAGGTCCGGCGCAACGGGAAGCCCGTCGCGCTCACCCCGACCGAGTTCCGGATCCTCGAGGTGCTGATCCGCCACCGCGGCCAGATCCTCAGCCGCTCGCAACTGCTCGAGCACGTCGCGGCGCACGGCGACGTGTTCGATCGCACGCTCGACAAGCACATTGCAAATTTACGGAAAAAGATCGAGGACAACCCGTCTCGCCCGCGCCACGTCGTGACCGTGTTCGGGCTGGGCTACCGGTTCCCGGCATAGGCCGGAGGTCCCGGTTGCGAAGATGGGCGGGCAAATCTCCACACGGCCTTCAAGACAACGTAACTCGGCCGTGCGACCTTGGTCATGGGCGCCGGGGCCCTGACTGACAAGCAACTGCAACCCCACACCGGCTTTCTGGCAAGCCGAATTCCCGTATTCGTGGAGCAACGAAAGAGATGATGACCACCACCGCCGTACGACGCTGCCGCATCATCGTCGTGGAGTCTCAAGCCATCGTCGGTAAGGCGCTGTGCCACTTGCTCGCCGGCGACCGGCAGCTCGACGTGATCTGCGACGCGCGCACGGTCGAGGAAGGCGCGATCTCGGTCCACCAGCCCGATCTGCTGATCCTGGACATGGACGGCTTCGAGAGCGAGTTCGACGAGATCGTCGCCGCCTGTCACGCCGCGTCGCCGGCGACCCGGATCGCGATCCTGACCTCGCACGCCGGCCAGCAGACGATGCAGCGCTGCCTGGCCAACGGGATCGACGGCTACATCGTCAAGGACATCTCGCCCGGCGAGCTGATCCGTGCCTGCAAGGCCGTCGCGCGCGGTGAAACCTATTTCGACCCGCGGGTCGCGGGCGGGCTGCTGCGCCGGCTCAAGGCCGAGCGGCCGGCCGAGGACGAGCTGTCGCTGCGCGAGAGCGAGATCATTCGCCTGATCGCAAGCGGCCTGTCCAATCGCGAGATCGGCGACCGCCTCTCGCTCTCGGAGAAGACGGTCAAGAACCACATCAGCCGGATCTTCTCCAAGCTTCAGATCACCGCGCGCACGCAAGCCGCGATCTACGCGATCCGCCACGGCATCGCGTAGCTCAGAGCTCGCGGCCCGCCTTGCGGAAACCGTACGCGAAGTAGACCACCAGCCCGACCAGCAGCCACGCCCCGAACCAGGCGAAGGTGATCATCCCCAGTCCCAGCACCGCCAGCAGGGCGGTGATGACGATCCCGCCGATCGCGGTGAACCAGACGAACGGGGTGCGGAACGGGCGCGGGATGTCGGGCCGCTCGACGCGCATGACCAGCACGCCCAGGCAGACCGCGATGAACGCGCTCATCGTCCCGATGTTGACCAGCGAGAGCAGCAGATCGAGCGGCACGATCAGGGTGAAGAGCGCGACGATCAGGCCGGTGATGATCGACATGCGGGCCGGGGTCCGAAAGCGCGGGTGGATCTCGGCCACCGCCGGGGGCAGCATGGTGTCGCGCGCCATGGCGAAGAAGATGCGCGACTGGCCCAGCAGCGAGATCAGCGCGACCGATGAAGTGCCGGCCAGCACGCCGATGCGGATGATCCACTCGGCCCACGCCAAGTGCAGCGGCGCCAGCGCCGACTGGAGCGGGGTGTCGATGTTGATCTGCTGCCACGGCACCGCGCCGACCAGCACGATGGCGACCGCGCAGTAGAGCAGCGTGCCGATCAGCAGCGAGCCGATCACGCCGACCGGGATGTCGCGCGGCGGGTTCACGCACTCTTCCGAGGTCGTGGTCGCGGTGTCGAACCCGATGTAGGTGAAGAAGACCAGCGCCGCGCCGCCGAAGATCCCGGTCGGGATCGCGTCCTTGTCGAGCGGCCCGACCCAGCCGACGGGATTGAACGGCACCAGGTTCGCAGGGTGGAACAGCGCCAGCCCGACGATGATGAACGCCAGCAGCGCGGCGACCTTGATGACGACCAGCGCGTTGTTGGCGCGCGCCGTCTCGCGGATGCCGATCACGATCAGCACCGTCAGCAGCAGCACGAACAGCGCGCCGATCACGTCGAACGACGATTTGCTCCAGTCGATCTGCCACCACGCGTCGCCGTGGGCGAGGACCGCTTTGGACAGGACCGGCGGCAGCCGCGCGCCGATCAGCGCGTGCAGCGCCTCCTGCAGCGACTGCGAGAACTGCTGCGAGACCGGCGCGGCGGAGATCGCGTACTCCAGGATCAGGTTCCAGCCGATGATCCAGCCGACGACTTGGCCCAGCGTCGCGTAAGCGAAGGTGTACGCGCTGCCGGCGCTGGGGATGACCGCACCCAGCTCGGCGTAGCACAGCGCCGCGAGCAGCGAGGCGAAGCCGGCCAGCATGAACGCCAGCACGACCGCCGGGCCGGCCTTGTGAACGCCCGGCCCGATGGTCGTGAAGATGCCGCCGCCGATCATCGTGCCAAGGCCGATCGCGATCAGGTCGCGCCCGCGCAGGGCCCGTTTGAGCGGGCTGGCATCGGTGCGGGCCCGCATGGCGTCGACGGAGGTCCTGCGGAAAAGCCGTCCGAGGAAACTCTGGGTCATGGGGCGGAGGTGCGACGGACCGTGAAGCGATTCATCCTACCCCGCGCCGCGGGGGACGACGCGTGAGCGAGGCGGGGTACGTGCGCCGCGCCAAGCGGGTCGTGTACGAAAACCCGTGGCTGCGCTTCGAAGCGCACGCGATCGTCCACCCGACCGGCGTGCCGGGCGAACACGGCGTGGTCGTCACCCCGCCGGCCAGCGCCGTCGTGCTGCTCGACGGCGACACGGTTCTGCTGGTGCGCCAGCCGCGCTTCGCGGTGGACGCGGTCGTGCTCGAAGTCGTCAAAGGCGGCCGCGCGCCGGACGAGGACGCGCTGGCCTGCGCGGTGCGCGAGTCGCGCGAGGAGGCCGGCGTCGCCGCCGCGCGCTGGGATGAGCTCGGCGCCGCGTTCGAGATCCCGAGCATCGTCGCGCACCCGGTGGCGCTGTTCCTGGGCCGCGATCTGACCCCCGCGCCGCTCGAGCCCGAAGCGGTCGAGCGGATCGACGTCGTGCGGCTGCCGTTGGCCGACGCGCTGGCGGCCTGCGCGGCCGGTCGCATCGACGACGCGGTGACGGCGCTGGCGCTGCTGCGCGCGGCACGCGTGGTGAGCGCGGGCTGAGCGGCCGCCGGCCGCCCGGCTCGCGAAGTCGTGATCCGCGCGACAGTTTGCCGGCCCGGGAATGGCGTATGATGCGGGACAGAGCGTGCCGCGCCGCAAGCGCCGCGCTGCAATTCGGGTGAGGGTGTACGACGGTGAACCAATGGACTGGTGACTTTTGAACGTCATCGGGATCGGCGCGGGGCCGGCGAACCTCAGCGCCGCGGCGCTGCTCGAACCGGTGAGCGACGTCGCTGCAGCGTTCTACGAGGCGAAGGAGCGGTTCGCATGGCATCCGGGGCTGCTGCTCGACGGCGCGACCCTGCAATCGCCCTACCTCAAAGACCTGGTGACGCTGGCCAACCCGTGCAGTCCCTACACGTTCTTGAACTACCTGTTCTGCGAGAAGCGCTTCCACCGTTTCCTGATCGCGAACTTCGACGACGTGACGCGAGCCGAGTTCGACCGCTACTTCCGCTGGGCCAGCACGCGGCTGGCGAGCTTGCGCTTCGGGTGCCGCGTGCGCGCGGTCGACTTTCGCGCCGGCGCGTTCGCCGTGCGGTTCGACCGCGGCGAGCGCAGCGCGGCGCACCTGATCCTGGGCAGCGGCCAGACCCCCTACCTGCCCGAGTGCGCGCGGCCGCACGTCGGCGACAACGTTTTCCATGCGGGCGAGTTCTTGCTGCGCGAGCCGGTCTGGCGCGGCTTGCGCGTCGCGGTGATCGGCGGCGGGCAGACCGGGGCCGAGATCGTGCTGCAGATGCTGCGCGGGCGCGACCGGCTGCCGCGCCGGCTGAGCTGGATCACGCGCCGGCCGAGCTTCCAAGTTCTCGACGAGTCGGTGTTCGCAAACGAGCTCTACACGCCGGCGTACGCGAACCATTTCTTCGGTTTGCCGGCGGCGCGGCGGGCGCGCCTGCTCGACCAGCAGCGGCTGGCCAGCGACGGCATCAAGGACTCGCTGCTGCAAGAGCTCTACCGGACGCTCTACTCGCTCGACTTCCTCGAGGACCGGCCCGGGATCCACGATTTTCGCCCCGGCCACGAGTTGGTCGGCCTCGCGCCGCGGGGCCGGGCCTGGAGCTTGGCGACGAGCGGCGAGGACGGCCCGGCCACGCTCGAAGCCGACCTCGTGATCCTCGCGACGGGCTTCCGGTCGTCCTTGCCCGAGTACCTCGAACCGCTCGCCGGACGCATCCTGCAGGACGGCGGCCAGGCGCTGATTCGGCCCGACTTCTCGCTTGAGTGGAACGGTCCGGAGAACCGCCGGATGTACGTCCAGTGGCTGGCGCGCGACGCGCGCGGCGTGCAGGAC
>CAXTNU010000136.1:0-9391 GCA_964245595.1 uncultured bacterium | reverse complement strand
ACCGGGCCTCGGCGACCTACGCGGCGAGCGGCGCGCTGGGAGACGTGGCGACCGCGCTCACCCTGGCCACCCGCCGGCTGGCCTACGGGGTCATCGCGCCGGGCCAGACGTCCGCGGTCGACCGGACCGCGATCTCCACCGCCGACACGGCCCACCTGCGCCTGCGCCAAGGCGGCCCGCGCGCGGCACTCGACCTCGACCTGCTGGCCAGCGACGACGCGCAGCAGGACGGCCGGCCCAACGACGGCTTCTCGCGCTCGCTGCGCCAAGCGGCGGCGACCTGGACCCAGAGCGGCGCGGCGACCTTCGCCCTGACCGCCTTCGGGCGCGAGACCTCGGTGGTCAACCTGGCCGACCGCAATCCGACCGCGCCCGGCGCGCTGCTCTACACTCAGCACGTCCCGAGCTCGGACGCGGGCCTGCGGGCGCGCTGGGACCGCCCGCTGGGCGGCGGCGATCTGGCGCTGGTGGCGGAGCGGCGGCTGGTGACCGGGCGCAGCGACCAGCTCACCGCGGCCAACGTCATCCAGAGCGACGTCTCGGGCACGCAGCGGCTCGACGGGCTGGCCGTGCAGCGGACCTGGGACGGGCGGCTGGGGGCGATCCTGGGCGCGCGCTACGACGCGATCCACACCGAGGCGCTGGGCCGGCGCGACGCGGGCGCGCTCTCGCCCCGCCTGGCCCTGCGCTACGACGCCTCGCGCGCGACCGCGCTGCGGGCGGCCTTCGGGACCGGCCTGCGCGCGCCGTACCTCAACGAGCTGGTGCGCAGCTTCCGGGTCGGCACGGTGCTCCAGCAGAGCAACCTCGACCTCGTCCCCGAGCGCAGCCGCTCCGCCCAGCTCGGCTTCGACGTGGTCAGCCCCGCGGCGCGCCTCGCGCTGGACTACACCGGCACGCGGGTGAACAACGCGATCGGCTTTCGCACCGTCAGCCCGACGGTCCAGCAGCGGGCCAACTTCGGCCGCACCGCCAGCGACGCGTTCAGCGCCGAGTACGAGCGGGGCGGGCCGTGCGCCCGGGTGCGGGCCTTCGCCACCGACCAGCACGCCCGGGTCACCGTGGGCTCGCCGGTCCAGATCGGCAAGCGCCTGGCCTATGTGCCCGACAGCGCCGCGTCGCTGGACGTCGAGCGCACCGTGCGCGCGCTGACCGGCGCGCTGCAGCTCTCGTACAGCGGCCCGACCTTCTCGGACGACCTGGAGCGCCAGCCGCTGGGCAGCGCGCTGCTGGTCGGCGGCCGGCTCACCCTGCGCGGCGCCGACGGCACGGCGCTCTCGCTGGCGGTCGACAACCTGACCGACAAGGTCTACCTGACCAGCGTCGACCGGCTGGGGCCGCCGTCCTCGGTGACCCTGCGCCTGACCCTGCCGGTCGGGGCTCGGCCTACGGTACCGGTCGCGGCGTGCGGGACACCATGACCTCGCCGGCCTCGACCCGGACCTCGAACAGGTCGAGGATCGGGATGTCGTCGCCGGGCATCTTGCCCGTCTCGAGGTCGAAGGTCCAGGCGTGCCAGGGACAGGTGACGCTGGTGCCCTCGGTCCAGCCCTCGCACAGCGGCCCGCCCTGGTGCGGGCAGGCGTTCTCGGCCGCGTAGAACCCGTCGGCGAGGTGGAACAGGGCCAGCTCGCGTCCATCGACGGTCACCATGACGGCCTGGCCGGGCGGGATGTCGGCCGCCCGCGCGACCCGCACGAAGTCGTCCGTCGCCTCCATCACGGCCCCCGCCGCGGGCGCGGGCGAGGAGTGGCGCAGACGGCGACTCGGCCGTCCTCGACCCGCACCTCGTAGGTGTCGACCAGCGAGAAGCCGGCGACCATCTTGCCGTCGGTCAGCTTGAAGGTCCAAGCGTGCCAGGGACAGGTCACGGTCGCGCCGCCGGTTCGGCTCTCGCTCGCGCCCTCGACCCGGCCCTCGCACAGCGGCCCGCCTTGATGGGGACAGCGGTTGCGCAGGGCATAGAATGCCCCGTCGACGTGGAACAGGGCCACCTCACGCTCGCCGACCTGAACCGGCATCGCTGAGCCCTCTGCGATCTCGGCGACGTGCGCCACCCGTACGAATTCATCGCTCACAGCGCGCTTCGTCTTCAGCGCGCGCCGGAGGACGCCTTGCTCAAAGACTATCGCGACTGGCTCGAGTCGGAACTCAAGCTGCTCGGCAACGCCAGCCACCACGCGTACTCGTTCGGCCAGGCGAACATGGCCAAGCGCGCCATCGAGCGGCTCGACGAGGAGCTCGCGCGCACGCTCTACGTCGCGTTCGACAAGGTGCACGCGCGCCGCGTGCTGACCGCGATCGAAGCGCAGGGCGAGCAGACCACCAGCACGCGCCCGGAGTTCGAGCAGCTGCGCGACGCGCTGCGTGCGGCGCTCGAGGAAGGCGGCGCGAACCCCGCGCTCTAGTGGGTTCCGGCTGCGCCGGAACCCGTCGCGTTCGCGCTGCGCGCGAGTCGGCTTACGCGGGAGCCGCTGACGAATCGGGGGCGATCTCCTCGAGCCGTTCGATGCGCAGCTTGACCCGAGTGTGGTTGCCGTAATCGGGCAGCGAGGTGACGGCGAAGTCGTCGGTCAGCACCGAGACCAGGAACAGCCCGCGCCCACTCTCGCTGAGCATGTCCTCGGGCAGCGCGGCGTGCACGTCGAAGGCTCGCCCGCGGTCGATCACGTGCAGCACCGGATCGTCCTTCTCCCAGTCCAGCTCGATCGTGATCGGGCCGGGCGCATGGCGCACCACGTTGCCGATCAGCTCGCCGAAGACCAGCTCGGCGGCGGCGTAGTTCGCGTCGGGCACGCCGCGCGTCTTCAAGAACGCGACGAAGCCGGCGCGCGCGTCCTCGGCCGAGCGCGCGTCGTCGGCTCGGAACACCCACTGCGGCGCCAGCGCGCCGGGGGCGCGGCGGGGAATGCTCGAGCGCACCCGGATCGTCAGCACGGCGACGTCGTCGGCGCCGCCGCGCTCGAGCACGAAACGCTTGATGCGCTCGGCCGGGTGGTCGTCGCGCACCAGCGCCTCGTCGCGCAGCGCGCCGCGCAGGCGCTGCTCGGCATCGAGCTCATCGCCGCGGGTCGCTTCGACCAGCCCGTCGGTGTAGAGCACGAGCAGCGCCTCGAGCGGCAGTGCGACGGTCTGCACGTTGGGCGTGACGGCGCCGCGCACGCCCAGCGGCACGCCGTTGCCGCGCAGCGGGTGGACTTCGCCGTCGGGCGTGCGCAGGAGCGGGCTGGGGTGACCGGCGACGGCGTAGGTGAGCGTCTGCGCGGCCGGGTCGAGCACCGCCACGACGGCGCTTGCCGAGGCGTCGGGGTAGTCGCGCGCGAGCGCGTCGTCGACGACCTGCAGCATGCGGTCGGGCTGCGACTGCTGCAGCGCCAGCACGCGCAGGCCGTGCCGAATCGACGACATCACCACCGCGGCGTGCAAGCCGTGCCCGAAGACGTCGCCGATCGAGATCACGACCCGCCCGTCGGGCAGCGCGAAGGCGTCGAACCAGTCGCCGCCGACCTCGACGTCGCGCACGCTGGGCGAGTAGACCGCGTCGAACGCATAGCCCGGCACCTCGGGCAGCACGGTCGGCAGCAGCGCCTGCTGGACCACGTCGGCGATCCGCTTCTCGCGCCGGTACATCTGCGCGTTCTCGACCGCGACCGCGGCGCGGCGCGCCAGCTCTTCGAACAGCTTGAGCGTGAAGGTGTCGAAGGCGCGGCTCTTGTGCGCGAAGTGGCACACCAGGTCGCCGCGCACCACGCCGTGCGAGACCAGCGGCACGACGAGGCTCGAGCGGTAGCCCAGCTCCTGCAGCACCGGCAGCCGGTCGGGTGCGATCCAGCTCACCTCGTGCTGCTCGCGCTCGTCGTGCACGAACAGCCGCGCGGCCCGGCGCGGCGTGCGCTCCACCACGTAGGCGTCGCGCAACTCCGCGAGCAGCGAGCGGTGCTCGGCGTCGCGCGCGTCGAGCGCGGCGGTCCGGGTCACCCCGTCGGCGTCGACGATGTTGAGCGCGACCGCGTCGGCCAGCTCCGGCACGGACAGGCGGACGAACGCGTTCAGGGTCGTCTGCAGGTCGAGCGACTCGGCGAACAGTCGGCCGGCCTCGGACAAGACCCGGAAGGAGCTCGCCGTGCGGCGGTCTTCGGCCCGCAGCCGGTCGACCTCGTAGGCAGCAGTGACCCGGCGGGCCAGGATACCGAGCAGCCCGCGCTCGCTCGAACCCAGCCGGCGCGCGCCGCCCGTCGCCAGGACGATCAGCCCGCGCGCGCCGTCGCCGAAGCGCAGCGGCACCAGCACCGCCGAGCGCAGCCCGAGCTGGTCCAGCAACGCCCGCTGGGCCGGGCCGCGGGCCAGTTCGGCGAGTTGCGCCGGATCGATTCGCTCGCACAGCAGCGGCTCGTCGCCGGCAAGCGCCCGGCCCAGCGGATCGTCCCCGGCGAGCGGGTAGCGCTCGAGCAGCTCGGCGGCCAGCGCTTCGAGCCGCGGCTCGGCATGACGCACGGCCAGCGCTCGCGGTGCGCCGCCGTCGGCGATCCAGACCGCGCACAGGTCGGCCAGCTCCGGCACGAGCAGTGCTGCCAAGCGCTCGAAGACCTGGCGCGGCTCGTCGAGCGTGCTCAGCGCCCGATCGGCCCGCTCGAGGAAGCGGAGCGCGTCGCCTTCTTCCCGCGGCTCGACGGCTGGCACGGCTAGCCCCGCTCCCGGCGCCACGGGAGGGGGGTGACGACGGCCGGGAGATCGCGGACCACTTCGCTCATGCCGAAGCACCGGTTACCCCGAAAGCGGTTCGAACGTACCGCGTTTTGACGCCTAACCGGGGTTCTGGTATGATCCGTCGGTCGCCGTCGCGGATCCGGGAGTCTGCGGACGCGCGAGACTCGAGCGAAGGAGACCTCCCCGTGCCCCTGACCAAGGAACAAAAGACCGAGATCGCCCAGAAATACGGCCGCGGCCCCAACGACACCGGTTCGGCCGACGTCCAGGTCGCGATCCTGACCACCTCGATCAACCACCTGACCGAGCACCTGAAGATCCACAAGAAGGATCACCACAGCCGCCGCGGCCTGCTGATGCAGGTCGGCCAGCGCCGCCGCCTGCTCGCCTACCTGGCGAACAAGGACCTCGAGCGCTACCGCAAGCTCATCGCCGACCTCGGCCTGCGCCGCTAAGACGGCTCGTCGCGATCAATACGAAGGCCTCGGCGTCGTGACGCCGGGGCCTTCGTATGTGAGTGACTGCCGCTCAGCTCGTGTGGTGCACCTCGGCCAAGCCGTAGACCGGCGTCGGGATGCCTTCGAGGCGGGCTTTGATCTGCAGCGCGAGATACTGCGAGTAGTGGCGCGACTGGTGCAGGTTGCCGCCGTGGAACCAGAGCGCCGGCTGGCGCGTCGGCTTCCACATGTTGCGCAGCTCGCCTTCCCACGGACCGGGGTCCTTGGTGGTGTCGGAGCCGAAGCCCCAGCACTTGCCGACTGCGTCGGCGACGTCTTGCGAGATGAGCTGCGCGGCCCAGCCGTTCATCGAGCCGTAGCCGGTCGCGTACACGATCACGTCGGCCGGTAGTTCCGTGCCGTCGCTCAGCACGACCGCGTGCGATTTGATCTCGGCCACGTCGACGCCGCTCTTCAACTTGACGTCGCCGTTGGCGATCAGCTCCGCCGCGCCGACGTCGATGTAGTAGCCCGAGCCGCGCCGCAGGTACTTCATGAACAAGCCCGAGCCGTCGTCGCCGAAGTCGAGCAGGAAGCCCGCTTCGCGCAGGCGCTCGTAGTAGTCCGCGTCGCGCTCGGCGATCTGCTCGTACACCGGGATCTGGAACTGCGCCATGATCCGGTACGGGATCGAGGCGAAGGTCAGGTCCGCTTTCTCGGTCGTCATCCCGGCCTGCACCGCGCGCTCGGAGTACAGCCCGCCCAGCGCGAGCTCCATCAGCGACTCGGACTTGACCACGTGCGTGCTCGAGCGCTGCACCATCGTGACGTCGGCGCCATGCTCCCACAGGTCGGCGCAGATGTCGTGCGCGGAGTTGTTGGACCCGATCACGACCGCGCGCCGGCCGCGGTACGCGTCGCCGCCGGGATGGCGGCTCGAGTGGTGCTGCTCGCCCGCGAACGTGTCCGCGCCGGGAAACGCCGGCACGTTCGGGATGCCGGACATGCCGGTCGCGAGTATCAATTGCTTGGGGCGCAGCGTGACCGGCTCGCCGCCGCGGTCGACCTCGACCACCCACTCCTGCGCCGCGTCGTCGTAGCGCGCGCTCGTGCACGTGCTCGACGACCAGTAGTTCAGTTCCATCACCCGCGTGTACATCTCGAGCCAGTCGCCGATCTTGTCCTTGGGCGAGAAGACCGGCCAGTGGTCGGGAAACGGCAGGTACGGCAGGTGGTCGTACCAGACGGGGTCGTGCAGGCAGAGCGATTTGTAGCGCTTGCGCCAGGCGTCGCCCGGCCGCTCGTGCTTGTCGATCACGATCGTCGGCACGCCGAGCCGCTTCAAGCGCGCCGCCAGGCCGATGCCGCCTTGGCCGCCCCCGACGACCACGCAGTACGGCTGGCGCGCGTAGCCCAGCTCGGCCTCGGCCTGCTGCTTGCGCTCCAGCCACGACGTGCGCTCGCGCCGCACGCCGTGCTCGGCCCCTTTCTCGCGCCGCTCGCCGCGCGGCTCCTCGAAGCCCTTGAGCTCGGTCATCGTGGTGAGCAGCGTCCAGCCCAGGCCGTCCTCGAGCCGCACGTGGCCGACGCCGCGCGCGACCGCGGTCTCGAACGTGAACCACCCCTCGGCCACCCCGCCGGTCTCGCTCGCGTCGCCCTCGATCCGCCAAGCGCTCGGCTCGACGCCGGCCAAGGTCGCTTCGAGCATCGCCCCGATCGCCGGCTTGCCTTCGAGGGTCGTGATGTTCCAGGTGAACGCGACGAGGTCGCGCCAGTAGCACTCGCTCCCGAACAGCGCCACGGCGGCGGCGACGTCGCCCCGCGTCAGCGCGTCGTCCAGCGCCCAAAGCCAGCCGGCCACGAGCCGGGTCGCTGCGGACGGGACGGCGGCGGGGGCCGCCTCGACTTCGGTCATGCGCGCAACTAAACCGCCGCGCCGGCCGCCTCCTGCGACTTTTCTCGCATCTTGACGGTGCGGTGGGCGGCCGCCGGAGGCCGGTTTCGCGATTTCGGCGAATCCGGCTCGATCACCAATAGTAACGAACAGCAAGAACAGAAACTAGGAGTACCAGTGCCAGAATCCGTCTCGCTCGAGATCGGTGGCCGTACGCTCGTCATCGAAACGGGCGAGCTTGCAAAGCAAGCGAATGGTTCCGCTCTCGTCCGCTACGGCGATCAGATCGTCGTCCTCTGCGCCGCGACGGCGTCGGAGAAGCCCCGTGAGGGCATCGATTTCTTCCCCCTCACCTGCGACTACGAAGAGAAGATGTACGCGGCCGGCAAGATTCCGGGCGGCTACATCAAGCGCGAAGGGCGGCCGTCCGAGCACGGCGTGCTGAGCGCGCGGCAGATCGATCGCCCCCTGCGCCCCCTGTTCCCCGACGGCTTCCGCAACGACGTCCAGATCATCGCGACGGTCCTCTCGACCGACCCGGGCCTGGACAGCGACGTCATCGCCGTCTGCGCCGCCGGCGCCGCGCTCGCCGTGAGCGACATCCCGTTCCACGCCAACGTCGCCGCGGTGCGCGTCGGGCGCGACGAAGCGGGCGGCTTCATCACCAACCCCACGCTCGAGCAGTACGAAGCGGGCGGGATGGAAGTCGTGGTCGCCGGCACCGCCGACGCCGTGATGATGGTCGAAGGCGGCGCCAACGAGATCTCCGAGGACGTGTTCCTCGACGCGGTCGCGTTCGCGCACGAAGAGATCAAGAAGATCGTCGCCGCGATCGACGAGCTCGCGGGCAAGGCCGGCAAGGCCAAGCGCGAGTACCCGCTGCTGGCCACCGACAAGACGCTCGACGCGTGGGTTCGCAAGAACTTCGCCAAGGACGTCGCCAAGGCGATGCGCGTCGTCGACAAGCAAGAGCGCAACGCCGCCTTCGACAAGCTGACCCGCGCCGCGGCGCTGGCGAAGCTCGACAAGAAGGACGACGCGGCGATTCGCGCCGCCGTCGAGGACAAGAACCGCAAGGACTTCGACAAGATCATCAAGGCCATGGAAGAGGACGAGCTCCGCACCATGGTGGTGGACGAGAAGATCCGCCCCGACGGCCGCAAGCCCGACGAGATCCGGCCGATCTGGAGCAAAGTCCACTACGTGCCGCGCGTGCACGGTTCGGGCGTGTTCACCCGCGGCCAGACGCAGGTCTTCACGGCCGCGACCCTGGGCTCGCTCTCGGACGCGCAGCGCCTGGACGGGATCCTCGACATCCCCAACAAGCGCTACATGCACTACTACAACTTCCCGCCCTACTCGGTCGGCGAGACCCGCCCGATGCGCTCGGCCGGGCGGCGCGAGATCGGCCACGGCCAGCTCGCGGAGCGCGCGCTCACCCCGGTGCTGCCGCCCGAGGAAGACTTCCCCTACACGCTGCGCCTGATCAGCGAAGTGCTCGAATCGAACGGCTCGTCGTCGATGGCGTCGGTCTGCGGTTCGACCCTGGCCCTGCTCGACGCGGGCGTGCCGATCAAGGGCCACGTCGCGGGCGTCGCGATGGGCCTGGTGCTCAAGGGCGACAAGTACGCGATCCTGACCGACATCCAGGGTCTCGAGGACGCGCTGGGCGAGATGGACTTCAAGGTCGCCGGCACGACCGAGGGCATCACCGCGATCCAGATGGACATCAAGGTCCAGGGGATCACGATCGACATCATGCGCGAGGCGCTCAAGGAAGCCAAGAAGTCGCGCCTGTTCATCATCGACAAGCTCAAGGAAACGATCACCGAGCCGCGCCAGGAGCTCTCGGCGTTCGCGCCGCGCATGCTGGTGCTGCAGATCAGCCCCGACAAGATCAAAGACGTGATCGGACCCGGCGGCAAGGTGATCAACAAGATCATCGCCGACACCGGCGTGAAGATCGACATCGAGAACGACGGCCGCGTGTTCATCGCGGGCCAGGACGGCGCCGCGGCCGACAAGGCCAAGGCGATGGTCGAAGCGCTCACCAAGTCGGTCACGGTCGGCGAGACGTATCTCGGCACCGTCACCCGGCTGATGAACTTCGGCGCGTTCGTCGCGTTCTTGCCGGGCAAGGAAGGCCTGGTCCACATCTCGCAGCTCGCGCCGCAGCGCGTCGAGCGGGTCGAGGACGTGGTCAAGCCGGGCGACCAGATCATGGTCAAGGTGATCGAGGTCGACTCGCAAGGCCGGGTCAACCTGAGCCGCAAGGCCGTCATGGTGCCCGAGGGCGGCGCGCCCGAAGGCGGCGGCGCCCAGGTCGGCAACGGCACGTTCCGCCCGGCCGCTC
>CAXTNU010000135.1:0-9410 GCA_964245595.1 uncultured bacterium | reverse complement strand
CTGCTCGTGCTGGGCGGCGCGACCGCGTCCAGCGCCGCGACCGGCGGCGGCTACGCGCCCGGGTCCGCCTCGAGCGGCGCGAGCGTCTACGCCAACAACTGCTCGCAGTGCCACGGTGCCAACCTGGCCGGCGGGTCCGGCCCGACGCTGGTCGGCCCGACGATCAAGAGCGGCTACAAGACGCCCGCCGCGCTGTACGACTTCATCAAGACGCAGATGCCGGCCAACGCGCCCAACAGCCTGAGCGCCAAGCAGTACGCCGACGTCACCGCGTTCGTGCTGAGCAAGAACGG
This sequence comes from uncultured bacterium, assembly GCA_964245595.1. Classification (GTDB taxonomy): domain Bacteria; phylum Vulcanimicrobiota; class Vulcanimicrobiia; order Vulcanimicrobiales; family Vulcanimicrobiaceae; genus Vulcanimicrobium. The sequence continues at coordinate 9,117 of CAXTNU010000135.1, read as the reverse complement.
CGGCACGAACGGCGCCGCGCTCGGGCACGGCGCGAACGAAGGCACGATGGGCAACGTCGGCAACACCAAGACCGGCGCCAAGAGCAGCGCGAAGTCCGCGGCCGGCAACAGCGGGCTTTCGGCGGAGATCGTGCGCGGCGCGCCGCCCACCACGAAGCGCTTCGCGGCGCTGCCGGCCGGCGCGAACGTGTCCATCTCGGACGCGATGATGCGCGGCGCGGCGAGCGACGGCAAGGACTGGCTGATCGACGGGCGGACCTACGACAACCAGCGCTACTCGCCGCTGGCCCAGATCGACGCCAAGAACGTCACCTCGCTCGTCCCGGTCGCGCTCGTGCAGACCGGCATGACGGCCAGCTTCGAGACCACCCCGATCGTCGTCAACGGCATCATGTACCTCACCACCCCGGTGGTCGAGAACAAGATGAAGATCATCGCCGTCGACGCGGTCACCGGCGCGCGCCTGTGGGAGACGACCTACAACCTGGGCGCGTTCCAGATCTGCTGCGGCCCGGTGAACCGCGGCGCGGCCGTCGCGTACGGCCGGGTCTACGTGGTGACGCTCGACAACAAGCTGCTCGCGCTCGACGCGACCAGCGGCAAGGTGGTCTGGCAGAAGAACGTCGCCGACGCGCGGGTCGGCTACTCCGAGACGATGGCACCCGTCGCGTACGACGGCATGGTGATCATCGGCAGCGCGGGCGGCGAGTGGGCGATCCGCGGCTTCGTCGCGGCCTACGACGCGCGCAGCGGCAACCAGCGCTGGCGCTGGAACGCGACCGATCCCAAGACTTACGGGGGCACGTCCTGGCAGCGCGGCGGCGCGATGGTCTGGACGACGCCCGCGATCGACCCGCGCACGAACCAGGTCATCTTCAGCACCGGCAACCCCAACCCCGATCTCGACGGAACGCCGCGCAAGGGCGACAACCTGTGGAGCGACTCGATCGTCTCGCTCGACGTGCACAGCGGCAAGCTCAAGTGGTACTACCAAGAGGTCAAGCACGACGTCTGGGACTACGACGCGGTCAGCCCGGTGGTGCTGTTCGACGTGACCGTCGACGGCAAGACCGTCCCGGCGGCCGGCGAGGCCGGCAAGGTCGGCTGGTTCTACATCGTCAACCGGAACACGGGCAAGCTGATCCGCCGCTCCGACGGCTACGTGAAGATGTCCAAGAACATGTTCAGCCAGCCGACCGCCAAGGGCGTCAAGATGCTGCCCGGCGCCAACGGCGGCGCGGAGTGGTCGCCGCCGGCGTACTCGCCGCAGACCAAGAACGTGTACGTGCTCGCGATGGACCAGCTGATGAACTTCGCCACCCATTCGGTCGCGACCGCGCCGGGCCACATCCGCCTGGGCAGCGCGTTCAGCAACGTCATGCCGGGCGGGCTCCAGGACGGCCCGCTGGTCGCCATCAACACCGAGACGGGCAAGATCGCCTGGACGACGATGACCAAGGACCCGCTCATCGGCGGCGCGCTCGCGACGGCCGGCAACCTGGTCTTCATGGGCGAGGGCAACGGCGACTTCGACGCCTTCGACGCGACGACGGGCCACAAGCTCTGGCGCTACAACCTCGGCGCGGGCGTCAACGCACCGCCCATCACCTACGAGGTCAACGGCGAGCAGTACGTCGCCGTCGCCGCGGGCGGCAACTTCCAGCTCAGCTACCCGCTCGGCGACACGGTCGCGATCTTCAAGCTGACGAACGCCTCGAAGTAACGTCTGTGAAGCGCACGGGACGCCCTTGGCGTCGAACCGACCGCTTCGATGACTATCACGCGCAGTCGCGGGCACCGACTCCGGCAACGGGCGACGTGCTCGCGGAGCTGTGAAAGGGCCGCTACGTCATTGACGTAGCGGCCCTTCGCGTGGTAGGGTGGTGAGGCGGGGTGGGCCGTGATGAGTTCGACGGTTTTGAGTGGGATGAGGAAAAGAGCGATCTCACTCTCCAGGTTCGCGGCATCGCCTTCGAGTTCGCGGCGCGCGTCTTCGACGGCGCCTACATCGAGTCCGAAGACCGGCGCAGGCCGTACGGTGAGCAGCGCTTCGTCGCGACCGGCGAAGTAGACGGTTTCACGCTCACCGTCGTATGGACGCCCCGGCCGCCGAACCGCCGAATCATCGCCGCCTGGCCGGCAAACCCACGGGAGACGCGCACGTTCAATGGCTACCGTCAAGCGCACGAACCAGCAGGTTCGCGAGAATGAGGGCACGATCGACCGCGCCAAGGCAAATGCCGCTACGGAAGCCGACATCGCGCGGTGGAAGCGCGAGGAGGGTATCGATGACGAGGCCCTTGTCTTTAGGCGGTTCGTGCCGCCGCCGACCGACGTGCGCGCACTTCGGGAACGGCTCGGTCTCTCGCAGGAAGAGTTCGCCCAGCGCTACATGCTCTCGCCGCGCACCATCCAAGAGTGGGAGCAGCAGCGGCGCGAACCCAGCGACGCGGCCCGCGTGCTGCTCTTCGCCATCGCCAACGATCCGGCCGCGGTCGCGGGCGCGCTCAGACCGGGCGAGAAGCCGGCTCTGAGCAAGCGCTGATACCGAACCGGCTGGACCTTCCGCGCTCGCGCCGCGTGTGTGCGCCTATCCGATGCTCGCGGGCTGGCGCGTTTTCCGGCGCAGGCGTTCCTCGAGCAGCTCGGTCCAGGCGTCCATTCCGGTGCCGGTCTTCGCGGAGACTTCGAGGATCGTGATGCTCGGGTTCACTTCGCGCATGCTGCGCTGCGCCGCGTCGCGATCGTAGCCGACCGCCTGCGCGATGTCGGTCTTCGTCACCAGCGCGACCTGCGAGGTGTTGAAGGCCAGCGGGTACTTGAGCGGCTTGTCCTCGCCCTCGGTGACCGAGAACAGCACCGCGCGCACGTCCTCGCCGAGGTCGTATTCCGCGGGGCAGATCAGGTTGCCGACGTTCTCGATGAACAGCACGTCGAGCGGGCCCGCGTCCCAGCCGGCCAGGGCTTTGCCGATCATGTCGGCGTCGAGCCGGCACTCCGCGGCGGTCGTGATCTGGCGCACGGGCGCGCCCGCGCGGGCGAGCCGCACGGCGTCGTTGTCGGTCGCTTGATCGCCGACCAAGGCACCGACGCGGTGGCGCGGCGCGAGCCGGGCCAGCGTATCTTCGAGCAGCGTGGTCTTGCCGGAGCCGGGGCTCGAGAGCAGGTTCACCACCAGCGTGCCGCTGGCGGCCCAGCGCTCGCGCAGCGCGGCGGCCAGGCCGTCGTTCTTGCGCATGATGCTCTGCTCGATCTGGACCACGCGATACTTCATTCAGGCACCTCCATCGCGACGAGCTGTAATTCGCGGCCGCGCACGATCGTCGCGCACGCGCTGCCGCAGTCCGGGCAGATCAGGCCGGTCGCCGCGCGCGGCTCGCGCTCGGCCGCGCAGCGCTCGCAGAAGACCGCCAGAGGCACGGTTTCGATCCGCAGCGCGCTGCCTGCGGCGATCGAGTCCTCGGTCGCCAGTTCCCAGGAAAAGAGCAGCGCGTCCGGTGCGATACCACTCAGCGCGCCGACGCGGACGTGGATCGCCGCGATGCGCTCGATCCCTTGCCGCGCGGCGGTTTCCTCGACGCCTTCCAGCAGGCCGAGCGCTACCGACAGCTCGTGCACGCTCTCTCTCTTTCCAGCCGGCGAGACCATGGTTGGCCGCTCGTTTGAGCCCCTTGCGCTCCGACCTTAGTTGGAGTAGCGTAACCGTACGGACGGGGCAAAACAAGGCATCCGCCCAGTAAAACGCTCTAGCGGTCTAGTCGCGTCGCACATGCGCCCGCGGACCCCGAGACTCGACCCCGCGCCCGCTTCGGCGCGTAATTTGTCGCGCCTCGATTCGCCCCGACGCACTGTTTTTTCGCGCCTAGCGTGGAGGACCGGCTCCTATGGCGAATGCGACCGATACGGTGGTCAACGTCCTGTGGATCAACGCGGGACTCAGCTGCGACGGGGATTCCGTCGCCTTGACGTCGGCGATGCAGCCGTCGATCGAGGAGATCGCGCTGGGTGCGCTGCCCGGCTTGCCGAACGTCGTGTTCCACTGGCCGCTGATCGAGTACAGCCTGGGCGGGGCGGAGTTCCTCGAAGCGTTTTTCAAGGCCGAGCGGGGCGAGCTCGACCCGTTCGTGCTCGTCATCGAAGGTTCGATCGCCAACGAGTCGATCAAGAGCGAAGGCTACTGGACCGGCTTCGGCAACGAGCCCGGCACCGACCAGCCGCGCACGCTCTCGCGCTGGATCGACAAGCTCGCGCCCAAAGCGTGGGCGGTGCTCGCGGCCGGGACGTGCGCGACGTACGGCGGCATCCACGCGATGGCCGGCAACCCGACGGGCGCGATGGGGATCCTCGACTACCTCGGCTGGGACTGGAAGTCCAAAGCGGGCGTGCCGATCGTGTGCGTCCCCGGCTGCCCCACGCAGCCCGACAACCTGTCCGAGACCATTCTCTATCTGCTGTGGCAGGCCAACGGCGTCGCACCGATGATCCCGCTCGACGAAGCGGGGCGCCCGACCTGGCTGTTCGGCGTGAGCGTGCACGAAGGCTGCGACCGCGGCGGCTACTACGAGCAGGGCCAGTTCGCGACCGCCTACGACCAGCCGACGTGCCTGGTGAAGATCGGCTGCTGGGGCCCGGCGGTGAAGTGCAACGTCACCAAACGCGGCTGGACCGGCGGCGTCGGCGGCTGCCCCAACGTCGGCGGCATCTGCATCGGCTGCACCATGCCCGGCTTCCCCGACAAGTTCATGCCGTTCATGGACGAGCCGCCGGGCGGCAAGCTGTCCTCGGGCGTGAGCGGCGTGTACGGGCCGATGATCCGCCGCCTGCGCGGCATCACGATGCACACCCTCGACAAAGAGCCCAAGTGGCGTCACAAGGGATCGCAGCTCACCACCGGCTACCGCCCGCGCGCGTAGGACGAGGAGAACGACGTGGCAATTCAAGACCTGCCCGGCACCACGGGCGGCACGGAAAAATCGCGGCTCGTCGAGATGTCGTGGGACCCGATCACCCGGATCGTCGGTAGCCTGGGCATCTACACGAAGATCGACTTCGCGCAGAAGCAAGTGGCGGAGTGCCACTCGACCTCGTCGGTCTTCCGCGGCTACAGCATCTTCATGAAGGGCAAAGACCCGCGCGACGCCCACTTCATCACCTCGCGCATCTGCGGCATCTGCGGCGACAACCACGCCGTCTGCTCGGTGTACGGCCAGAACATGGCCTTCGGGGTGCGCCCGCCGGCGATGGGCGAGTGGATCATGAACCTCGGCGAGGCCGCCGAGTACATGTTCGACCACAACATCTTCCAGGAGAACCTGGTCGGGGTGGACTTCTGCGAGAAGATGATCCGCGAGACCAACCCCTCCGTGTGGGACAAGGCCAAGGTCAAGGAAGCGCCCAACGCGGGCATCCACGGCTACCGCACGATCGCCGACATCATGACGGCGCTCAACCCGTTCAGCGGCGAGTTCTACCGCCAGGCGCTGCAGATCAGCCGCTACACGCGCGAGATGTTCTGCCTGATGGAAGGGCGGCACGTCCACCCCTCGACGCTCTACCCGGGCGGCACGGGAACGATCGCGACGCACCAGCTCTTCACCGACTACTACACGCGCCTCATGCGCTACGTCGAGTACATGAAGGTCTGCGTTCCGCTGCACGACGACCTGTTCGACTTCATGTACGAGGCGCTGCCGGGCTACGAGGAAGTCGGCAACCGGCGCATCCTGCTCGGCTGCTGGGGCGCCTTCCAGGACCCCGACCACTGCGACTTCCAGTACCGCAACATGACGAACTGGGGCCGCAAGATGTTCGTCACGCCGGGCGTCGTCGTCGACGGCAAGCTCGTCACCAACGACCTGGTCGAGATCAACCTGGGCATGCGCGTGCTGCTCGGTCACTCCTACTACGACGACTGGCAGAACCAGGAGACGTTCGTCCCCAACGACCCGCTCGGGAACCCGGTCGACCGGCGCCATCCCTGGAACATGCACACCAACCCGACGCCCAAGAAGCGCGACTTCGCCAACCAGTACTCCTGGGTGATGTCGCCCCGCTGGTACGACGGCAAGGACCACCTCGCGCTGGACACCGGCGGCGGCCCGCTCGCGCGGCTGTGGTCGACGGCGCTCTCGGGCCTGGTCGACATCGGCTACATCAAGGCGACCGGCAGCAGCGTGCAGATCAACCTGCCCAAGAGCGTGCTGCGCGGACCGGCCTCGTTCGAGTGGAAGATCCCCAAGTGGTCCAACACGATCGAGCGCGACCGCGCCCGGAGCTATTTCCAAGCCTACGCGGCCGCCGCGGCGCTGCACTTCATCGACAAGGCGTTCGAGGAGCTCAACGCCGGCCGCACCCGCTCGTGGGAACCGTTCACCGTGCCCGACGACGCGATCGGGGTCGGCTTCACCGAGGCGGTGCGCGGCGTGCTCTCGCACCACATGGTGATCCGCGACGGCAAGATCGCGAACTACCATCCCTGGCCGCCGACGCCGTGGAACGCCAACCCGCGCGACATGTACGGGACGCCGGGGCCCTACGAGGACGCGGTGCAGAAGACACCGCTGTTCGAAGAGAACGGGCCCGAGACGTTCAAGGGCATCGACATCATGCGCACCGTGCGCAGCTTCGACCCGTGCCTGCCCTGCGGCGTGCACATGTACCTGGGCGGCGGCAAGACGATCGAGACCGTGCACTCGCCGCTGGCGCCGTTCGGATAGCATGCTCGCCGAGGAGAGCGAAGCACCTCTGCGAAGGATGGCGGACCGCGTCGAGTCGCTGATCGACGGCTTCGACGCGGTGTCGACCCCGCGCCAGGCGCGCGAGCTGGCCGAAGATCTCGCGCGCACGATCGTGAACCTCTACGGCGAGGGCCTCGAGCGCGTGCTGACCGTCGTGCACGACACGGTCGGCGAGCGGTCGCCCGAGGTGTTCGCGCGCTTGTGCGAGGACCGCTTCGTCGAGGGCCTGCTGTGCCTTCACGGGCTGCACCCGCTCGCGGTCGAGGACCGCGTGCAGGCCGCGCTCGACGCGGTGCGGCCGTACCTGAAGTCGCACGAGGGCGGGGTCGAGATCGCCGGCGTCGCGGACGGCGTGGTGACGATCACCATGCAAGGCAACTGCGACGGCTGCCCGTCGTCCGCCGCGACGGTGAAGCAGGCCGTGGAACGCGCCATCCTCGAGCGCGTGCCCGACGTCCACACCGTGGTCGCCGCCGAGCCGAGCGTGCCGGCCGCGGCCTACGGGCCGCTGCGCTTCGAGGACGGCTGCCTCTCGCTCGTCGACGCGCCGGGGCTATGAGCGCGGAGCGGCCTCCGGCCGAGTTCGCCGCGCTCCAGCGCCTGCTGTCCAAGCGCCCGCCGCCGCCGCCGGGCGAGCGCTGCGACTACTGCGCGAGCCCGCTCGTGCCCGAGCACGGCCACCTGATCGACGTGCAGGCGCGGCGCATCATGTGCAGCTGCCGGCCGTGCTACCTGGTGTTCGAGCCCGCGGGCGCGGCCCAGGGCCGCTACAAGGCGGTGCCGACGCGCTACGCCGAGGTCCCCGGCTTCGCCGTCGGCGACGCGGTCTGGGACCAGCTGCAGATCCCGATCGGCCTGGCGTTCTTCTTCCACAACTCGGCGGAGGGGCGGACGATCGCGCTCTATCCGGGCCCGGCCGGCGCGACGGAGTCGCAGCTCGACCTCGCGGCCTGGAACGACGTCGCCGGCGCCGACCCGCTGCTGGGAACGCTCGAGCCGGACGTCGAGGCGGTCGTGATCCTGCGCCGCGGCGGCGCGACGCAGTGCTTCATCGTGCCGATGGACGCGGCGTACAAGCTGGTCGGCATCATCCGCATCGCCTGGCGCGGCTTCGACGGCGGCCCCGCCGCGTGGAGCAAGATCGACGAGTTCTTCGCCGAGCTGCGGGAGCGCGGCGCCAACCGGGGGCGGCTGAGCGCGCGGACCGGCCGATGACCGAGCTGTCGTTCGCGGTCGTCGGCGCGCGGCCCGAGCCGTACGCGGCGAGCCCGCAGCTCGCCCTGCGCGTGCGCGTCGCCGAGGCCGGCGGAGCGCAGGTGCACGCCATCACGCTGCGCGCGCAGGTGCGAATCGAGCCGCAGGCGCGGCGCTACGACGGCGCGGAGGCGGGGCGCCTGGTCGAGCTGTTCGGCGGGCCCGAGCGCTACGGCGACACGCTGCGGCCGCTGCTCTGGACCCACGTCTCGCAGACGGTGCTGGCGTTCCAGGCCGAAACCGAGTTCGATCTGCCGATCCCGTGCAGCTACGACTTCGAGGTAGCCGCGCACAAGTACCTCAGCGCGCTGGCCGACGGCGACATTCCGCTGGACGTGATGTTCAGCGGCACGATCTTCGTGCGCGGCGCGAACGGGATCGAAGCGCAGCTCGTGCCGTGGAACTGCGACGCGCGCTACCGCCTCCCGGTCGCGGTGTACCGCGCGGCGATGGACGCCCACTTCCCCGGCAGCGCGTGGATTCGGATCGACCGCGCGACGTTCGACGAGCTGTACCGCTTCAAGACCGCGGGCGGCTTCCCGACCTGGGAGCGGGCCATCGCGCGGCTGTGCGCGGACGCGAAGGCCGCGCGATGACGGCGCCGTTCGCGCCCGCGCTGGCGATCGCCGACGCGGTGCTGTACGAAGGCTACCTGCTCTACCCGTACACCGCCTCGGCGGCCAAGAACCGCATCCGCTGGCAGTTCGGCGTGGTCGTGCCGCAGGCGTACGCCGGCGCCGGCACCGGCGAGCCCGCCGAGCAGCAGACCGAAGTGCTGATCGAAGCACTACCGGGCGCCGCCTCGCGCGTGACCGTGCTGCTGCGCTTCTTGCAGGTCGAGGCCCGGCGCGTCGAAGCGGCCGCCGGCGACGGCTTCGCGCCGGTCCCCTCGCTGGTGGTCGGCGGCACGACGTACCTGAGCTTCGACGAGGGCACCGAGCGCCAGATCAGCGCGGCGTTCGACGCCGTGCCGGGCTGCGAGCAAGCCGTACCGATCGCGCTCGCGGGCGGGACCGACGTCGAGCCGCTGCGCGAGGGCGGGGAGACGCGCGGGCGGGTCGTGCGCGAGCGCTGGCCGCTGGCGGGGACGCTGCTGATCGGCTTTCTCCTGGTCACCCTCACCGGC
>CAXTNU010000134.1:0-9478 GCA_964245595.1 uncultured bacterium | reverse complement strand
GGAGGCCGTAGGCGCGCAGGTCGGCCAGCGCGCCGCTCCCGAGGTCCTCCACCACCGGCACCCCGGCCCGCCGGCCGAGGGCGACCAAGGCCGCGCCGCCGACCTCCGCGGTGAAGCCCTCGATGCGGTAGTTCGAGGCGTGCGCGCGCAGCAGCAGCGCGGTGCGCGGCGAGAGCGCGCGGGCGTAGTCCTCGAGCCGGACCTTGTTGGTCGCGCCGACCTCGACCAGCCGCGCGCCGCTGCGCGCCAGCACGTCGGGCAGCCGGAACCCGCCGCCGATCTCGACGAGCTGATTGCGCGCCACGATCACCTCGCGCGCGCCGCCGTCGGGGGCGCGCGCGAAGGTGTCGAGCACGAGCAGCACGGCCGCCGCGCAGTTGTTCACCACCAGCGCGTCCTCGGCGCCGGTCGCCGCGCGCAGCAGCGCGCCCAGGCGATCGTACCGCGAGCCGCGCGTTCCGGCGTCGAGATCGTACTCGAGATTCGAGGCCCCGCCCGTGGCGGCCGCTACCGCCTCGAGCGCCTCGGCGGCGAGCGGCGCCCGCCCGAGGTTGGTGTGGAGCACGATCCCGGTCGCGTTGATCACGCCGATCAGGCCGCGCCGGCGCTCGGCCGCGCAGCGCATCAGAATCTCGTCGATCACCGCCTCGGGCGCCGGCGTGACCGCCGCCGCCCGCGCCGCCTCGAGCACGGCGCCGGCGTGCCGCTTCACCGTAGCTGCCCCGAGAAGCACGACGAACCGCGCGATGCGCGGTTCGTCGAGGATCCGGTGGACGGCCGGTAGCCGGCTCAAGTCAGTCGACAACGCCGCGGCTCGGCCGCAGGCCGAACGCCATGGATTCCGGCGCAGCCGGAATCCGGTCAGGCAGCGGCGAGGTGCTTCTCGAGCATCGACGTGATCTCGCCCTCGCGGACGAAGCCGACGATGCGGTCGACCGGCTTGCCGGCCTTGAACAGGATCAGCGTCGGGATGCCGGAGATACCCAGCGAGCCGGCCAGCGACGGGTTCTCGTCGGTGTTCAGCTTGGCGAAGCCGACTCGGTCGCCGTACCGGCCGGCGATCTTCTCGACGACCGGCGAGAGCATCTTGCACGGGCCGCACCAGGGCGCCCAGAAATCGACCAAGACAGGCTTGTCGGACGCGAGGACCTGGGTCGGAAAGGTGCTCTGCGTGACGTCGGGAAGTGCGCTCATACTTCCCTTGCGACCCTCCGCCGGGAGCGACGGTTTCGCTCAGACGGCCGCCTTCTTGCGAGGCCGGCCGCCCTTGCGGCCGTTCGCCCGCGCGGCGGCCGCCTTCTCGGGCGTGCTGGCCTTTCCGCCGCGCCGGCCCAGCTCGCGCATCCACGTCCGGGTCCCGAAGACCCCGTCGAGCAGCCCGGGAACGTAGTGCGCGACATCGAGGTGCGGCCAGTACAGACCGCTGCCGGGGCCCAGGATCTCGATCTCGGCGACGGCCGCCGGCGCGGCCTCGGCGAGCCCTTCGAGCAGCGCCCGCGGAATCTGCAGCCGCGTCCCGTTCTCGAAGCGCAGCCCGATCTCGTCGCGAGCGCCGTCGTATGCCGCGCCGACGACGGCCGGCACGGATGCGACCCGGCCGCGCGCGATCGCCGCGTCGATCTCGGCGTCGGTGGTCACGATCCGGCTCCGGACGTCATTCGACATGCATCTTCTCCCAGTGCGCGACGAGCTGGTGGTATCGCCGCTCGGCCGCTTCGAGTACCTTGCGGACTTCGGAACGCGTGACCCCGCGAACCGCGTCGCCACGCCGAGCCAGCGCCACCGACCCGTCGAGGCGAAGGTCGACGATCACCTCGCCGGACCCGATGAAGCCGTGCACGTGGCGCGGCTCGTGATCTTGCGGATAGGCGATGAAGCGAACCTCGCGTTCGATGAAACCACTCACCCTCAATATACCCCAGCGCGCTTGGGTTTTCAAGTCCGAGCATGAAGAAAAAAGAGCCGGCACCTCGACGGCACCGGCTCTCGTCCTTCACGCGCGAAGCGGCGAGCGGCTAGACCACGGGTGGCTCTTCGCCGGTGATGTCGGCCACGCGCTTGGTCTGGACGCCCAGGTTCGCGATCGCGATCACTTCGTCGCCGTCGGCCAGGCGCTGCAGGCGGACGCCCTTGGTCGAGCGGCCGGCGCGGCGGATCTCGGAGACGCGGATACGGATGACCTGATTGCCGCTGGTGATCAGGAGCAGCTCGTCCTCGGGCTTGACCAGGATCTGGTCGACGACGTGCCCGATCTCTTTCTCCTTGGCGAAGGCCTTGACGCCCATGCCGCCGCGCCGCGTGTGGCGGTAGTCCTCGATCGGGGTCCGCTTGCCGAACGCGTGCGAGGTGACGATCAGGACTTCTTTGCGCTCGTCCTCGACCACGTCCATCGCGACGACCTCGTCGCCCTCGGCCAGGGTGATGGCCTTGACGCCGCGCGCCGGGCGGCCCATCGGCCGCACGTCGGTCTCGTTGAAGTGCACCGCCATGCCGTCGTGGGTGGCGAGCAGCACGTCGCGGTTGCCGTCGCTCAGATCGACCGCCAGCAGCTCGTCGCCTTCGTCCAGACCGATCGCGATCAAGCCGTTGCGGCGCACGTTCTCGAACTCTTCGAGCTTGGTCTTCTTGATCACGCCGCGCCGGGTGACCATGAGCAGATAGTCCTCGGTGTCGAAGCGGCGCACCGGGAAGACCGCCGTGACCAGCTCGCCCGGCGGCAGCTGCAACAGGTTCACCAGCGCCGTGCCGCGCGCCGTGCGCGTCGTGTCCGGCACCTCGTAGGCGCGCAGCCGGAACGCGCGGCCCTTGTTGGTGAAGAACAGGACGTGCTGGTGCGTCGTCGCGACGAAGAAGTTGCTGACGACGTCCTCTTTTTTGAGGTTGGCGATCCCGATGACGCCGCGCCCGCCGCGGTTCTGGGCGCGGAACGTGTCGACCGAGACGCGCTTGATGTAGCCGCCGACCGTCGAGGTGATGACGACCTCGGTGTCGGCGATGATGTCCTCGATCGAGAGCTCGCCTTCCATGTGCTCGACCGGCGTCTTGCGCTTGTCGCCCAGGCGCTTCTTGAGGTCGGCGGTCTCGTCGCGCACGACTTCGAGCATGCGCGTCGCGCTGCCGAGCAGATCGGTCAGGTCGATGATCGTCGCGATCAGCTCGCCGTACTCGGTCTGCAGCTTTTCGCGTTCCAGCCCGACCAGCGAGCGCAGCCGCATGTCGACGATCGCCGCCGCCTGCTGCACGTCCAGGCTGAAGTCGTCGAAATCTTGCGGCGCGACTTGGTCGTCTTGCAGCACCGCGCCGGTGGCCGCCATGCGGCGGAACGCCTCGGAGAGCACGAACGGCTCGGCGATCAGGTGCGCCCGCGCCGCCTCGACCGTGTCGCTCTCGCGGATGATCGTGATGACGCGGTCGATGTTGTCGAGCGCGACCAGGAAGCCGAGCAGCAGGTGGGCCCGGTCGCGGGCCTTGGTGCGGTCGTACTCGGAGCGCCGCCGGACGACTTCCTTGCGGTGGCCGATGAAGTAGCCCAGCATCTCGCGCAGCGAGAGCACGCGCGGCTCGAGCGGCGTGTTGGCGCCGGTCGTGTTCTCCATCCGGCCCGGGCGCGGCGACGGCACCAGCGCCAGCATGTTGAACGCGAAGCTGGACTGCAGCGGGGTCTGCTTGTAGAGCTGGTTGAGGACCACTTGCGGCGTCGCGCTGCGGTGCAGCTCGACCACGATCCGCATGCCCTTGCGGTTGGACTCGTTGTGGAGCGCCGTGATGCCGGTGATCCGCTTCTCCTGGTAGGCTTCGGTGATCGCCTCGAGGATGCGGTTGACGGAGACCTGGAACGGCACCTCGCTGATGACGATCCGGAACTTGCCCTTCTCGTCGACGATCTCGGCCTTGCCGCGCAGCGCGACCGAGCCGCGGCCGGTCTTGTAGGCTTGGCGGATCGCCTCGCGGCCGTGCAGCACGCCGCCGGTCGGAAAGTCCGGCCCGTGCACGCGGTCGCACAGCGCGTTGTCGATCCGCGCGACGTCTTCTTCGCCGAGCGTGCCGTTGGTGAGCCGCTCGACCGGGACGCCGGCCTCGTCGATCAAGTACGCGATCGCATCGCAGATCTCGCCCAGGTTGTGGGGCGGGATGTTGGTCGCCATGCCGACCGCGATGCCCGAGCTGCCGTTGACCAGCAGCTGCGGCAGGCGTCCCGGCAGCACCACCGGCTCTTCGGTCTGGTTGTCGAAGTTGGGGATGAAGTCGACGGTTTCTTTGTCGATGTCCGCCAGCATGTCCAGCGCGATGCGCGCCAGCCGGGCCTCGGTGTAACGGTAGGCGGCCGGCGGATCGGGATCGATCGAGCCGAAGTTGCCGTGGCCGTCGACGAGCGGGTAGCGCAGGGTGAAGTCCTGCGCCATGCGGACCAGCGCGTCGTACACCGACGAGTCGCCGTGCGGGTGGAAGCTCTTGAGCACCTCGCCGATGACGCCCGCGCACTTGCGGTGCTGCTTGGAAGGGTCCAGGCCCATCTCGCGCATCGCGTAGAGGATGCGCCGCTGGACCGGCTTGAGGCCGTCGCGCACGTCCGGGAGCGCACGCGAAGCGATGACCGACATGGCATAAGAGAGGTAGCTCTCCGACATCTCGTCTTCGACGCGGATCGTGGACATGCGGGAGTCGTCGTTCACGGGTTCCTTACTTCAGGTCGGAGAGGTCGTCCCAAGGGACGTCGGCGCCGCCGGGCGGCGCGGGTGCGCCCAGGCTCGCGGCGCGTTCGGCGAGCGCGTCGCGAAACTGCTCCGCGCGCCTACGCAGCGCGCCGAGGTGGCCTTCGAAGCGGGCGTCGAGGTCGGTCAGGTGGTCGGCCGTGGCCGGATCGTCGTTCACCGCCGCCGCGCGGGCGGGCGCGGGGCGGGATCGCGCTGCTTGAACAGCGCGCCGACCAGGAATCCGACGATCCCGCCGACGATGGCCCCGATCAGCGCGATGATGAGCAGCTTGCTGCCCAAGCCGCCGCCCATTCGGCCCATCGAGAAGAAGCGCGCGGTCAGCACGAGGGCCTCGAACAGCGCGGCGACCACCGAGCACACCGCGCCGGCGATGATTCCGACCAGGACGTCATTCATCCGCAGCAGCACCCTGAGGTCATTCTGAGAACAGAGGAAGACGTCCTCGACGGGCGCCCCGCCTTCGACGCGTTCGCCGCCCGCTTCGCCGCCACGCTCGGCCCGGGTGACGTGGTCGCCCTGCGGGGACCGCTGGGGGCCGGCAAGACGACCTTCGTGCGGGCGCTGGTCGGGGCGCTGCACGGCAGCGCCGAGGCGGTCTCCAGCCCGACCTTCGTCTTCCGCCAGCGCTACGACGGCACGCCCACGGTCGAGCACCTCGACCTCTACCGGATCGAGCACCCGGCAGCCGAGCTGCCCGACCTCGGCTTGGACGACGCCTTCGCTCCCGACCGGCTGACGCTGGTCGAGTGGCCGGAACGCGCCCCCGGCTGGCTCCCGCCCGGCGCGATCGAGGTCCACATCGACGGCGTCGGCGCCGGCCCGCGCACCGTGCGGATCGTCCGCTGAAGATCCTGGCGCTGGACGCCGCCTTGGGCGGCTTCTCGGCCGCGCTGGACGACGGGGAGACGGTGCGGGTCGAGGCGACCGGGGCCCAGGACGCGCTCGAAGCGGGCCTGAGCCGGATCGAGCGCCTGCTGGAGTCCGCCGGACTGCGGCTGCGCGAGCTGGACCGGATCGCGGTCGGGCTCGGGCCTGGTTCGTTCACCGGGGTGCGGATCGCGGTCGCCTATGCCAAGTCACTGGCGTACGGCAGCGGGGTGCCGCTGGTCGGGATCTCGTCCTACGATGCGCTCGAACCGAACGATCCGCCCGTCCCCGCCTTGACCGTGGTGCACGGCCGCAAGGGCGTGATCTGCGCCCGGCTGCGGAGCGCGGACGGCTTGCGCACCGCCTGTGGGCCGACCGCTCAGGTTCTGGCCACGTTACTGGGCGACGGGACGGGCGAGATCGCTCTGGCCGGGAATACGGAGGACGTGCTCTCGGAGATCGCGGAACGCGGCTGGACCGTGCGAGCGCTCCCACCCCGGGCGGACGTCGCCGCCCGCGCCATCGCCCAGCTCGCCCGCACCCGGCCGCCGAGCCCGACCCCGCACGCCCTCGCGCCCGACTACGGCGAAGCGCCCGCCGTCACGCAGGCCAAACGGTGATACAGCCTCTCGTGTCGTTGCGAGCCCCCTCGGGGAATCTCGACCGTACCGCCATAGTCGCGGGCTCGCGCTGCATGGGGGCCCCGCGCGGAACGCCTGGGGGGCGCGGAGCCTGGGGCGGAGCGCCGTCAGAATGAAAGCCCAGCTCACCCGCCCCGAAGCCGAGTCGCCGCGCCGGATGCTGATCGGCGCGATGGTCCAGGCCGACCTGCCGGCGGTGCTGCGGATCGAGGGGCTGTCGTTCAGCACGTCCTGGCCGCCCAACGCCTTCGCCAACGAGATCCGCGACAACAAGCTGGCGCACTACTTCGTCGGCCGGCTCGACGGCGAGATCGTCGCCTACGGCGGAATCTGGGTGATCCTCGAAGACTCGCACGTCACCACGATCGCGGTCCATCCGGCGTCCCGCGGACTCAAGCTGGGCGAAGAGATGCTGCTGCGGCTGCTCGACGAGGCCATCGCGCAGGGCGCGTCGTGGATCACGCTCGAGGTGCGCGAGTCCAACGACGTCGGCCAGAAGCTGTACCGCAAGTACGGTTTCACGACGGTTTCGACGCGGCGCGGCTACTACAGCGACAACGGCGAGAACGCGCTGGTGATGTGGGCCGGCAACCTCAAGGGCGAGCTCTACGCGGCACGCCTGCGGGCGCTGCGCGGCGCGCTCGACGCCGAGATCGCGCGCCGCCCGTGATCGCTCCCGCCGCCGACGTCCTGCACCGCCCCGTCGCCGCGCTGGTGCGCGCGTACGGCGTGCCGGCGTCGGTGGCCAGCCGCGACGACGGCCAGCGCTTCGTGTTCGCCGAGGGGCCGGCGACGGTGACCGCGGTGGTCGACGACGAGGCGACGATCCACGCCGTCGACGTCGCGCTGCCCTCGGGTACGCCGTACACGCTCCCGCTCGACGGCACGCCGCACCGCCTGACCTTCGGCGTCACGACCTCGCTGGCCGCGCGCGACGAGCTGGCGGCGGACGCCGAGAACGAAGGTTCGAGCTTCCGCGTCTTCCGGCTCGGCGCGGGCGCGGACGCGGTGCTGGTCTTCGATTCCGCGACCGGCACGCTGAGCCGGATCGTGCTGGGCGATCGCGGCGCGCTGCTGCGGCTCGGATACCTGACCGATCCGCAGCCGGTGCAGCAGCGGTTTCCGTACGCCGCACCCAAGCTGCGCCGCAGCGACGTTCCCGAGGGCAGCGGGGCCAAGGCGACGGTCCTGCGGCTCGATCTCGACCGCGGCGGGGTGGTGCGCAAGGTTGCCGTGGTCGTGCCCAGCGGGGACGCGGCCTTCGACGACGAGCTCGTCCAGCGGCTCGGGCGCGATGCGTATGCGCCGGCCAAGCTGGGCGGCCGCTCGATCGGGGCCAGCGTCTACCGCGAGGTGCGCCATTAGCGGCGCGGGGTTCGTGCGCGCGGCGCGCGCGGTGCGCGAGCACCTCGGCCAGCGCCACCGCTTCGGGCACACCTTGCGGGTGGCGCGCCTGGCAGCCAGGCTCGCCCGCGCCCACGGCGTCGACCCCCAGCGAGCCCGGCTGGCCGGGCTGCTGCACGACTTGGCCCGGCTGTGGTCCAACGAGCGGCTGCTGGAGGCGTGCGCCGAGCGCGGTCTGCCGGTCGACCCCTTCGAGCGGGCCAACCCGGTGGTGCTGCACGCCCGCCTGGGGGCGGAGCTCGCGCGCGAGACGTTCGGGGTGACCGACGAGAGCGTGCTCTCGGCGATCCGCAAGCACACTCTGGGCGACGGGCGGATGTCCCCGCTCGACGCGATCGTCTACCTGGCCGACGGACTGGAGCCCGGGCGCGACTTTCCCGGCCGAGCCGAGCTCGCGGCGCTGGCCGAATCCGACCTCGACGCGGCCATGCGCGCCGTGCTGGCCTCGTCCCTGGCCTACCTGCGCGGGCGCGGCCTGAGCCCCGCCCCGCAAACGCTGGCCGCCGTTCGTACCTATGGCCTCGATGCAGCCCGAGAGGAGAAACGCTCTGCCTGACCTCGATCTGGTCGCGCTCGTGCGCGACGCCGCGGAAGACAAGAAAGGCGAGGACATCACCGTCCTCGACCTCGACGGCCGCACCATCGTCGCCGACGCGTTCGTCGTCGTGACGGGCCGCTCGGCGATTCAGACCCGCTCGATCGCCGACGCGATCGTCGACGCCGCGGAGGCTCAGGGCTTGCGCCCGCGTTTGGAAGGCACCGCCGACGGAGGCTGGATCCTGATCGACCTGGGCCACGTCGTCGCCCACGTCTTCACCCCCGAGCAGCGCCAGTTCTACAACCTCGAGCGGCTTTGGGGCCGGGTCGCCGAAGCGCGCGCGGCGGAGCTGGGATGAGCCGCGGCACCGTGCCGAGCCGAGGTCCCGCGCGCCGCGGCGGCGCGAACCGCGGTCTGTTCAAGACGCTGACCAAGGCGTTCGTCTGGATCGTGCTCGTGATCTTCGTGCTCACGTCGGTCGGCGTCGTCCTGGCGATTCGCTGAAACCGAGCGCGCGGCGCCCTGGAACTTCCCGCTCGCGGCGGGGTACGTGCAGCCCGGAGGAAACAGACACCGATGAAACCGCTGGCGGCTCTCGCCGCCCTCACCATCGCCTTCGCGACGACCCTGGCCCCCGCGTTCGCGCGCGACGGCTACGTGGTCGACGACGCGCACCTGCTCAAACCCGACACCGTGAGCACGCTCAACCAGCGGGTCGGGGATTTCCACGCCCAGAGCGGCAAGGAAGTCGTCTTCGTGTCGACGCCGTCGCTGGACGGTCAGACGATTCAGACCGCGGCCGAGCGGGCGTTCGCGCAGAACCAGGTCAACGGCGTGATGATCTTCGTCTCCAAGGCGGAGCACCGGATCGGCGTCGTACCGGATCGCGCGGCGAGCCGGTTCTTCCCCACCGGCAGCACCGACACGATTCGCCAAGCGATGGCCGCGCAGTACAAGGCGGGCGACTTCGACGGCGGCACGCTCACCGGCGTCGGCCTGGTCGTCAACATGTATCGCAGCCACCTCGGCTCGCAGGTGCGCCAGCCGGCGTATCAGCAGCCGGTGGGCGCGTCCTCGAACGTCAGCCGCAGCAACGCGGGAGGGTTTAGCATGGGCTGGATCTGGTGGATCATCATCCTGGCCGTCATCTTCTTCGTCATCCGCGGCATCTTCCGCGCGATGGCCGGACCGCGCATGATGCCGCCCGGCTACGGCGGCGGGCCGATGGGCGGCGGCTACGGTCCCGGCTACGGCGGCGGCATGGGCGGCGGCGGGGGCGGCTTCTTCAGCGGCCTGCTGGGCGGCCTGGGCGG
>CAXTNU010000133.1:0-9502 GCA_964245595.1 uncultured bacterium | reverse complement strand
CGGCCGCACCGGCCGTCTGTCCTGGGCCGGCTGCCGCCGAGCGCAGCAGGGCCGCGGCGAGAGCCAGCGGCGCGACGGCGGCGGCCAGCCCGAAAGCCGCGCCGAGCAGCCGGTAGCGCACCGCGGCACGGGCGTAGGCGCGGACCGCGAGCAGCGCGCAGGCGGCTAGCGGAAGGCTCGCGGCGGCGGCGGTCAGCCCGGCCAGGGCGGCCGCGTCGAGGACCTTCAGCGCTCGTCCTCGAGCAGCGCGCGCAGCCGCCGTTCCTCGGCGGGGTCGAGCCGCTCGGTCCGGAGCAGGTTGAGCATCAGCATTCGCGGCGAATCGTCGAAGAAGGTCGCTAGGACGTTCTCGATCACGCTGCGGCGCGCGTCCTCGCGCCCGACCCGGGTCTTGTAGACGTTCGCCTTGCCGCGCACGGTGTGGCGGACATAGCCCTTGCGCTCCAGGATGGTGAGCGTCGAGAGGACGGTCGTGTAGGCGATCGGCCGGTCTTGCAGGCGCGCGTGGATCTCGGCCACGGTCGCATTACCGAGGTCCCACAGGATGTCCATGAGGCGATACTCCGCCTCGGTAAGGGTCGGGGACGGCCGTCTGGCCATGGGCACGGACTACGACGCCGGGCGGCCGGATTCCGCGTTGGCCAGCCAGTCGTCCACCCGGCGCTCGAGCACGTCGAGCGGCAGCGCGCCCTGCTCGAGCACGACCTGGTGGAACGCCCGCACGTCGAAGGCCGCGCCCTGCCGCGCCTCGGCGCGCGCCCGCAGCTCGAGGAGCTTGAGCTGGCCGATCTTGTACGCCAGGGCCTGGCCCGGATAGGTGATGTAGCGGTCGATCTCGTTCTCGACGTCGAGCTGCGTCTTGGCCGCGTTGTCCAGAAAATAGTCCACCGCGCGCTGCCGCGACCAGCCCCGCGCGTGCAGGCCGGTGTCCACCACCAGCCGCACCGCGCGCCACATCTCGTAGGTCAGCGCGCCGAACTTGTCCTTGGGGTCGTCGTAGAGACCCATCTCGTCGCCGAGCGATTCGGAGTACAGCCCCCAGCCCTCGGTGTACGCGGTGTAGGCCAGCGTCGCACGGCGGAACGCGGGCAGCCCGGTCAGCTCCTGCGCCAGCGCGATCTGCAAGTGGTGGCCCGGCACCGACTCGTGCAGCGACAGCACCGGGATCTCGTAGATCGGGCGCGCCTCGGGCCGGTACAGGTTGACGTAGTACATGCCGGCGCGCGACCCGTCGAGCGCGCCGGGATAGTAGTAGGCGGTCGTCGTGTCGGGCGCGATCGCGGCGCCGATCGGCACCACCCCGTACGGCAAGCGCGGCAGCACCGAGAACACCCGCACCAGCTCGGGGTCGATCCGCTTGGACATGTCGCGGTAGGCCAGCAGCAGATCGGCGGCCGTCGCGTGGTAGTTGGCCGGGTCTTCGCGCAGCTGAGTGAAGACCTCGCGCAGCGAGCCGCGGTAGCCGGTGCGCGGGGCCAGCTCTTCCATCGCCGCGCGAATGCGCGCCACCTCGCGCAGGCCCAGCTCGTGGATCGCGTCGGGCGTCAGGTCGGTGGTCGTTTGCGTGCGCACGTAGTACGCGTAGAGCTCGCCGCCGCCCGGCAGGTGCGCGAGGCCGACCTCGCCCGGCGCGGCCGGCAGGTAATGCTCGACCACGAACGCGCGCAGCTCGCGCAGCGCGGCGGTCACGCCGCCCGCGATCGCCCTGCGCGCGCGCTCGCGCAAGCGCTCCGTCTGGGCGGCGGGAACCGCGGCCGAGCTCTTCGCGAACGGGGCGTAGAACGGCGACGCCTCGGGCTCGACCAGCAGCCGGTCGAGCTGCGCGGGCAGCCGCTCCATCGTCGAGTACGGCCACAGCAAACCGCGCCCGATCGCTTCGCGCAGCAGCGCGATGGTCTGCGCGACGGCGCGCGGATAGGTTTCGAGCCGCGCCAGCCAGCGCTCGTAGTCGGTCGCGTTCGCGAACGGCAGCAGGCCGGCGTACTGCGCGTAGGTCTGCACGCCGTCGCGGGGGCTGAGCGCGAGCAGGTGCGTGCCCAGCTCGCGCCCGCGCAGCGCGTCGCGGAGCTGGCCCGCGTACAGCTCGCGGTTGAGCCGCCCGGCCTCGCTCAGCGGTTCACGCGCCAGGCGCTCGAGCTGGGCCAGCACATCGCCCTGGTGCGCCGCTTCCGCGGCGAGCGCTTCGGGCGAGCGGTCGTCCCAGCGGCCGTCGGCCGCGCGCTCGCCGTCGAGCGAGGCGGCGAGCGGATGGCGTTCCTGGGAATCGCGCCAATCGGCGGCGAGGAGCGCTTCCAGCCGCGCGTCGGCTTCCGCGCTCGCGCGTGCGCCGGCCGCAAGCAAGTCCACACCGTGCATTCCGCTCGCTTCCCCCGCCGCGCGCGCACGCCTTTCGGCCACCGCGCCGAGCGCGCCGAAACGGCAATGGCGCTCGGTGCGGCGTATAAGCGCGGTACATGCTCGGTTCCGTTCTCCTCGCCGCTCTCGCGGTCGCGCTGGCGACCCCACCGCCGTTTACCGTGGACATGTCGACCCCGGCACCGTCCGCGAAGCCGCTGGTGCTGCCCGAGATCGGCCGCACCCGCTCGAACTCGCGTGCCTGTACCGCGTATCGCGACCTCGTGATCCCGTCGCTGTCCGCGGTCATGCGGGCGGATGCTCGTTTCGCGCAAGCGCGCGACCACCTCAGCGCCTACGGCGACCGGCTCAGCGATCAGGGGATGACCGGGAACGCCAAGGGCCGCATGGTCGACCTGATCGACCGCGACGGCCTCGCGATGCTCAAAGAGAGCTTGAGCGTCAGCCGGGCGCTGGGCGATCCCCGTCTCGCCCACCCGAGCGACCTCGACCTCCAAGCCGAGCGCGCCGCGCTGGAAAAGCTCTACGACGCGCAGCACGCGCGCGCGTTCGTGCTGATCAACTTCAGCCGCGAGCTCCAGCGGAACGATTTGAGCCGGTCCGAGGGTCCGGATCCGTTCGGCCGCCACGGCTCCGACAGCAGTCAGGATGCGGGAACGCAGGCGACCCCGCCGCCCGCGCCCGATGCCAGGCCGACCCCCGACAACGCCTTTCCGCAGCTCACCGGCATCCCGCTGACGGACAAGGCGGCACTCCAGGACTGGGGCTCGGCGCTGGGCAGCGAAATCCGCAGCGCCGAGATCGGGGTCGCTCCGACGCTGGTCCGCATCTCCCGGAGCTGCCGCTGACCGGCCTCCCGCTCGACGCTGACGCGCTAGGACGCTAGACCGGGGCGGAGGCGGCCGGCTTCCAGCGCAGGTCGGGCTGGCGCGCGGCGCGGGTCTCGTCGATCCGCCCGACCGCGGTGTTGACCGGGGCCTGCAGCACCGTCTCGGGATCGCTCTGGGCGGTCGCGACGATTTCGCGGAAGGCGGCGATGAAGCCGTCGAGCGTCTCCTTGGACTCCGTCTCGGTCGGCTCGATCATGATGCACTCGGGCACGATCAGCGGGAAGTACACCGTCGGGGCGTGGTAGCCGCGGTCGAGCAGGGCCTTGGCGATGTCGACCGCGCGCACGCCGGTCTCGCGCTTGAGCGACTGCGCCGAGGCCACGAATTCGTGCCGGTTGATCTCGTCGTAGGGGACGTCGATCACGTCGTGGATGCCGGCCCGGACGTAGTTCGCGTTGAGCACGGCCAGGTGCGAGACCGCGGTCAGGCCCTCCGCGCCGTTGGCGTAGGTGTACGCCAGCGCGCGCACCATGTGGGCGAAGTTCGACCAGAACGAGCGCATCGTGCCGATCGCCTGGGGCCGCTCGAAATCGAGCGCGAAGGTCAAGTCGTCGCTGGACGTCCAGCCGGTCGCGCGCGACTCCGCGCCGTCCGCGCCGTACGCGCGCACCACCGGCGTCGGCAGGAAGTCGACCAGGTGCGCGGCCACGCCGACCGGGCCCGCGCCCGCGCCGCCGCCGCCGTGCGGGATCGAGAACGTCTTGTGCAAGTTGAGGTGCATGAGGTCGAAGCCCATGTCGCCCGGGCGGGTGTTGCCCATCAGGGCGTTGGCGTTCGCGCCGTCGTAGTACATCAGCCCGCCGGCCGCGTGCACGACCTGCGAGACCTCCGTGATGCGCGGCTCGAACAGGCCCAGGGTGTTGGGGTTGGTCATCATGCAGACGGCCGTCTGCGGCCCGACGACCTCGGCGAGGTCGGCCGGGTCGACGCGGCCCTTGTCGTCGCTCTTGAGCGAGATCACCTTGAAACCGACCATCGCGGCCGAGGCCGGGTTGGTGCCGTGCGCGGTGTCGGGCACGATCACCACGTTGCGCTCCGGTTCGCCCTTGGCTTTGAAATAGGCCTTGGCGATGAGCAGCGCGGTCAGCTCGGCGTGCGCGCCGGCCGCGGGATTGAGCGAGAACGCGGCCATGCCGAACAGCGACGCGAGCGCGCGCTCCAGCTCCCACATCACCGCCAGCGCGCCCTGCGCGGCGTGGTCGGGCGCGAACGGGTGCAGGTCGCGCAGCGCGGGCAGGTTCGCCACGGCGTCGTTGATGCGCGGGTTGTACTTCATCGTGCACGACCCGAGCGGGTAGAACGCGGTGTCGATGCCGTACGTCTTCTGCGAGAGGCGGGTGAAGTGGCGCACCACGTCCAGCTCGCTGTTGTCGGGCAGCGGCAGCTCGGCGCGCAGCGCGTCGGCGGGCAGCAGCGTGTCGAGCGCGGGACCCAACGGCAGGTAGCGGTTGGCCCGCCCGTCCTGGCCGGTCTCGAAGATCAGCGGGGTATCAAACGCGGGCAGCGGCACGAACGGGAATCTCCGAGAGCGCGGTGACGAGGCGGTCGACGTCGGCGCTCGTCGTGAGCTCCGTCGCCGTCATGAGAATGCAGTCGGCCAGCTCCGGGTAGAACCGCCCGAGGTCGAGCCCGCCCAGGATCTTCTTCTGCTCGAGCGCGGCCAGCACGTCGGCCGCGCGGCCCGGCACCTGCACGACGAGCTCGTTGAAGGTCGGCGCGGTGAACTTCGCGGCAAAGCCGTCGAGCGCCGTGACCCGGTCGCGCAGCTCGTTGGCGCGCGCGACGTTGAGCGCGGCGCAGTCGCGCAGGCCGGTCTTGCCCATCGCGGCGAGGTAGATCGTCGCGCAGAGCGCGCAGTGAGCCTGGTTGGTGCAGATGTTCGAGGTGGCTTTCTCGCGCCGGATGTGCTGCTCGCGCGCTTGCAGCGTCAGCACGTAGGCGGTCTTGCCCGCGGTGTCGACCGACTTGCCCACCAGCCGGCCGGGGATGCGGCGGACGTGCTCGGTGGTCGCGGCGATGAAGCCGACGTGCGGGCCGCCGTACGCCATCGCGACCCCGAACGACTGGCCCTCGCCGACGCAGATCTCCGCGCCCCACGAAGCGGGTGCGGCGAGCGCGGCGAGCGACATGGCCTCGGCGACGACGCCGATGACGACCGTCTTGGTGGCCTTGATCGCGGCCGCGACGCCGGCCGGCAGCGCGTCGACCGCGCCGAACACGTTGGGCGACTGCACCACGACCGCGGCGTAGCGCTGGTCGGCCAGCTTGGCCGAAAGGTCGCTCAGGTCGGTGCGGCCGTCGGTGTCATAGGGCAGCTCGTCGACCGCCAGGTCGAGCCCTTCGGCGTACGTGCGCAGTACCGCGCGGTAGTTGGGGTGGACCGCCGCCGAGACCAGGACGCCCTTGCGCCCGGTCGCGTTGACCGCCATGATCGCGCCTTCGGCCAGCGCCGTCGCGCCGTCGTAGACCGAGGCGTTGGCGACGTCCAGGCCGGTCAGCAGCGCGATGTAGGTCTGCCACTCGTAGATCGCCTGCAGGTAGCCCTGCGAGACCTCGGCCTGGTAGGGCGTGTAGGCGGTCAGGAACTCGCCCCGCATCGCCAGCGCGCCGACGACCGGCGGCACGTAGTGCCGGTACGCGCCCGCCCCCAGGAAGGCGGTATAGCCGCCGGCGGTGGTGCGCTCGGCGAAGCGCGCGAAGCGCTCGGCGATCTCGATCTCGGCGAGCTGCGGCGTGACCTCGACCGGTGCGCGCAGGGCGATGTCGGCGGGCACGCGGACGAGATCGTCCAGCGACTCGACCCCGATCGCACCGAGCATCGCCTCGATGTCATGGGGGGTATGCGGCGTGTAAATTTGACGGCGCTCCGGCCCGGTCTCCGCCGTCCCGCACTCCAGCGAGCGGAACTGGTCGGACACTCGGGCCCATCACGTGATAGTAGTACGGTCAGCGGATTCCCACGCGGGCCCGCGACACCATTTTCTGGACCGTCCCGAGTGGCCGGTGGTTCCGGCGGGCTAGGCCTCGTTGATCAGCTGCTCGTAGGCGTCGGGCGACATCAGGCTCTGCTTGACCTCGTCCACGTCCGTCAGCTTGACCCGGTAGAACCAGCCCTCGCCGAACGGGTCGCGATTGACCAGCGCCGGATCGGCCTCGATCGCCGGGTTGACTTCGGTGACCTCGCCGCCGACGGGCGTGAAGATGTCCGAGACCGCCTTGACCGACTCGACCACCCCGATCGAGTTGAACTGGGTCAGCTCCGCGCCGATGCGCGGCAGCTCGACGTAGACGATGTCGCCCAGCGAGGCCTGGGCGTAGTCGGTGATCCCGACCGTCGCGACGTCGCCGTCGAGCTTCACCCACTCGTGTTCCTTGCTGTAGAGCAGTCCTGCCGGTTGTGCCATCGGTCCCTTCAGTGTTGGCTGATGCGTTGGGAGACCTTCCGCGGTCTCGGGCGGCTCGCGCGCAGCGCGAACGACGGGATCGGCGCTTGCGAGCCCGTCATCTGGGACGCTTGTAGAACGGAAGCGGTGCCACGACCGCGGGGTGGCGGGTGCTGCGCACCTCGACCTCCAGCGACGCGCCCTCCGCGGCGGCGGCCGGCTCGAGCAGCGCGGTGGCGATGTTCTTACCGACTGCCGGGCCGAGCGAGCCGCTTCGGATCTCGCCCACGCGCTGGCCGTTCGCCAGAACCGGATAGCCGGACCGGGCCGGCACGCGGCCTTCCATCACCACGCCGACGATGCGAGCATAGTCGCCGCCGTCGCGCTGGGCAAGCAGCGCCTCGCGCCCGGTGAAGGCCGGCTTGTCGAACTTGATCGCCCAGGCCAGGCCGGCTTGGAGCGGGGTGATCTGCTCGGTCAGCTCGTGGCCGTAGAGCGGCATTCCGGCCTCCAGCCGCAGCACGTCGCGCGCGCCCAGGCCGCACGGTTCCAGGCCGCTCGCGCGGTTCTCGGCGAGCAGCAGGTCCCACACGCCGGTCGCATCCTCCGAGGGCAGGAACAGCTCGAAGCCGTCCTCGCCGGTGTAGCCGGTGCGCGCGAGCAGAACCTCGCCGCCGCCGCGCACCCGGGCCTGCGCGCACGAGTAGTATTTCATCGCGCCCAGGTCGGCATCGACGTAGGGCTGCAGCAGCTCCACCGAGCGCGGGCCCTGGATCGCGATCAGCGCCCGCTCGCCGTGCAGGTTCGCGAGCCCGACGTCGCCGGAGCGCCGAGCCTGGACGTGAGCCCACATCTTGTCGGCGTTGCCGGCGTTGACCACCAGCAGCCAGCGCTCGTCGGCCAGCCGGTAGAAGATCACGTCGTCGTGCGCGCCGCCCTGGTCGTTGGTGAAGATGTTGTAGCGGGCCTGGCCGGGCTTCATGTTCGCGACCTTGTTGACGGTCAGCCCCTCGGCCCAGGCGCCGACGTCGGCCCCGCTCAGCGCGAACTGCGCCATGTGCGAGAGGTCGAACAAGCCGGCGGCTTTGCGAACCGCGTCGTGCTCCTTGAGGATGCTCGAGTACTGCACCGGCATCTCGAAGCCGCCGAACGGCACGATCCGCGCTCCCAGCGCGAGGTGCGCGTCGTAGAGGGCGGTGCGGCGAAGGGTGCCGGAGTCGGTGGTCATGGTGCCGGAGGTTCACGCGGCGAGCTCGGCGTCCTCCGATCTACGGGGTTTCCACGATACCGGCCTCGTGGCCAGGCACCGTATCGTGGCGGTATGGTCGAACGGTCGGAACGTCTCGCGGAGCTATTGCACGATGCCATTCTCATCGCGGAGCAAGCCCGCGATGACGGGCTGTTGCGCCACCTGCATGATGCCTGGCTAGCGCTGCGCGACTGGCGGCAGAGCAATGTTCCGCTCCAAGTCGACATCCTGGCCGGGCGTGTGTTCAGTCGCGGCCTGCCGGTAGCGTTCGCACCCGCTGAGCTCGCCGTCGTCATCGCACTCGCCCTAACCGACCGCGGGCTGTCACGCGATCTCCTGGCCGAGGACCTGTATCCTCATGCCGAGCCCGGCAGCGCGCTCAACGCGCTCAAGGTCAACGTACACCGCATCCGCCGCCGCACCGGGTTACCTGGTATCATTCGGTACGACACGGGCCGCTATGCCTTGGGCAGCATGGTGGAGGTCGAGCTGCCGCGCCTCGAGGCGGAGTTCCGCCGCTTGCAGACAACGCAATGGCTCGACACGGAGAGCCGCAGCTGGCTCGAGCGGTTGCGGCAGCGCGTGCTCGACGGGCGACCCACGTTCATGCTGGAGTGGCCGTGGTTCGACGAAACCGAGCAACGGTTGCGCGACCTCGGTCACGACTTGACGACGTTCCTCGCCTACGATGCGCTGCGAGGAGAGAACTACCAGCACGCGCTCGTACTCGCCACCGAGCTGACCCAGGCCGATCGGCTCGACGAGGACGCTGCCGAGATCGCGATCCGGGCCTTCTTGCAAGCCGGCAATCGAACCGCGGCCATAATCGAGTACCGCCGCTACGCCTCGCTGCGGCAGCGCGAGGGCGAGCCGAGACCTTCGGACGACCTTCGCGCACTGGTCGAGCAGCCCTGAACCCTCAGACCAGGCTCCAGAGCGCGCAGCCGTATGTCGCGGGGACGAGAGGAACGGGCTGTTCGAAGCCACGCACGCGCGGACCGATGCCGATGTCTTCGTACGCCCGTGCCAGCGGGATGCAGACCAGCTCGTCGTACAGCCGCCGCAGGGCGGCAGCGGGGTCACCGCGCCGGATCGCTTCGTCGAACGCGGAATCGCACCAGCGCGCGAAGTTGCCGCCCGCTGGTGGGCGGTTCGCGCAAGCCCAATCCGAGGCGAGGTCCGGATCGTCTCCATAGGTGAAGCCGTCGATCGCGACATCGAAACGGCCGGTGCGCAGCGGCCCCTCGGAACCCAGGTAAACCGCCCCCGGCGCGGGCAGCGTCCGAGCCCGAATGCCGGCCCGGTTCAGCACGTCGAACAGGTAGGCGAAAACGCGCTGATGAGCCAGGCTCTCGGCCACGTACGCGACGACGAGCTCGTGCTCGCCCAAGTACCGCCGCAGCCGCTCGCCTGCACTCGGCTCGGGGACCAGCGCGGCGGAGAACGCCGTATCGCTCGGCCCGGCCATGAGCAGCGACGCCAACGGGGGCCCCTGCCCGCGTAGATACGCATGCTGCAGCCGCGGGACGTCGACGGCGCCCGCGAACGCGCGCCGGGCGGCGGCGCTCGCCAGCGCGCCCCGCGCGTTGCACAGCAGCACCGCGGTGGACGTGAAGCGCCGCACC
>CAXTNU010000132.1:1337-9619 GCA_964245595.1 uncultured bacterium | reverse complement strand
TTCCACTGTGGCGGATTATCGCTGCTTCCCGGCCACACGAAGTCCCGATGACCCAGAAAAGGTAATTGTTGTTCTAGAGTCGTGTGGAAGGATCTAGCACGGTGATGGGCATGTTGCGAAAGTCGCGGATGTTGCGCGTTACCAGAGTGAGATCGTGTTCGAGTGCGGTCGCTGCGAGGAGCGAGTCGATTGCAGGCAAGCGAATGTTACGTGCTTCGGACTGACCTGTCAAACGGCCCCAACGTTCGGCTACCGGTCCATCGCAGGCGAGGATTCGGCCGGCGAAGCGCTGCGCGAGCTGCTGGAAAAAGGCTTCCAGCGCTGCCTGTCTGGTCGCGTCGGTGACCTTCTCGATACCTTTGCGAATCTCGCCCATCGTCAGCACGCTCAGGTAGAGTGTGCTCTCGTCCGCGGCTTCTATCCATGCGCGGAGTCCAGGGTGCGCTTTGGGGCCGCGCGCGGCTTCCGAGACGATGTTCGTATCGAGCAGGAAGCCGCTCAGAGTTCCACCTCGCGGCCGACGTCGGTACGGTCGCGTTTACCTAGGTCAAGCTCCGCCAGCGGGCTCGCGGCCAGAAAATCCAGCAGTGACGTGCGCGGGCGCTGCGCGAGCCGCTCGTAATCGCGCTGTGAGAGGACGACGGCGATCGGCGCGCCGTGTTTGGTGATCGACTGGGGACCATGCACTTGAGCCTCGGCGACCACCGCACTGAAGCGGCTCTTCGCCTCTTGAACCTGCCACGTGCGGGTGACGACACCGTGAAGTTTTTTAGTCACACTAGTCTGACTATAACATTCGTGAAGCGGGCGTGCAAGGGAGAGCGCGAAGGTCTCGCTGCGGCGCGGCCCGCAGAAAGCGGCGATGATCGGCGAAGAAGCTTCCAAGATTCGCACGCCCGAGGCGGCCGAGCACGCGTTCATCGTGCGGTGCCTGACGGCCGTGGACGTGAGCGAGGCCGACGCCCGGGACGCCGCCGACGTGCTGGTCGCCGCCGACGTGCGCGGGGTGGAGTCGCACGGGATCGCCCGCCTCGACCACTTCTACGTGGCCCGCATCCAGGCCGGGGCGGTCGACCCTCGCCCGACCTACAGCATGGTGCGCGAGACGCCGACCCTGCTGAACTTCGACGCCGGTAACGGCTTGGGCCACCCAGCTTCCAAGCGCGCCATGGAGCGGACGATCGAAAAGGCGCGCGACCAGGGCGTGGCCTGGGCGGCGGTGCGCAACTCCAACCACTACGGAATCGCGGCCTACTACGCGATGATGGCGCTCGAGCACGACATGATCGGCTGGTGCACGACGAACTCGTCGCGCCTGGTCGTGCCGACCTTCGGGCGGGTGAAGACGACCGGCACCAACCCGATCGCGGTCGCGATCCCGGCCGGCGAGGAGCAGCCGTACGTGCTCGACATGGCGACCTCGACCGTGACCTACGGCCGGCTGGAGGTCGCCGAGCGCAAGGGCAAGCTGCTCAACCCGGGCTGGGCGGTCGGGCCGGACGGGGCCGAGACGCTCGACCCGACCCTGGCCAAGCTGCACGGCGGCAACCTCCCGCTGGGCGGCTTCGGGACGGACAACGGCGGCCACAAGGGCTACGGCCTGGGCGTGCTGGTCGAGATCCTGTGCGGGGTGCTCTCGGGCGGGCCATTCGGCGCGGAGCTGATGCTGCCCGAGGACGGCCTGCACGGCGGGTACACGTCGCACTTCTTCGGCGCGATGCGGATCGACGCGATGCGCGACGCCGCCGAGTTCAAGCACGACATGGACCGCGAGCTGCGCGCGTTCAAGAACAGCGCGCCCGCGCCGGGACAGGAGCGCGTGCTGGTCGCGGGCGAGCCGGAGTACGAGTTCACCGAGCGCTACCGGCGCGAAGGCGTGCCGATCAACGACAAGGTCTTCGAAGCGCTCGACGCGCTGGCCGAACGGCTCGACATCCCCAAGCTGGAGCGCTTCATCCTGGAGTGACCTCCGGCGTGCGCACGTGCTCGGGCCGGAACCCCAGCCCGACCACGCGCGCCGGAAACCGGCTCAGGTACGGAAATCGCCGCAGCACGCGCAGCGGCAGCGGGAGCGGTCCGGCTCCGCCGGGCGGTGAGACTGCGCTTGCGGCGGACGGCGGAGCTGTGCTCGCGGCGGGCGCTGTCGTGCTTCCGTTCGTGCCGGAAACGTTGCCGAAAATGCGGTTCTGGGCGAACACTTGCAGCGCTTGGATCAGCCGCACCGGCAGCTCGCGCCGGCGCTGAACCGCGGCCAGATCGGATTCCGCTACCGTTCCGGCGCGCAGCGGCGCGGCCAGCAGGTTCGCCGCCGCGACCGCGTCCTGGACCGCGAGGTTGATGCCGACCCCGCCCATCGGCGACATGGCGTGCGCCGCGTCGCCGATGCACAGCAAGCCCGGCCGGTGCCACGTGCGCAGCCGGTCGATCACGACGGTGAGCAGCTTGACGTCGTCCCAATCGCGCAGCTCGTCGACGCGGTCGCGCAGGAACGGCGCGATCGCCACGATGTCGGCGCGCAGTGCCGCCAAGCCGCGCTGCCGCAGCGCATCGAAGCCGCCCTTGGGGATCACCAGGCCGCACTGCCAGTAGTCGCCGCGGTCGATCGTGACCAGCAGGCGGCCCGCGGTGAAGCGTCCCAGCGCCGCGTCTTGGTCGCCGGCGTGCTTGGAGAGGCGCATCCACAGCACGTCGATCGGGGCGCCTAAAGCGCGCCCCGCGACGCCGGCGCGGGCGCGCAGGGTGGCGGGCCGGCGGTCCGCGCCGACGACCAGGGCGGCGCGGATCTCGAGCGGCCCGTCGGGGGTTGTCGCGCGCACGCCGGCAATGCGGCCGCCCTCCTCGATGAGGTCGGTCACTTCCGCGCGCATCAGCACCTGGAAGCCCGGATAGCGGCGCCCGTGCTCGGCCAGGAAGTTCAAGAAGTCCCACTGCGGCATGAGCGCGATGAAGCGGCAGCGCGTCCGCAGGTGGGCGAAGTCGGCGATGGTGACCTCGTTGCCGTTGATCACGCCGCGCAGTTGCCGCAGCTCCTGGTGCGGGCGGGCGAGGAAGTCGTCCAGCAAGCCGAGCTCCGCGATCAGCTCCAGGGTCGATGGGTGGACCGTGTCGCCCCGGAAGTCGCGCAGAAAGTCGGCGTGCTTCTCGAGCACGACCACCTCGACGCCGGCCCGGGCCAGCAGGAACCCCAGCATCATCCCGGCCGGGCCGCCGCCCGCCACGCACGCCTGGACCCGCATCACCAGGCCGTCGGACATCGTCATCGTCATGAACCCCTCCGGCGTTGCTTCCGCATCGAGCGGCGGCTGTTCTGCTCGCCGGGTCACAAGGCGCGTCGCGGCCGCGCGCGAATTTCTCGCCTTCATGCCCGAAGCCGTCATCGTTGCCGCCCTGCGCACCCCGATGGGGCGGTACGGCGGCGCACTCGCCCCCGTCCGCCCCGACGACCTCGCCGCCCACGCGATCCGCTCGCTGGTCGAGCGCAGCGGCGTCGACCCCGAGGCGATCGAAGACGTCTTCTGGGGCGCGGCCAACCAGGCCGGCGAGGACTGCCGCAACGTCGGCCGCATGGCCGCGCTGCTGGCCGGCCTGCCGACGACCGTCCCGGGCACGACCCTCAACCGGCTCTGCGGGAGCGGGCTGCAGGCGATCAACTCGGCCTTCCACGCGATCAAGTCCGACTGCGCGGACGTCATCGTCGCGGGCGGCAGCGAGTCGATGACGCGCTCGCCGTTCGTGATCCTCAAGTCCGAGAAGGCCTACGACCGCGCGCCGGACATCCACGACACGACGCTGGGCAATCGGATGGTCAACCTGCGGCTGGCCGCGCAGTACCCGCCGATCTCGCTGGGCGAGACGGCGGAGAACGTGGCCGCGCAGTTCAGCGTGAGCCGCGACGACCAGGACCGCTTCGCCTACGCCAGCCAGCAGAAGGCCAAGGCCGCGGTCGAGAGCGGGCGCTTCGCCGACGAGCTGGTCCCGATCCACGTCGAGGCGGGCAAGAAGAGCTTCGACCTCGCCCAGGACGAGCCGCCGCGCCCCGACACCACGCTCGAGGCGCTGACCAAGCTCAAGCCGGCCTTCAAGGCCGACGGCACGGTGACCGCGGGCAACGCCTCGCCGCTCAACGACGGCGCCGCCGCGGTGCTGATGTGCCGCGCCGAGACGGCCGAGAAGCACGGCTGGCAGCCGCTGGCGCGCGTCGTCACCTCGGCCACCTTCGGGGTCGATCCCAGCGTGATGGGCATCGGCCCGATCGGTGCCGTCCGGCGCGCGCTCGAGCGCGCCAAGCTGACCGCCGCCGACCTCGACCTCGTCGAGCTCAACGAAGCCTTCGCGGCGCAGTCGGTGGCGTGCGTGCGCGAGCTGGGCATCGATCCGGCGATCGTCAACGTCAACGGCGGCGCGATCGCGCTGGGCCACCCGCTGGGCTGCAGCGGTGCGCGCATCACCACCACCCTGCTGCACGAGCTCAAGCGCCGCGGCGGCCGCTACGGCCTGGCGACGATGTGCATCGGCATGGGCCAGGGCATCGCCACCGTGTTCGAGCGGGTGTGAGGAGAAGATCGTGATCCAGCAGCAGCGCACGCAAGTCCGCCCCGACATCGCCGACATCCCGCGCTCGGGCATCCGCGAGGTGATGGACGCCGCCTGGGCGACGCCCGGCGCGATCATGCTGGGCGCGGGCCAGCCCAACTTCGCGACGCCGCCGCACATCGTGCAGGCCGCGACCGACGCCGCGCTCGCCGGCCACACCGAGTACGTCGCCAACGCCGGGATTCCCGAGCTGCGCGCGGCGCTGCCCAAGAAGATCCGCCGGGTGAACGGCTACGACGTCGCGCCGGAGTGCGTGGTGGTGAGCAACGGCGGCGCGCAGGGCCTGCACGCGGCGCTCTCGGTGCTGCTCGGCCCGGGCGACGGCATTCTGCTCCCCGATCCGGGCTGGCCCAACTATACGATGATGGCCCGCATGCTGGGCACCCGGCTGCTGAAGTACCCGCTCGTCGCGGCCCACGGCTACCTGCCCAGCGTCGAAGATCTCGAGCGGCTGTGCGACGACGGCACCAAGGTGCTGCTGCTCAACACGCCCTCCAACCCGCTGGGCCGGGTGATTCCGCTGGAGACGATGCGCGAGCTGGCGGCGTTCGCCGAGCGGCGCGGGCTGTGGATCGTCTCGGACGAGTGCTACGACCAGACCGTCTTCGGGGACGAGTTCGTCAGCGCCGCCGCGGTCGCCGACCCCGACCGCACGATCTCGGTGTACACGTTCTCGAAGACCTACTCGATGACGGGCTGGCGGGTCGGCTACGTCACCGCGCCGGCGCGCGCCGTGGCCCAGATCGCCAAGCTGCAAGAGCCGCTCATCTCGTGCGTCAACGCGCCCGCGCAGTACGCCGCGATCGCCGCGCTCGAAGGCCCGCAGACGATCGTCGGCGAGATGCGCGACGCCTATCGCGAGCGGCGCGACGAGGTCCTCGCGCGGCTCACCCGCGGCGGCGTCCCGGCGCTGCTCCCCGACGGCACGTTCTTCATCTGGGCCGACGCCCGCGCGAGCGGCCTCACCAGCCAGGAATATGCGCTGCGGCTGCTGCGCGACCGCGGCGTCGTCGTCGCGCCGGGCAGCGCGTTCGGCCCGCACGGCGAAGGGTTCTTCCGCATCTCGGTAGCCACCGAACCGGCCGCGCTGTACGAAGGCATCGACCGGATCGTGGCCTCGCTGAGCTGAGCGAGCCGACTTAACCGAAAGTAAACATTTCGCACGGCACCGCGCGCTGGTCGCCGGAGCCTGGCCGCCGATGAGAGGGGTAGGTGTGCTCGCGCGCTGCCTCCATCGAGGGAGCCCTTTCCGCGAGCGCTCGCCATAGCGTATTTTCGTAGAGGGTGTGCTGGTGCGGATTCGATTCTCCGCGATCGTAGCAATCACGATCGCAATGTTCGCGGGACTCGCCGCGTTTTTGATCATTCTCGCGGTGAGCGAATTGGCCGTGGTCGAGCGCACCGCCGGCCGGTTGCAGGCGGGCTTGCCGGTCGCGAAGGCCGCCGGCGACATCTCGACCCAGGTCATCATCGAGTACTCCAACATGCGCGGCTACCTGGCCTATGGTGCGCCCTCGACCCTGGCCCGGTACGGTGACGCGCGCGCGAGAGAACTCGAGGACGTCGCCTTCGTGCACGACCACCTCGCCGAGCACCCCGAGCTCGGGCCGCTGCTGGAGGCCGAGCAGCCGTTGATCGACGGAATGCACCAGTACTTCGACGCGCAGATCGCCGACGCCAAAGCCGGCCGGCGCGCATCGTACCTGGCCCGCGTGCCGAGCGGATCGAAGACGTTCGTCGCCTTTCAGGCCGCCGACGCCAAGCTCCAGCGGGTCGTCAACGAGGACTGGGTCAAGCAGGCCGCGGCCAGGGCGCGGAACGAGTTCGAGCGCGCCCGGGTGCTGATGGTCGGCGTCGGTGTCGGCGCCACGCTGCTCATCGGCCTGCTCGCGATGCTTTTCGGGCGCAGCACCGCGGGCCGGCTCAACGCCGTCGACGGCGCGATGCGCGAGATCGTCGACGAGGACTTCACCGCCTTGTCCGGCACGCTCGAGCGGCTCGCCGCCGGCGACCTCACCGTGGCGGTGGCATCCAGCCGCGAGCCGATCGACGAGCGCGGCAACGACGAGATCGCGGCGCTGGCGAAGAGCTACAACACGATGGCGCGCCGCATGGCGGCGGTGAGCGGTCAGGTGACCGAAACGGTGAGCGGCCTGCGGACCCTGGTGCGCAGCGTCGTCTCCGCCTCGGGCGAGCTGGGGACGGCCAGCGCCATCGTCTCGACCGCGACCGGCGAGGCGTCGCTGGCGATCGGCGAGATCTCGCGCGCCGTGAGCGCGGTCGCGATCGGGGCCGAGACACAGGCCGGCTCGGCCAAGCAGACCGACGTCGCGGTGATCGAGCTCAAGCGCGCGGCGCAGCAGATCGCGCAGGGCGCGAACGAGCAGGCCGGTGCGATCCAGAGCGCGGCCGAGACGGTGCGCGCGCTCGACGAGCAGATCGGCGCGCTGGACGCGCTGGGCGACGAGCTGGGCACGGCCGCGCGCGAAGCGACGGGAACCTCGGAGAACGGCGCCCGCGCGGTGGCCGCCACGGTGGCCGTGATGCGGCGCTTGCGCGAGCAGGCGGCGGCGAGCGCCGGGGCCATGGCCACCCTCGAGGAGCGCTCGCTGGCGGTGACCCAGATCGTCACCACGATCGAGGAGATCGCCGACCAGACGAACTTGCTCGCCCTCAACGCGGCCATCGAGGCGGCTCGGGCCGGCGAGCACGGGCGCGGCTTCGCGGTCGTCGCCGACGAGGTCCGCAAGCTGGCCGAGCGGTCCGCCGTCTCGACCCGCGAGATCTCGACCATCCTCTCGGCGATCCGGCGCGACACGATGTCGGCCGCCGAGACGATGCGGCAGTCCTCGAGCGCGACCGACGACGGTCTGCGCGTGGTCGACGAGGCCCAGACCGCGCTCGACTCGCTCTCGGCAGCGGTGGTCGGCACGGCACGGACCGCCCAGGCGGTCACCGCTCGCACCCGCTCGATGCGCGAGTCCAGCGCCCACCTGACCGAGAGCGTCGGCGGCATCTCGACGATCGTCGAAGAGAACGCGGCCGCGGCGGCGCAGATGCGCATGACGACGGAGTCGGTTGCGAACGCGGTCGCGGACTCCACCTCCGCTGCGCAGCAGCAGTCGGCGACGGCGGAAGAAGTGTCGGCCTCGGCCAACGAGCTCGAAGCGCAGGTGCGCGGCGTCGACGAGGCGGCGCACCGGGTGCGCGAGGAGTCCGAGCGCCTGGTGAGCTCGGTGGCGGCGTTCCGGCTCGACGCCGGAAACGCGCTCACTCCCGCGGCGCCCGGTAACGGCGCGCTCGCGCGGCGCAGCGAGCTGGCGCCGTACTCGGCCGAGGCGGTGCTGGTCAGCGCCAACTAGGGGCGGTAGCCGCCGCCTTCGTCACCGTTCGCGCGCGCGCCGCTCGCGCGCGCGAGCGGAAAGGCCCCCGTGCGCACTTCGCCGGCGTAGGCGCGCAGCGCGTCGGTCGCCGCGCCGGCCAGGTCCGCGTAGCGTTTCGCGAAGGGCGGTGCGTCGGGATAGAGGCCCAGCACGTCGTGCAGCACGAGCACCTGGGCGTCGCAGCGCGGGCCGCTGCCGATGCCGACGGTCGGGATCGCGAGCTGCGCGGTGAGCTCCGCGGCGAGATCGTCGGCGACCATTTCGAGCACGACCGCGAACGCGCCGGCTTCGCTGACGGCCTGCGCG
>CAXTNU010000132.1:0-1327 GCA_964245595.1 uncultured bacterium | reverse complement strand
GTCGCGCAGCAAATGCTCGCGCTCGCGCTGGAGGCGAAAGCCGCTGCTCAGCGCGGCGGTCTGCGGCAAGACGCCGATGTGCGCGCAGACCGGGATGCCCGCTCCGACGATGGCCCGGATGCGCGAGGCGGCGTTCTCGCC
The DNA here is from genome assembly GCA_964245595.1 of uncultured bacterium. Classification (GTDB taxonomy): domain Bacteria; phylum Vulcanimicrobiota; class Vulcanimicrobiia; order Vulcanimicrobiales; family Vulcanimicrobiaceae; genus Vulcanimicrobium. The sequence continues at coordinate 1,186 of CAXTNU010000132.1, read as the reverse complement.
GCCTTCGAGCTTCACCGACGACGCGCCGCCGCGCTTGACCAGCTCGGTCGCGCTCGCGATCGCCAGCTCGTCCGACGCTTCGTAGGTGCCGAAGGGCAGGTCGACGACGACGTGCGCGCGCTGCGTGCCGCGAACCACGGCGGCGGCGTGGCGCACCATGTCGATCAGCTCCACCGCCGTCGTCGACGGGTAGCCGAGCACCACCATGCCGAGCGAGTCGCCGACCAGCACGACGTCGATCCCGGCCGCTTCGGCGCAGCGCGCGAACGGCGCGTCGTACGCGGTGACCACCGGGAACGCCGTTCCCTTGCGCGCGGCGAGCTCGGCCGCGCCGACCCGGCGCGTCACGCCACGGACCGCTCGCGGGCCCGGACGAGGCGGCTGACGGCCTCGGTGAGCGGGACCGCGATCCCGTGCGCCGCGGCGCGGCGGAGGATGGCGCCGGAGATCGCGTCGATCTCGGTCGGGCGGCCCGCGTCGAGGTCCTGCAGCATCGAGTTCCGGTTCGCCGCGCTCGCGCGTCCCGCCGCTTCTACCAGCGCCCACGGATCGTCGATCGCCACGCCGGCGCTCGCGGCGACCGCGACCGCCTCTGCCACCAGCGTACGCGCCAGCGGCAAGAGGTCGGGATCGCTCACCACGTCGCCGTTGGTGCGCCGGGCGAGCGCGCCGAGCGGGTTGATCGCGGCGTTGACCACCAGCTTGCGCCACAGCAGCGGCGTGGCGTCGTCGACGCCGCGGGCGTCGAGGCCGGCCGCGGGGAAGGCTGCGGCCAGCGCGGCGCTGGTCGGCCCGGTGGCCGATCAGGCCATCCGCAGCCTGCACGTGGATCAACTGTTCCTCGGTGTGCACGGTATGGACGCCGTGGCCGGGTTCACTACGCCGAACCTCGCCGAAGCCGAGACGAACCAGGCCCTGATCCAGAGTGCGAACCAGGTCGTCATCTGCGCCGACTCCACGAAGTGGTCGACGATCGGCCTGGCGTCGTTCGCACCGCTGTCCGCAGCGGACATCGTGGTCAGCGACGACGGCCTGTCCGCGCACGCCGTGAGCGTGCTGCGCGACCAGGTCGGCGGATCGGCGCAGGGACTCGTCGGCAAGCTGACCCAGCTGCGTAGCGGGGTCCAGCAGGTCGCCTCGGGCAGCGCCGACCTGGCGAGCGGGATCGTCAAGCTCGACGACGGCG
>CAXTNU010000131.1:0-9719 GCA_964245595.1 uncultured bacterium | reverse complement strand
GCGCGGTGTCGTCCTCGAACGCGCAGTCGTACCGGATGCGCGCCCCCAGCGGGACGATGCGCACGATCCGCACGCGGCGCGCGCCCTCGAACGGCGCCGCCGCGACGCGGAACTCGTGCGGGCGCACGAACCCCGGCGCCGTACCGCTGGCGAGGACGTTCGCCGGGCCCAGGAAGTCGAGCACGAACTGGTTCACCGGCGCGTCGTAGACCTCGGACGGCGATCCGACCTGTTCGATGCGGCCTTCGCGCATCACCACGACGGCGTCCGCGATCTCCATCGCTTCGTCCGCGTCGTGGGTGACGAGCAGCGTGCTGACCCGGCTGCGCTCGTGCTGCGCGCGCAGCCAGCCGCGCAGCTCGCGGCGGACGTTGAGGTCGAGCGCGGATAACGGCTCGTCGAGCTGCAGCTGCGACGGCTGGGGGGCGAGCGCCCGGGCGAAGGCGACGCGCGGCCGCTGGCCGCCCGACAGCTCGTGCGGGCGGCGCTTTTCGAACCCCGACAACTGCACGATCTCGAGCAGCTCGGCGACGCGCGCGCGCCGCCGCGCGCGCGACGCCCCGCGCACCGCCAGCGAGAAGCCGACGTTGTCGGCGACGCTGAGGTGCGGAAAGAGGGCGCCGTCCTGGAACACGAAGCCGGTGTTTCGCGCGCGCAGCGGGCGATCGGTGACGTCGGCTCCGGCGACGTGGATGCGCCCGCGGTCCGGAACGTCGTAGCCGGCGATCAGGCGCAGCAGGGTCGACTTCCCGCAGCCCGACGGGCCGAGCACGGCGGTGAGCGCCCCGGGCGCGAACGCCACGTTCGCTTCGTCGACCGCGACGACCGAGCCGAAGCGCTTGGTGACGCCGTCGAGCCGGATCACGACGCCTGCGCCCGGTGCAGACCGCACTCGGTCTTGGCGAACCCGGCCCAGCGCCCGGCCCGCTCGTCCTCGCCCGGCGCCCGGCGGCGCGTGCACGGGGCGCAGCCGATGCTGGGGTAGCCGTCGGCGTGCAGCGCGTTCACCGGAACGCCGTGCGCGTCGACGTACGCCCACACGTCCTCGTCGGTCCAGTCGAGCAGCGGGCTGATCTTGAGGAGCCGCTCGCCGTCGCGCGCCACGGGCTCGATGTCCGCGCGCGTGGGCGACTGCGCGCGCCGGATCGCGGTGAACCAGGCGTCGAACCCGTCGAGGAACGCGCGGTGCGGCGCGACCTTGCGCAGCGCGCAGCAGGCGTCCGGGTCGCGCGCCCACAGCGCATCGCCGTGCCGCCGGGCCTGCTCGTCCACCGAAAGCTCCGGGCGCAGCGCGATCGGCGCGATGCCGTAGCGGCGCGCGGCGCGCTCCACCAGCGCCAAGGTCTCGGGGAACAGCAGCCCGGTGTCGATGTAGTACACCGGAACGGCATGATCGACGCGCAGCACGAGGTCGAGCAGCGCCATCCCGGACGGGCCGCCGAACGAGCACGCGAGCGCGATGCGCCCCGGATGGCGCGCGAGCTGCTCGCGCACGACCCGTTCCGCCTGCGCGTGCGCGCTCTCGGCCAGGACGCTCATGCCGGTACCGGCGCGACGACGTCGCGCGCGCACCAGTCGCCGAACGGCTCGCCGGGCCGGCGGTTCGCGGCGAACGCGCGCAAGAGCGGCGCGAGCAGCGGCGCGATTTCGGCGAGGCGGACGCCGTCTCGCCAGAGCAGCGCGAGCCGCGTCCCCGCCGGATCGCCGCCGAGATAGATCTGATAGCGATCGGGGCTCTGCCCGACGATCCCCACCTCGGCCATGTAGGGCCGCGCGCACCCGTTCGGACAGCCCGTCATGCGGATCACGACCGGCTCGCTCGCCAGTCCGGCCGCGGCGAGCTCGCGTTCGATCTCCGCCAGCAGCTCGGGGACGACGCGCTCCGACTCGGCGAGCGCGAGGCCGCACGTCGGCATCGCCGGGCACGCGAGCGCGCGCCGGCGCAGCGGCGAGACGCTCTCGGGCGCCTCCACCCCGTGCGCGCGCAGCACGCCGTCGACGCGCTCGCGCGCGGCGGCGGAGACGTCGACGACCAGCAGTTGCTGACCGGGCGTCGCGATCAGATCGTGCCCCGCGTCGGCGAGCGCGCGCAGCGCCGACTTCAAGCGCCGCGCTCCGTCGTCGCGCACGCGGCCGCTGGCGACGTAGAGGCCGAGGAACCACCGGCCGTCGCCTTGCGCGTGCCAGCCGTAGCGCGGCACGTCTTCCCAGGGCGGCAGCGCGTGCCACGGCCCGAGCGCGAACCCGGCGACGCGCTCGACCTCGGCCCGGAAGCACTCCAGGCCGCGCTCCGCGATCAGGTATTTGAGGCGCGCGTGGCGGCGGTCGGTGCGGTCGCCCCAGTCGCGCTGCACCAGCACGATCGCGCGCACCGCTTCCAACAGCCGCTCGGGCGGCACCGAGCCGAGCTGGTCGGCGAGCCGCGGATACGTGGTCGTCTTCCCGTGCGTGCGCCCGAGCCCCCCGCCGGCCGTGATGTCGTACGCGAGCAGCGCGCCGTCGCCGCCGAACACCGGGACGACGCCGACGTCGTTGGTGTAGAGGTCGATGCTGTTGTCGCCCGGCACCGTCACGGCGATCTTGAACTTGCGCGGCAGGTACGTCGCGCCGTAGAGCGGTTCGTCGGCGGGTCCCTCCGCGTGCACGGATTCGCCGTCCTGCCAGATCTCGAGGTACGCGCCGCTGCGCGGGGCGAGGTCGTCGGACAGCGCGCGGGCCGCGGCGCGCGCCAGCTCGTACGCCGGGTGCGCGAGCGGCCACGGCGGCGCCATCACGTTTCGCACGACGTCGCCGCAGGTCGCCAGCGTCGAGCCCAGGTGCGCGATCACGTCGGCGATGACGGGCTTGAGGTGCTCCTTGCGGACGCCGTGGAGCTGGATGCCCTGGCGCGTCGTGACGCGCAGCGTACCGTTGCCGTGGCGGTCGGCGAGGGTGTCGAGCGCGCTCCACAGCGGCGCCGCGATCCGTCCGCCGGTCGCTTTGACGCGCACCATGAACGACCACGCCTTCTCGCCGCCCGACGTGCGAGCGGTTTTGCGCGCGTCGCGGTCCTCTTGCTGGTACGTGCCGTGGAATTTCAGCAGCGCGACGGACTCGTCGCTGAAGCGAGACGTCGGCTCGGCGATCTCGGAGACGATGCTGCCGCGAAGGCCCCGGCTCTGCGCCTTGGCCCTTTCGACGTCGACCTTGCTCATCACAACCTCTGGAAAACGAAGAGCCCCCGCCTACCGGCGAGGGCTCCACATCGTTACTGCGACTCGTGCCGCTAGCTCATGACGTGAACGACCGCCGGGGCAAAGGACCCGTGGTACACACCATCATGAGACAGCGAACGAGCAACATGTGCAGGGGACCATACCACGCTCCGCGCGACGCGTCAAGCGACAGTCGGAGCCTCAAGGTCGGCGCACATCGGTGAATCGTCCTGGCTTCGTGACAATGCTATAGCATCGCCAGCGGCGCCGGCGGCTCGGCTTGGGGGCAGTTCGCCGGGCCGTTCGGACTCGTGGCCGATCTCGCCGGTCGATTCCGGTCTACGCGGCCGCGACGGTCTGCCGTTTGTCGACGAACTGCTGAGCAGCTAGGCGAAACGAGCGGGAACCTATGACGCGACCGACGTTCAGGCGTCGCTCCCAGGGTGCAGCCACCGAGATGAATGCTGATCGGTCGATGAAACGCCACGAAGGTGATGTGAGTCGCGACCATTGCCCTTCGCGACAGACGAACAGGCCATGCTTTACTTTGCGCGCTATCGGATTATGCACGATGAACAACTCCTCGTTGATTCCGTCGTTTAGAGGTCTCTTTAAAACCTGTACAGTTAGCAAAGCGTCCGCTAACCGTGGTTCGTTGGTAGCAATGTATGTAAGACCCCACCCCACAATGGGCTCGCCCGCGCGCCAAACTACGGTGCCCCGAACGCCGGTACGGGTACGCTCCAAAGCAGAGCGAAACGATACCAGGGCCTCATTCGGAAGGTTGAGGATGTCGCAGGCGATATCGCTCCAGCCCGCGTCGCCGCATCGCTCCAAATCCTCGAAGAGATTTAAGAGCCGCGTTCCATTCGAAGGCTTCGGCTTTCTGCGTTTGCCTGTTCGAACGCTGCTGTAGTAGTCGTCGATTTCGCCGGAACCGGCAATGTGAATAAAATGGGAACCGCCATTCGGCATCGCGCACGTGTTTGTATAGCGGTACGTATGGTACAGATCGAGTTCATCATGCGCGATCGTGGCGCGGCGGCGCTTAACAGAAAGAAGGCGCTGTTGAGCATAGTGCTTGAATTGCCAGGGAGTCTCAAGCAGATCCTGTACCGTGTAAAGGTCCAGGAGCGAAAGCACCCAAGGGGTTATGAGGCCGTCGGTACTGCCGTGATACTCAGCTGTCCGAAGCCCCGCGCCGATCGCGCCGCTATGGTCGAGCGTGACGATCATCGGGATGAACTCCCAGGCCGCTCCGTGGCGCGTGGTTAGCATAGAGATGGATCTGCTTAGCTGTACGCTAGCCTCCGCCACGATATTTTGGACAACTCGGTCGACGCTTGCTTGCGCACCACGGCGCGCTGCATCGCTCAACGTTGTTGCCTTACACTCGACGACGTACATCGTCGTATCTAGCCGTGCGGAAACGTCGATCTCGAATCGCACCGCCGGATCGCTGGTCGAGTATATCTCGTTCAACAGAGGAGCACGGTCGCTAGCGCGCGCAAGGATTTGAGCGGTCGCCCCCTCGAGAAAGCGTGAACGCTGACGTTCGTAGAATGTCCAGGCTCGACCATCACGAGTGATGCTCACGCCTGAGTTCGGATTGATGAGCGCCTCGATACGCGGCAGAAGCGCCCACTGCACGAGCGGAAGGCTTGGAGCGAAGTAGCCGCGATCCGTCGCAATGAGCGGCGTACGTGCAAGCGCATTTCGCGAGGATGGGAGGAAGTCGTAATCGCTGACTTCTTGGCGCCCAAGCGAGAACAGTGCACAGAATGTATCGACTACTTCGTGCGCGACACCAGACAGTCGAGCGACATCCGCAATGTCGACGAAGCCGATATTGGAGCATTTCGCTAGGAAGAATTTGTATACGCGACTTTCGATTGATCGCTTCGGCCGTGTTCCCGGATGGCCGAGGTTCTCGAACAGTCGATCAGAGTCCAGCCCTTGCGGCAATCTTGAGACCAGCGAGCGGTCACGGTATGCTCGCCACGCCGAAGCGCTTGCAGCACGCACACGTGCGTAATGCTTCGACACTTTGTACAATGCCGAGGTCTGCATGGCACGCACGATGCGCAGAGCACTCGGCATAGAAAACGGAAGAGCCCGTTCGAGCTCCGGATCGAACGTATTGCCGAAAATTTCCAGAAGATCCCACCAGCGTTCCGGTACACCGGGATTTCGAAGTGTAATTCCTGAAGCGCGAAAGCGGCCGGCGAGAGAGTCTTCTGCACGATCGGACATGGCCCGAACCGTGAGCATAGCTTCAGCCCGCATCATGTCGTTCGCGATACGATACGCCCCGTTCGCGGCATTCTCCACCGCCACAAGGTTCGGTGGCTCCCCACCGCCTGCATGGATGCGGTCGAGCAGAAGCAAATGAGAGGAATTCGGCCGATGCAATTTCACCGTCGCGCGTGCCATGCTTGCGTCGATTAAGCGATAAATTGGCTTCATGAAGTAACACCGACATCACGACATCGGTCGCGTCGTACGCGATTAGCGCTCCGCGGAGTTCAGTAGCCTCTAGGATTAAGGCATCACGGTGGCTCGGCACACAAAGATATTTCGCCGAGAGTGTGCTTACTCCATTGTCGCGGCGCCGGTAGGGCCGAGCATGTCATCGGGGGATCGTAAGGAGTCGGGATGGTACGTCTAGCGTGTGGTAACTCTCGTTCGCGGTCGAGGTCTGGCGCTGGACTACGATGTCTGCTACCCATACATCGTTCCGAGTTGCTTGACGCCGACACGGCTTATCGACATTGTTCTACTCAGTGTACAGTTAGTAGACCTGAACCGTATATTCAATGTGCGATATCTGTGGGAACCTTGTCGGACCGCCATTGTAGGGTTAACAGACGGAGACCGGGTCGCGTGCACGAAAAACGCAACTTAGAGGTGTGCGAGAGCAACGCGCATTCACCGGTGTTAAACAGCCGAATCCATAAGAGAGGTTCGATAGCCTAACGGGATTCGAGTCCGCTCGAGTAATCGTCCGGTGTCCTACGGAACGCTGGCTGGGACGCGACCTCGCTCTTCGACTCGCATGATGATGCTGCGCCCGGGCCGCAGCGTGACCAGCGGCTCCAGCGGCACCGGCGACGTGTCGATCGTGCGAAACCGAAATCTCCACGCCAGCGTCGCCAGCAACAAGATCGCTTCGGTCCAGGCGAAGCTCTCGCCGATGCAGATGCGGTTGCCGCCGCCGAACGGGAAATACGCTCCGCGCGGCAGGTTCGCGGTCTCGCCGTTGGACCAGCGCTCGGGGCGGAACGCCTCGGGCTGTGTCCAGTACGCGGGATTGCGGTGCGTCACGATCTCCGCCGCGACCACGATCGAGCCGGGCTCCAGCTCCCACTCCCCCAGGCGCAGCGGCCGGATCACGCGCCGGCCGAGGATCCAGGCCGGCGGGCGCAGCCGCAGCACCTCGGCCACGACGTCGCGCGCGTACGCCAGGCGCGGCACGTCGGCGAGCACGGGGTCGCGGTCGCCCAGCACCGCGTCGAGCTCGGCGTGCAGGCGCGCTTCGGCGCCGGGCGTGCGCGCGAGCATGTCCCAGGCCCAGGTCAGCGCGTTGGCGGTCGTCTCGTGGCCGGCGAGGAGCAGCGTGAGCGCCTCGTCGCGCACCAGCGTGTCGGGCATCGGCCGGCCCTCGTCGTCGCGCGCGCTCAACAAGATCGACAGCAGGTCGCCGCGATCGGCCGCGTCGCTGCGGCGCTGCTCGACCAGCCGGTAGATCACCGCGTCGAGCTGCGCGCGGGCGCGGGTGAAGCGCCGCGTCGCGGGATGGAACGGAATCAGGTCGAGCAGCTCGCCGAACGCGCTCAGGCTGGCCGGGAAGACGTCCATCGCCTCGGTCACCGCGTGGCCGATCGCGTCGGCGTCGTCGTCCACGTCGGCCGAGAACAGCGTCGCGGCGGCGATCCGCAGCGCCAGGCGGTTCATCAGCGCGTCGAGCGCGACCGTCTCGCCGTCGCGCAGCCGGTTCGCCGTGGCGGCGGCCGCGCCGATCATGGTCGCGGCGTAACCGGCGACGCGCTCGCGGTGGAAGGCCGGCTGCACCAGCCGGCGCTGGCGCAGGTGGAGCGGCTCGTCGCTGGTCAGCAGCCCTTCGCCGAGCAGCCGGCGCATGCGCTGCAAGCCGCGGCCCTTGACCACGTCGTAGCCGCCCGCGGTGAGCAGCTCGTCGATCAGCGCGGGGTCGTCGAGAAACCACATCCGCCGGCCGGGCAGCTGCCAGGACGAGATCGGGCCGTACTGCCGCGCCATCGACTCCAGGAAGGCCGGGATGCGGCTGAGGTCGTGGGTCAGCCGCATCCCGCGCAGCGCGGTCAGCGTGGAGGGGCCCGGCGGGTAACGGCGCGCGCTCATACCGGACGGTACGTTCCGGCCGCGCGGATGTTCCGCCCGCCCGGGGCGCGCCGCCGGCCGGGAGGTGTGCGCCGCCGCCCGGTCAAGACGGGTGCCGACCGTCGACCCGCGGTCGCGCGTCGAGAGGGGTGCCGATGGAACGCGATTGTCTCTTCCTCGAGGCCGGCATGTCCGGCTACGGCGCGCGCGCGGCGGAGTGCGCTCGCGCGCTGGGCTACCGGCCGGTGCTGCTGGCGCGCAATCCCGCCGAGTACGCCGCCAGCGTGATCGATCCGCGCCCGCACATGGACGAAGTGGTGACGGTCGACACCTTCGACGCCGCCAAGCTGCTGCGGCTGGTGATCGAGCGCCGCCCCGGCGCGGTGATCGCCTACGAAGACTTCCGGCTGCTGCACGGCGCGCTGCTGGGCGCGTACGCCGGCCTGCGCGATCCGGCGCTGATCGAAGGGCTGGTCAACGTGCGCTTCAAGGACCGCATGCGCGCGCGCTTGGCCGGGACCGAGTTCGATCATCCGTACGCGGTGCACGAGCTGGCGGACGGCTTGCCGCGCGCGTCGAGCGTCGGCTACCCGTGCGTGGTCAAGCCGGTCGACGACGGCGGGAGCACCGGCGTGCGCATCTGCGCCGACGAGGCCGAGTTCGCCGCCGCGATGGCTGAGCTGGCGCAAATGCTCGTCGCGCCCAGCACGAGGGGCTTTCGCTCCACGCCTGCGATCCTGGTCGAGGCCTTCATTCCCGGCCAGGAGTACAGCGCGGAGCTGGCCTATGACCCGGCCGCGGCGCGCTGGCACCTGATCGGGGTGACCCGCAAGCTCGTCACCGAGCCGCCGTTCTGCGTCGAGGTCGGCCACGCGTTCCCAGCCGCGCTCGCGCCCGAGACCCGCGCGCGCATCGCGGGCGCGCTCGACCGGCTGCTGACGCACCTCGAGCTGCGGAATACGACCGCGCACGCCGAGTTCAAGCTCGACGGCGAGCGGCTGCGCATCATCGAGGTCAACCCGCGGGTCGGCGGCGACATGATCGCCGAGCTGGTGGAGTCGGCGCTCGGCGTCGACATGATCTCGATCATCGTGCGGCTGCAAGCCGGCCATCCCATCGCCGGCATGCTCGTGCCGACGCGCGACCTGGTCGCCGGGGTGCGCTTCGTCGTGCCGCCCAAGCCCGGCGTCCTCACCGAGCTGCGCGTTCCGCCCGAGCCGGTGCCGGGCGAAGTGCGGCGGGTGATGGCGCCGCTGCCGCGCACGATCGGCACCGTCGCCAGCAGCTACGACCGGCTCGGCTTCGTCGTCGTCGCGGCGGAAGACGAGCGCGCGATGCAAGCCTCGCTCGACCGGTTCGTCGCCGGCTGCGCGTTCGTCTACGAGGGCGAGCGCGCACCGTCGTGACGAACCAGGCGTGATGGCCGCTAAACCGATTCCGTCGCTTGCGCTCGCGCTCGCGGCTGCCACCAGTGCTTGGCTGCGGCTGGAGGAGCACGCCGCGGAGCTCGGCGAGCGGTTCGTCCCGGCGGTGGCCGCGCTCGATGCGGCAGACCGCGACTACCGCGGCGCGGTCGAAGCGGCGCTGCCGCCCGAGTCGGCCCGGGCGACGCTGGCGGCGATGGCCGCGTTTCGCGAGCGCGTGCACGCGATTCGCGCACAGGCGCGGCGCGAGATCGGCGACCTGTACCAGCGCTTCGGCCGCTCGTACGGCGAGTTCGACCCGCTCGATCCGTATCTGCCCTCGACGGCGGGGCTGTCGCACGCCGACGGCACCCGCGTCGCGTCACTCGCCGACGGCGCGCGCTCCGAGGTCGCGGTGCTGCGCGCACGGGTCAATCAAGCCGTCGTCACGGGCCTGCGGCCGCCCGAGGTCGAGGCGCTAGTGGCCGCCAAGCGCCGCCGCGGCGAGGTCTTCGAAGCCGTGCTCGGCCGGGCGCTCGCAACGGCCGTCGCACCTTACGCCACGCTCGACGCGGCGGAACTCGACAAGACGCGCGCGCAACTGCTGCGCCTCGCCGACGGCTGGTACTGAATTCGCGCTCAGACGCGCAAGACGCCGGCCCGTTTCGCGCCGCTCACCAGTCCCCGCCGCCGCCCGGGTCACCGCCGCCACCGAAGTCGCCGCCGCCCCAGCCGCCCGACTCGCCGCTACCGCCACCAGAGT
>CAXTNU010000130.1:0-9768 GCA_964245595.1 uncultured bacterium | reverse complement strand
GATCTACACCAACTACTACAGCTCGGTCGACGACCTGGGCGGGCCGAACTTCGTCGGCAACGGGTTGGGCATCGGGGGCGCCTCGGCGGCCGACGGCTCGACCGCGAGCGCGCCGTACCAGGCCTACTGGCACGACGGCTACGTCTACAACGGGCGGCTGTTCGCGCCGCCCGACGCGAGCGCCGTGGGGCCGTACCAGTTCATGCAGAGCCCCAGCGGCCGCGCCTTGAACGGCACGGCCTCCAACGACCTGCGCGACAGCAACGACAACGGCGTCGCGATCCTCAAGCTGCAGTACCAGCGCAACATCAACGAGCGCTCGTTCCTGCGCCTGTTCGGCTACTCGGTGTACTCCAACTGGTTCATCCACGGCGATGCGACGCAGAACTTCACCTGCTGCTTCGGGGCGGAGCTCAACGACTACGAGATCCCCAGCCACACCTACGGCACGACGCTGACCTACTCGAACCAGATCACCGACAAGCACCTGCTCACGTTCACCGCGACCGAGAGCCAGACCAAGATCCAGCGCCGCTACTACTACAGCTTCCCCGGCAACCAGGGCCTGGGCACGGCCTTCACCAACCTGATCGACCCCGCCACCGCGGCCAAGACCGGCAACTGCTTCGACCCCGGCAGCGGCGCCTACACGAGCTGCTTCAGCGGCGCGCGCGGCACGTTCGACAACCCGACGCCCTCCATCACCGCGACGGCGTTCGCGGGCGGCGCGAACGCGCAGTGGATCGCGACCGAGAACGGCCCGCAAGGGCGGGTCAACAACGTCTCGCCGTTCTTCACCGCCGCCTCGATCAACGACAACTGGTCGCCGACGAGCAAGCTCAACCTGACGCTGGGGCTGCGCTTCGAGAACTACACCAACCGGCTGGACGACACCAGCTCGAGCCCCTACGGCGGCAGCACGCTCAACCGGGCGTTCTGGATCAAGGCCTACGACAACGAGTACTGCTACAAGCCGGGCGTGGTCGGCGCGATCAACGTCTCGGGCGCGACGCCGGTGGGCGGCGTGTTCGCGACGCCGGCCAACTGCGCGGCGCTGGGCAGCGGCTACATTCCGGCCGACTTCGCGCTCAGCTCGACGACCAAGATCTCGGCCAGCGTGATCCAGCCGCGGGTCGCGTTCACCTACACCCTCAACCCCGACTCGGTCGTGCGCGGCTCGTTCGGCATCTACTCGCGCCCGGTCAACACCTCGTGGCTGCAGTACAACGACTACAACGACCGCGACTTCGTGCAGAAGTACGCCGCGGTCAACTTCCTGGGCTTCGGCTTCAACACGCCGGTCCACGACCTGCGCCCCGACACCTCGTACAACTACGATTTGTCGCTGGAGCAGCATCTGCCCGGCAGCGACACCTCGTTCAAGCTGACCCCGTTCTACCGCAGCACCAAGGACCAGCTCCAAGCCTTCCCGATCGGCGTCGGCGGCCTGGTCAGCGGCTTCAACGTCGGCAAGCAGACCTCGTACGGGCTGGAGTTCGCGCTGCGCAAGGGCGACTTCGCGCGCAACGGCTTCGCCGGCCAGCTCGCCTACACGTACACCCACAGCCGGATCAAGTACTCGCAGTTCCCGTCGGGCACCAACGTGATCGACAGCATCAACCTCTACATCAAGGACTACAACGCCTACACCTCGTTCTGCGCCACCAACCCCAGCGACAAGCGCTGCGGCTCGACGGTGAGCACCGCGCCCGCCGCGGCGTGCTACGATGCGACCGGCGCGGCGGCGCCCTGCGGCGCGGCCACGATCGCCAACCCGTACTTCAACCAGCCGGTGCAGAGCCTGCTGCCGGTCAACGGCGAGTACACCACCTACGACCAGATCCCGCAGCCGTTCGTCGGCTCCAACGGCTACGAGACGCCGCACGTCGTCACGGCGCTGGTGCAGTACAAGCACGACCGGTTCGCGATCACGCCCAGCCTCACGTTCAGCTCGGGCGCGTCGTACGGCTCGCCGCTGAGCTACCCGGGCTACATCCCCGACGGCGGCTGCAGCGACGTCGCCCACCCGTACTCGTGCAGCGGCTTCACCAGCGCCAGCGGCCAGGGCCTGGACTACCTGCTCACGCCCGACGCCTTCACCGGCACGTTCGACAACCTGGGCGCCTTCAAAGAGCCCGCCCGCTTGACCCTCAACCTGCAGACGTCGTACGACTTCAGCAAGCAGACCCGCCTGACGCTGACCATGACCGGCCTGGTCGACAAGTGCTTCCAGCGCGGCTATGCCTGGGACGACCCGAACATCTGCGTCTACTCCGAGCTGCCCTCCGGCGGCGCCGGCCTGGGACCGACCGGCAACTTCCTGCCGATCGCCCAGACGCCGGTCCAGCTGCGCTATCCCTACGGCGTGTTCAGCAACAACCTGAACACCGGCTTCGTCGGCACGAAGCTGCCGTTCCAGGCCGCCCTGGACCTGCGCATCCGCATCTGACCCGGTCCTGCCGCACGCACCCGAATGTACGTGCGGCTCGTGCACAAGCGGAGATCCCGCGGCTAGGGCAGCGGGAACTCGGTGGTGATGCAGGCGGCGAACGCCGCCGCATCCACGTTGCCGCCGCTTATCGTCACCCCGACGCGCGCGCCGCGCACGTCGACCCGGCCGTAGAGCAGCGCGGCCAGCGCCGACGCGCCGCTCGGCTCGACGACGAGCTTGAGCCGCTCGAACGCGAAGCGCATCGCCGCCCGGATCTCGTCGTCGCTGACGGTCACGATCCCCGCGGCGAGCGCGCGCACGATCGGCCAGGTGAGGTGTCCCGGCGCCTGCGTGCGCTGCCCGTCGGCGATCGTCTGCGGCACGGGAATCGACACGATCCGGCCCTCGCGCCACGAGCGCGCCCAGTCGTCGCCGGTCTCGGGCTCGACGCCGTACGCGCGCACGCCCGGCGACATGGCCGTCGCGGCCAGCGTGCAGCCCGACAGCAGACCGCCGCCGCCGGTGCAGACCAGCAGCACGTCGAGCGGGCCGGCGTCCTCGATCAGCTCGAGCGCGACCGTGCCCTGACCGGCCATGATGGCCGGGTCGTCGTACGGCGGCACCAGCGTCGCGCCGCGCTCGCCGGCGATCGACTCCGCGATCTCCGAGCGGTTCATCGACTCGCGATCGTACAGCACCACCTCGGCGCCGTAGCCGCGCGTCGCGGCCAGCTTCGAGGCCGGCGCGTCGTGCGGCATCACGATGGTGGCCGGGATGCCGAGCAGCTTGGCCGCCAGCGCCACGCCCTGGGCGTGGTTGCCGCTCGAGAACGCGACCACGCCGCCGCGCCGCTGCTCGGGGCCGAGCTGCACGAGCTTGTTGTACGCGCCGCGGAACTTGAACGCGCCCATGCGCTGCAGGTTCTCGGCTTTGAGGAACACTCGCGCGCCGACTCGTTCGTCGAGCGTCGCCGAGGTGACGACCGGGGTGCGGTGCGCGACGCCGCGCAGCCGCTCGGCCGCGGCCTGCACGTCGCCGAACGACGCGGCGAAGCCCGCCTGCACGCCGCCCGAAGCCGCCTGCGGAACGGACATCACTTCGCCGCGCTGGACGACACGACGTCGTACTGGAAGCGCACGACCTTGTCTTGCGGGTCGAGCTTCATCTTCTCGTGGACCGTGCCGTTGGCGAAGGTCAAGTCGAACTCGTGCACCCGGTCGCGGTCGCCGGCCGGGGTGTTCTCCTTGGCCTTCTTGAGCTTCCCGAGCGGCGCGAGCTGGTCGGCGGCGCGCCCGACGCGGGCCCGGTTCACCTGCGTCGCGGTCTCGGCGTTCTGGTACTTCTGCACCGCGGCGAGGTCGTTGGCTTGCAGCGCGCGCGTCATGCCGTCGGCGATCTTCTCGTAGCGGTTCGCGCCGCCCGAGCAGGCGCGCACGAGCAGGACGACGAGCACCACCGCGACGGCGAGTAGGATGATCTGGTTCTGGCGCGCGCGCGGCGCGGGCGTCACGTTGCGCATCAGGCCAGCGCCTCGCGGGCGAGTGCTTCGGCCCCGAACGGCGCGAAGCTCAGGCCCGCGTTCCACTGCTTGGCCAGATCGACGCTCCACGGGCTCTCGAACAGCGCGAGCGGGTTGCCGTCCCAGTCTTCGACCAGGCGCGCGTTGGACGGCATCGTCGCCGCCGCGAGGTTCTCGCCCGCGACGCGGCGGGCGGTGGTGTAGGGAAGCGTGCTGAACACCGTCTTCACGTTGTACTCGGACTCCAAGCGGTACTTGACGACCTCGAACTGCAGCGCGCCCACGGCCGCGAGGATCGGCTCGGTGCGGGTCTGCCCGTAAGGGTAGAACACTTGGATCGCGCCCTCCTCGCGCAGCTGCGCGATGCCCTTCTGGAACGACTTGTAGGTTGCGGTGTCGGTACTGCGCACGAGCGAGAAATGTTCCGGCTCGAAGGCCGGGATCGGCTCGAAGCGGATGCCGTCGCCCTCGGCCAGGGTGTCGCCGATCGCGAACACGCCGGGGTTCGCCAGGCCCACCACGTCGCCCGCGAACGCCACCTCGACCGACTCGCGGTCCGAGGCGAACAGCTTCATCGCGCGGGTCAGCCGGACGTCCTTGCCGGTGCGCACGTTGCGGACCGTCATGTCGCGCTCGAACTTGCCGCTGCACACGCGCAGGAAGGCGATCCGGTCGCGGTGGCGCGGGTCCATGTTGGCCTGGATCTTGAACACGAAGCCGGAGAACTGCTCGTCCGTCGGCTCGACGACATGCTGCTCGGCGTCGAGGTGCGGCGCGGGCGGCGGCCCCATCCGCACGAACGCGTCCAGGAACAGCTCGACCCCGAAGTTCGTCATCGCCGAGCCGAAGAACACCGGCGAGACGTCGCCGCGCATCATCGCCGCGGCGTCGAAGTCGGTTCCCGCCCCTTCGAGCAGCTCGAGCTGGTCGAGGAATTCTTTGTACGTGCCGGCATCGACGAGCGCCGCGATCTTGGGATCGTTGGGATCGCTAGCGGTGACCGGCGCGCGCTTCGCGCCGTGGGTGGTGCGCTCGAACAGGTGCAGCTCGCGCGAGCCGCGGTCGTACACGCCGCGGAAGGTCTCGCCGTTGCCCAGCGGCCAGTTGATCGGGTACGTCCCGATGCCCAGCACCGTCTCGAGCTCGTCCAGCAGCTCCAGCGGGTCGCGCGATGGGCGGTCCATCTTGTTCACGAAGGTGAACAGCGGGATGCGGCGCGCGCGGCAGATCGCGAACAGCTTGCGGGTCTGCGGCTCGACCCCCTTGGCCGCGTCGATCAGCATCACCGCCGCGTCGGCCGCCAGCAGCGTGCGGTAGGTGTCCTCGCCGAAGTCCTGGTGGCCCGGGGTGTCCAGCAGGTTCATCGTGTGGCCTTGGTAGGGAAACTGCAGGACCGTCGAGGTGATCGAGATCCCGCGCTCCTTCTCCAGTTCCATCCAGTCCGAGGTCGCCGCCCGGGCCCGCCGGCGCGCGGACACTTGCCCCGCCGTCACGATTGCCCCGCCGTACAGCAGGAGCTTCTCGGTCAGCGTGGTCTTGCCGGCGTCGGGGTGCGAGATGATGGCAAACGTGCGCCTCTTTGCGACTTCCTCCCGGATATCCATGACCCGCACTACTTCGACACCTAGCGAAGCTTGCCCTCAGCCATGTTCTGCTCCCCGGCAACTCCACCCAATGGTGCGACTCGACCTCCCGCGATACGCGGTGCTCGTTTGGCCCACTGCCCAAAGAAGTCCGGATCATCCCTATATGCAAAATATGCAAAGATTCAAAGCAGTTCAAGCGAACTTGACAATAGCGGTACCCGGCCATACACTGAATTCCGAGTCCTCGCGTCGAGCGCGGGCTATGTCGGAGGGTTCGATGGTACTCGGGGTTACCCAGCGATCACTTCTCGTCGTCTTGATGACGACGGCTTTGGGTTGTAGCGGCGCCTATACGAACAGCTCGTCTCGGGAGCGCACGACTAATGCGCAGCAGCTGTCCGTTATGTCGCCGCTCGAACGCCTTCGCGTGAAACGACCGCCCAATCTGCCAGCGGGTACGCAAGTATACCGCCCGCCGGTGGTCGAGATCGAAGCCCCGGGCGAGACGGTCGTCGTATCGCCCGACGCCGTGGTTGCGACGACCGCAACGCACATTACGGTACGAACCATAAGCGGGCTGCGGACCTTTTCGCTTGCGACGTCAAAAGTGACATACAATGCTCAAGTTCAAGAGCTGTATGTGCCTCCCGGCCATGCGGCACCGAAAAACGCCGGACCTTTGGTAGAGACGCTCCGATGACACTGCCGCTTGAGAAAAATGTCCTTCAAGCGCGCTGGCTAACGGCCATTGTCGCGGCAGTGCTGCTCGTCTTTCCGTCTCTCGTGTTCGCCGACACCGTCGTGCGCGGAGGGATCATAACCAATGTCGTGTCCAACGGAAACAAAGGTCAGTTCGCAGTGACCGTAACGAATCCGTTCAATCAAGGTGGCACGGCGACGATCTCCATAACTCTCAACAATAACGACGGATCGGTCACTCAGACGACGGTGAACGTCTCGATTTCGGCAAACGGATACGGTTACAGTTCCATATCTCAGATGTTCCGGTTCAATAGTGCGACTGCTTCGGCGGAGGTCACCGCGGGTGGCTCGACGGATTCGGGCCAAGCCTTCAGCTCGGTGAACGGTCAGCCGTGCGGCAGTGCCCATCAGCCCGAGTGCCCGCAGTGACACTTCCATGACGAGCATCAACGGCAACTCGCCATTTCGGCTCAATAACGCCGGATCTCCGTTCGCCGGCTCTCAGGAGCCTCAGACAGCTAAGGAGATGGCGACGAGGCCGCCGATGCCGACCGCGTAGAGGGCGAGCACGACCAGCGAGTCGATGCCCATGCGCAGCACGCGGCGGCGCGGGCGGAAGATCAGCCCGTACAGATACGCGCAGGTCAGCAAAATTCCCAACGCCGCTAGGTAGATGTCGGTCTTGTGCGCCTGCGTCAGGACCGCTTGCCCCGAGATCAGCGTCGCGCCCAGAAAGAGCACCGGCAAGAACGCGTTCCCGCCGAAGATGTCGCTGATCGCCAGCTTGTAATTCTCTTCGCGGACCGCGGTGAGGCCGGTCGACAGCTCGGGCAACGCCGTCGCCGCCGCCAGGAACGTCGCGCCGAACAGCACGCCCGTCATGTGGACGTGCGCCGCGAGCGCCGTCCCGCTCGCTTCGAGCGCGACGCCGGCGACGAGCGTCACCACCGCGGCCAGGGCGAACGCGGCCGCGGTCCGTGCCATGCTCGCCTGCGCGTGCCGCGTCGGTTTGTCGGCGTCGGCCTGGTTCTGCTTGCGCTCGGCCTGGGTGTCCGGGGCGTCGCCGGCCGGATCGTGCCACGGTAAGCCGGCGCGCGCCTTGCCGACCAGCACGATGCCGGCGATCCAGAGGATCGCGATGAGGACGTCGCCGGGCGCGAGCCGGGCACCGAGCAGCGAGGCGGGCAGCTGCGTCGCCATGATCGCGACCACCAGCACCGCCACGACCAGCACGCCCTCGAGCACGAGCCCCAGGCTCGCGGCCCGGTACGTCAGCGGGTCGGGACGCTTCACCCCGAAGACGTCGAGCGCGACCAGGACGACCGTTTGGATCGCGATGCCGCCCAGGATGTTGCCGGTCGCGACGTCGATCTGATGTCTCCAGGCCGCGCTCGCGGTGATCGCGATCTCCGGCAAGTTGGTCGCGATCGCCAACAGGATCAGGCCCCCGAGCGCCTGCCCCCAGTGCAGCCGGGTCGCCAGCACGTCGGCGGTGTTCGCGAGCTTGACGCCCGAAAACCAGATGGCCCCCGCCGCGACGATGAAGACGACGAGCAGCGCCGGAAACGAAAACGAGTCGAGCACCGCGTCAGTACCGCCGAATCTCGGTGCGCCCGTACGGCCCGAACCAGACCAGCGTCAACCGCTGCCCGTGCGCGTATAAGCGCGCTTCGGGCGGCACACGCAAGCGGTCACCGCCGCGGTAGAGGTACACGTCGTGCTCGCCGACGACGATCGTGCAAGCACCGCGCCGCAGGGTCGTCGCCGGCCGCAGACGCTCGCGCGCGGGCGGTATATCCTTCGCTAGCAGTCCCACCGGCCCGATCTTCGAGGACTGCTGCTCGAAGCAGCTCGGCAGCGCGCTCATCACCCACGGCCCGTCGCCGCTGATGTTATTAGATTCGGTGTCGCGCTCGTTCGCCGCGCGGGTATTCGTCGGCAGCCGGTGCGGATCGGGGCCGCCGCGCACGTCGAGGTCGCTCGTCGCGATGTGCCGCCCGAACGCAAGCGCCCCGATTCCGAGCACGATCAGCGCCGCGATCCCGTAGAACCGCCACATCCGCCGCTCGAGCATCGCCTACCCGAATCGTGGCGCGGCGAGGATTATGCCGCGGGCTCGCGGGCCGCCGCCGCGCTCGCCGTCAGCGTGCTCGCCGGCTCCGCGAGCTGCAAGCGCGCGCGCCCGATGCGCGCGTCGGCCATGCCGTAGTAGAACTCGTACAGCCGCTCGCCGCGCTGGTCGATGGCGGTCGGGAACACGACGTTGCTGACGATCCCGTGCGTCTCGTCGACGCCCTCGGGCACCATCACCGGCTCGTGCGAGCGGTAGAGCACCTTGTGGGGCTGCTCGCTGTCGTGCACGACGAAGCCCGCGCTGTAGCGCATCTTGTAGCGCCCGCTTCCGTCGTCGATCGCGTTGACGCCGTGGAAGAGCGAGAACCAGCCCTCTGCGATGCGCACCGGGGGCGTGCCGGCGCCGGTCTTGATCTGGCACCACTGCGCATCGGGCACCAGCACGACCGCGCTCTCCGTCACGCCGAGCAAATTCTCGACGTTCTCGAGCACCGGGTCGAGCGGGATGTAACCGACCCGCGTGCACTCGCGCTCGACCGGCGGGAGGTCGAGCAGGGTCGGAATCGCGCCGCGCCCGTCCATGGTCGACAGCTTGAGCATCGGCCGGTGGTACATCGCGAGCGATCGCACGCCGCTGGGCGAGACGACCGGCTCGGGGAAGAACACGCCGTCCTTGTCGTCACCCTGCGGCAGGTCGGGCCCGAAGCGCACCTGGCCCAGCCGGGTCCAGGTGTAAGCGTCGTCCGAGAGGGCGAGCGTGATGCGCGGGCCGACCGGGCCGAAGGCGGTGTAGGCCATGACGTACTTGCCGAGCACCGGCACGAAGGTCACCCGCGGGTCCTCGCAGCCCATTCCGCCCGGCGCAGCGCGAATCTCGTACGGTGCCTGGGGCTCTAGGGCGAAGCCGAGCCGCTCGAAGCGGACGTCGTCGCCGCTGCGGATGCCGCGTGCCAGGCCGACCCGCGAGACGTTGCCCGCCGCGACCGCGCGCGGGTACAGCAAAAAGGTCCCGTCGCGCGCCGTCGCGCTGGCGGGATTGAGGACGCCCTCGACCTCCTGCGGCGATCCGTCGGGGCTCAGGACGACCCCCAGCCGGGTGATCGTCCCTTCGAAGCGCGCCAGCGCGGCGAGCGTCATCATGCCAAACCTACCACCAGCTCCAACGGGCTCATACCCGCCCGAGCGGCCAGATCGTCCAGATCGTCCGCTTCTCCGATGAGAACGCACGGATCGATGCCACGGTGCCAAAGGCGAGTCGTGTACTGCATGCCCACCGCCAGAATATCGGCCGAACCCGCCATTCCCTTCGGCCAGCCGTCACCATAACCGCAACGCAACACCACCGCCTCGTCGTGCGGGCCGATCGGGCGGTCGCCGTAGCCGGCCCAGTGGATCGCGCCGGGCGGGTAGCGGCGCACCAGCGGTGCCTCCAGCCGCAGCGCGCAGCGGGTCGCCAG
>CAXTNU010000129.1:0-10071 GCA_964245595.1 uncultured bacterium | reverse complement strand
GTCGACCCGGCTGACCTCGTCGAGCTCGGCGAAGTGCGGCAGCCCGGCGGCAAGTCGTCCGGCGTCTACCCGCCCTATCGCAAGACGTGGAGCGCGCGCTGCGCCGCGCGGCCCAACCCGCCGCGGCGCGCGGCGAGCGCAGCGGCGGGTTGGGCCGCGCGGCGAAGCGCGCGCTCCACTTCTTGCGATAGGGCGTGTAGACGCCGTACGACTTGCCGCCGTCCTGCAGCACGTCGTGCGCGCCGAAGTAGACGTGGTCGGTGAACGCCTGCACCTCGAGCCCATCGGCGCGCAGCCGGCGCGTCACGCGCTCGTCGCGCTCGCGCGCGGCCGGGTCGTAGTCCTCGTTGTAGAACAGCGCGTTCGCACCGACGCGGTGCGCCAAGCCGGTCAGCTCGGCCCCGAAGTCGCCTTCGAGCAGCGCCAGGTCCGAGCCGGCCGCGCGCAGCCGCTCGCGCAACTCGCGCAGGCCGTCGAAGAAGAACTGGACGATCGGCGGCCCGACCCGCGAGCCGCGCAGGAGCGGCGGGTCGAGCACGAAGGCGAGCACGACGCGCTCGCTCGCCGCCGCGGCGCGGAACAGGGCGGTGTGGTCGTCCAGGCGCAGATCGCGCCGCAGCCAGACCAGTGAGACGGGGTGCATCCTCAGTTGGACGACGCGGGACGGCGCAGCGCTCCTCTTGAAGCGCCTCCGGCGTGACGCCGATCAGCCTAGCGGTCGAACCCCTGTACCTGCCGCTCGTCCACCCCTTCACGATCACCCGCTCGTCGGAGTCGATCGCCCGCACCGCCGTGGTGCGGCTGCGCTGGAACGGCCTGGAGGGCCTGGGCGAGAGCTCGCCCACCCCGCGCTACGACGAGTCGATCGACAGCGTGAAAGCCGGCCTCGAAGGGCTCGGCCTGGGCGCGGACCCCTACGCGCTCGAAACGCTACTCGCCGGCCTGACCCCCGCGCAGCGCTGCGGGCTGGACATCGCGCTGCACGACCTGATCGGCAAGGACGTCGACCGCCCGCTCTGGCGGCTGCTCGGGCTCGACCCGGCTCGCACCCCGCAGACCTCGTTCACCATCGGGATCGCCTCGCCGGACGAGACGCTGGCCAAGGTGCGCGAGGTCGGCTCGCACCCGGTCATCAAGGTCAAGCTCGGTAAGGGCGCCGAGCTCGAGACGCTCGAGGCGATTCGCGCGATCTACACCGGCACGATCCGGGTCGACGCCAACGAGGGCTGGACCCCCGAGCAGACCGTCCGGCTTCTCACCGAGATGGCCAAGCACGAGATCGAGTTCTGCGAGCAGCCGATTCCCGCCGGTTCGCCCGAGAAACTGCGCTGGATCAAAGAGCGCTCGCCGATCCCGATCGTGGTCGACGAGGACTCCAAGGACGCGCGCGACCTGCCGGGGCTGCTGGGCTGCGTCGACGGCATCAACGTCAAGCTGGTCAAGTGCGGCGGCATCCGCGCCGGGCTGGCGATGATCCACACCGCGCGCGCGATGGGCTTCAAGATCATGCTGGGCTGCATGGTCGAGTCGCAGATCCTCACCACCGCCGCGGCGCACCTCTCGCCGCTGGTCGACTGGGCCGATCTGGACGGACCGTTCCTCACCGCGCGCGATCCGTTCACCGGCATCACCTACGACGGCGGCAAGATCGTGCTGCCCAACGGGCCGGGGCTGGGCGTGAGCGAAGCGGCGGAGATCGTCCGCTGACGCGCCGGTACCTGGTCCTCGCCCCGCACGCGTTCACGCTGCGCGAGGGCAAGATGGCGCACGGGGTGATCCGCTACGCGCAAGACGTGGTCGTCGCGGTGGTGGATCCCGACAACGCCGGGCGGCGGGTGAGCGACATCCTGCCGCACCTGCGCAGCGAGGCGCCGATCGTGGCCTCGGTCGCGGAGGGGCTGCGCTACGAGCCGACGGCGCTGCTGGTCGGCATCGCGCCGCCGGGCGGCGAGCTGCCGGACGACTTCAGAGCCGAGATCCGCACCGCGTTGCGGGCGCGCTTGGAGCTGGTCAGCGGCTTGCACCAGATGCTGGCCGACGACGCGGAGTTCGCCGAGCTGGCGCGCGCGCACGACTCGCGCATCTGGGACCTGCGCCTGCCGCCGGCCGCGCCGCTCTTCTCCGGCGCCGCCTGGGACGTCAAGGCGCGCATCGTGCTGACCGTCGGAAGCGACGCCGCGGTCGGCAAGATGACCGCCTCGCTGGAGCTGACCCGCGCCGCGCGCGAGCGCGGGGTGGACGCCGGGTTCATCGCGACCGGCCAGATCGGGATTGCGATCGCCGGCTGGGGCACCGCGATCGACCGCGTGATCGCCGACTTCGCGCCCGGCGCGACCGAGCAGCTCGTGCTCGAAGGCGAGCGCCGCAACCGCGACCTGCTGTTCCTCGAAGGCCAGGGCGGGATCGCGAACCCGGCCTACGGCCCGGTCACCCTGGCGCTGATGTACGGCGGCGCGCCCGACGCGCTGGTGCTCGTGCACGACCTGGCCCGCACCGGCACGATGGACTACGAGACGCCGATCCTGGGCTACCGCGCGCTGATCCGCACCTACGAGGCGCTCTGCGCGACGATCAAGCCCGCCCCGGTGGTCGGGATCGCGCTCAACACCCGCACGCTGAGCGACGCCGAGGCGCGGGCCGAGATCGAGCGCGCGCGCGCGGAGACGGGCCTGCCGGTCGACGACGTGGTGCGCAACGGCCCGCACGCGCTCTACGACGCGATCGCGCCGCGTATCGTGAAGACGACCGTGCTGCGTGCGTAGGGCGCGCGCGCTCGCCGCCGCGTGCGCGCTGCTGCTGGGCGCGTGCGCCAAGGCCGACGTCGCTACGTCGGCCGCAACGGCGGACGGCGCGCGCCACGCCTGGACCGAGTCCGGCCACCTGCGCTACGGCTCGGCCTACGAGCCCGACAGCTTGAACCCGCTGTTCGCCAACACCCAGGCTGCCAACGACATCGCCTACGCGGTGTTCGAGCCGGTCTTCCGCTACGATCCCGACGGCAACTTCGTGCCCGCCGCGGTGACCGAGGTGCCGACGGCGGAAAACGGCGGGATCGCGCGCGACGGCAAGACGATCACGCTGCGCTTTCGGCCCGGCATGAAGTGGTCGGACGGCGCGCCGTACGACGCGCGCGACCTGGTCTTCACCTGGCACGCGGTGATGAACCCGCGCAACAACACGCGCCTGCAGGTCGGCTGGGACGACATCGCATCGATGGAGCTGGTGCGCGGCAACCAGATCGTGCGCGTGCACCTCAAGCACGTCAACGCGGGCGTGCTGGGCGCGTTCGCGGTCGGCGGCGCGGGCTTCCCGCCGCTTCCCGCGCACCTGCTGCAGAACTTGCCCGACATCAACCACGCCTCGTTCAACGCCAAGCCCATCTCGAGCGGGCCGTTCGTGCTGAGCGAATGGAACCACGGCTCGGCGCTGGAGCTCGTGCCCAACCCGTACTACTGGCGCGGCAAGCCGGGCCTGACCCACCTTACCTACCGTTTCGTCCCCAACGCCGAGACGCTGCTCTCCGAGATGCGCACGCACGAGGTCGACCTGTACGAAGGCGTGGGCGAGAACCAGATTCCCGAGCTGCCGAAGATTTCCGGCATCGTGATCTCCAAGCGGCTGAGCGCGAACTGGCGCCGGCTGGCGATGAACACGCGCAAGCCGCAGCTCGCCGACCGCCGGGTGCGCCAGGCGATCGCGCAAGCGGTCGACTGGGACGGCATGAACCAGACCGTCTTCCACGGCTACAACGAGCGCGCGGTGAGCGACGTCGTGCCGACCTCGTGGGCCGCGCCCAGCGTCGCGAACTACCCCCATGACGTCGCCGGCGCGAGAAAGCTGCTCGAGGCGGCCGGCTGGGTGCCCGGACCGGACGGCATCCGGGCCAAGAACGGCGTCCCGCTGCGCTTCTCCGTCTCCACCACGCCCTCCAAGCAGTCCAACATCCAGGCCGAGGTGCTGATGCAGCAGCAACTCAAGGCGGTCGGGGTCGCGCTGGAGATCAAGAACTATCCGGGCAGCCTGCTGTTCGCGCGCGACGGCCCGGTCTACACCGGCAAGTACGACAGCGAGTTCACCATCGAGACCAACGGCCCCGACCCCGACAACGAGGGCCTGTGGAGCGGCGACTTCCTGCCCCCGCACGGCACCAACGCGATGTATTTCAGCGATCCGCTGGTGACCCGGGTGAGCCACGAAGCGGTGCTGACCTACGACCGCGCCCGCCGCAAGGCGCTCTACCAGCAAGAGGAAGCGCGCATCCACGAACAGGTGCCGGCGATCTTCTTCTATTGGCAAAACGCCTACTCGGCGGTCAACATGGACATGAAGGGCTGGCAGCCCGCGACCTACATCTCCAGCTTCTGGAACTGCTACGAGTGGTCGATCTAGGCGCGCTGCCGGACGGTTCGGCGGGCCCGCGCGCGTGTTGAGACTGATCGAGCGGCCGGGGCACCACGAGCTGCTGCGCGTGCCGCCCTCGACGCGCGCGCTCGTGTCGTGGAACGGCGACGCGCCGACGGGCGGGCTCGCGCTCTCGGTGCACCGCAGCGATGCCAGCGTCGCCGAATCGCTGCTCTACGCACGCTGGTCGCCCGAGGAGCGCCGCTCGCTCGACGGGTCCGATCCCAAGACCCGCATCGCGGTCGACGTCGTACGCAGCGACGTGCCGTTCTCGGGCATCGGCGTCACCAGCACCGTCTCGCTCGACGCGGTGGCCGTCTCGGTGCCGCCGCCGCGCAGCGCGCGCATGCCCAAGCTGCGCCGAGTCGCGCCGCTCGACGTGCCGCCGCTCTCGCAGAGCGTGCGCGGCCATCCCGAGTCGGCCCGCGCCTGGTGCTCGCCCACCTCGCTGACGATGCTGCTGCGCTACCACGGCGTCGCGGTCGACGTCGCGACCGTAGCGCGCGGCGTGCTCGATGCGGCCTACGCCGGGACCGGCAACTGGGCGTTCAACGCCGCCTACGCGGGCTCGCGCGGATTGCGCGGCGTCGTCGCGTACCTGCGCGGGCTCGACCACGTCGCGGCCTTCGTCGCGGCGGGTCTGCCGGTCGCGATCTCGATCAGCTGGAAGGGCGACGAGCTGCCCGGCGCGCCGCTCGCGCACAGCGACGGCCACCTGATCGTCGTGCGCGGCTTCGAGCCGTCGTACGTGCTGGTCAACGACCCGGCCCAAGCGGCGGTCGCGACCCGCTACGACCGGGCCGCGCTGGAGCGCGTGTTCCTCGCCCACGGCGCGGTGGCATACCTGGTCGCGCCGCGCGAGCGCAGCGACGAGCTGGTCGCGCTCGCCAACGGCCTGGAACCGGCGGTACGCGCCTGAAGGAAGCGCAGCCGGGCGGTTCGACGCCGACGGCGCAGCCGCAGGACCGGCTCGTCGCGGCGGATGCGGTGCGTGACGTGCCGCTCCACATCGTTCTCGTCGAGCCGCAGATCCCGCCGAACGCCGGGAACGTCGCGCGCTTGTGCGCGGCGACCGGCTGCGCGCTGCACCTGGTCGAACCGCTCGGCTTCCGCATCGACGACCGCGAGCTCAAGCGCGCGGGGCTCGATTATTGGGACGCGCTCGGGGTCGTGATCCATCCGTCGCTCGACGCGTTCCTGACCGCGTTCGCGCCGGAACGGCTGTGGCTGCTCTCCACCCGCGCGGATCGCACGTACGCGCAAGCACCGTTCGCGCGTGGCGACGCGCTGGTGTTCGGCAAGGAGACCGCCGGTTTGCCGCAAGCGCTGCTCGACGCGCACCCCGGGCGCGCGCTGCGCATCCCGATGCGCCCCGGCGCGGTCCGTTCGCTCAACCTCTCCACGGCGGTCGGCGTGGTGGCGTACGCGGCGCTGCAACGGCTGGATTTCCCCGGCTTGAACTGAGCCCGGCGGGTTTTGAGAACGCTTGTCTCCAGGGGAACGCAGCGTAACGGATGGGGTGCGGCCTGCGGTCCCGTGCTTGCACTGTACGGCTGCCTGCAGAACGAAGCTGCGATCAGGCAGAAGTTATCGTGACGAAGAGCGGCATCGAGTCTTCAAAGTATAGCCACGCCCAGACGCCTTATCTCGCCTTTCGCATTACTGAGATCCGCCATGCGAAACTTCGTAGTGTCAGTGGCCTAGCTCACTGGGCGGCGGAAAAGTCCGGCGCCATCGTTAGCTGGTAGATTAGAACAGGATTCCACGAATGTGATCGGAAGAACGTGGTATCATTGTGCATTAGCTGCATACAGAGGTGTGGTATCTTGAGAACTTTCATGTTGTCGAAGCTTTGCACCGCCATCGCTTTGCTCGTTGCGACCGCTGCATGTAGTTCTCCCGGAAATCGCACCGTCCCGGCGGGCGTGGCGAGCCGCTTGCCGGAATCAGTATCCAAGCCGATAATAGATCCGCATGTCGGCGAGGCACCCGCTGCGTACGCCGTCGCACCGAGCAGGTCTTCCACGGCGGTATCCCGCCACACCCTCGACGTGATCGGGATATTGCCGGCGATGACGATCAACGTGCTGTGGGATACGCTAATGTCCGACGGACTGCATCACCTTACTGTGAATACCGCTCCAGGGCGCATCCATCTGCACTCCCTTGGGCAGACTTGGTATATCAACGGCAGTCCTGTTCCCGGGACGCAGCCTGTGTATACTGACGGCTCATATAGCGACCGCATGGACTCACCCAGTACAAACGAAGGTGGTTACTCTGAAGTCACGTTGCAGGGCTATGCGCTAAGTTCAAATTCACAGCTAGGTCTTTCACAGTACACGCGCTATTTTAAGACCGGAACCGCGCATGGAACCCTCGGAGCATACGGCCAGACGAGTGGGTGGAACGCTGAGGCGTTGCCTTTTTTTGGATGGGCGCGTTACAACTCCGGCAATGTGCTGAGCTCAACGACAACCAGCGGCGGGATTCAGGCTGCAATCAATCTGGCAGCCGGGGGTACGATTTGGAACTGGACGTGGAATAACATTCAGTTTGTAAACACCGCAGACTACGGTCGCGAGATTCAATCCGACTTTTTCTGCTACGCCAGTTCAGACTGTTCGCAAGGATGGTCGTCCGGCCAAAATCCGACCACCCAAAATCCGAACGAGGCGGGTGACAACACCTCGACTTCAAGTGATCCAGACAACTTGCATGGCTCACCGCTCGCAAACTATTCGATCAGCGCGAACGAAATTCGGACGACCACTGTACCTTTAGAGTGGAATCCGTCGGCGTCCCCGGAATCGCCTGCAATCCAGCCGTGGCAGGGTTACCTCTACAGCGGAGTTACAATCAGCAAGGATGTCCAGTTCGGCTACGGTGGTTTACCAGGTGTCGCTCGGTACACGACGACGTTTCATGTGCCCACGTATCTGAGTTCCGTGGCAGCCGAATTACCAACTGGATACCTTCAACCCAACTTCAACACGTACTTCATCGAGGATGCGGGGACCAACTGGCTTAGCCCGCCGATGACTATTCCTAATTGCCCTACCGGGCCGTTTACACACCAATCTTTCTACGATCACCGCCCAAGCAGCGGCTATGGCGGAGTCATCATATCTACATTAGACCAGAATACAGCTATGGGGATATACGGACGTCTGACGACCGTTGGTGGCCCTATAGATCACTTTGAATTGTGGGATTGGGCTCACAACAACTGCCCTTCGCAAACAAGCAAGTACTCAGCGGTTTACTATGGACCCCTAAATGCCGGAGACAACAACTTCACCACGTTCATAGTCACGGGCTCTGTGAGCCAAGTGAGGCAGTGGATGGCGTCGCTGTATGCAATGGGCGCCGCATAACCAAATCATGGTAAACCGTGCAACGGCGGGCTAGGTTACTTCAAGCCGCGACCGCAGCTTAGTGCTTATATCATTAACCGGCGATGTTAAAGTCGATGGACGCCGGTAATGGCGCTAAGCGCCCGGATTCGGTTCGAAGCCACAGGGACGCATGATGCGTCCCAGAACTCATGTTTCGCGTGAGGATGCGAATGGTGAAGCCACGTTTTCCCTTACCGGCAGTGCCCCCGACATCTGCGTGCGGCCGAGTAGTCGAGTCGGCCGCCCGTTCTCCGTCGACATAGACGTCGACTGCCGGGCTGCGCTCGTCTGGGTCGGGTAAGATCCAGCCCGTCACGACGACATCCGCGCCTCGCTGCACCGCCGCTGCCGGATCTGGCGAGATCGACACGATCGCGCCTGCGGCCAGAGCGATCCACGAGCCGCGAGCCCGCTCCGTCGGAGTGACCACGACCGCGACCACGATCACCGCGGCGAGCGCGATGAACGAAAGGCGAAACGCGTGCGGAAGCAAGACTCCGGCGAACATATTATGAAAGCATCTGCTGTGATCGCCTCCCCGGGTCCTGCGCGGCGTGGTTTCCGGGCGAAATCGCTCTTGGCCGCCACGACGATCGCATACTTCGCAGTGCTCGGCGCCTGCCTCGCGTCACCCGCCCGCTGGCTAGTCTTCATCCGTACGCGATCGCTGAACGTGCCGTACACGGATGAATGGGCGTGGGCGGACTTGCTCGATAGAGCGCATCATGGCTCGATCCCATGGTCCGTCTTGTGGCAGTCGCACAACGGCCACCACGAGTTCTTTGGCAGCTTGCTGTTTCTTGCGCTCGACCGGTACGCGGGCTGGTCCGTCCCGAGAGAACAACTCATCAACCTCCTGCTGGGGACCTGTGCGGTCTTGCTGGTCTACGAAACGCTGCGGCGCATCCTCGACTGGCGCGACGCAGTCGTGCTCTCCGCGCTGTCGTCGCTGCTGCTGTGCGGTCCGCTGACGTACGAGACGATGCTGATCGGCTACAACATGGGCTGGCAGATTTGCACCGCATCGATTGCCTACGTGGCATGGGCGTTCTCGGCCAAGCGAACGACGCATGCGGCGCTGGCCGGCGCGATGGTCGTCGTAGCAGTAGCGACCTTTAGCTCGGGGCAAGGCTTGTTCATCTGGCCGGCCGGGCTCATCGTGCTCGTCGCTCGTCGCGACGATGCGCCACGCTTCGCGTGGGCCATCTGGAGCGCCGCGGCCCTTCTGTGCGGTGTGGCGTACTTCGCAGGAACGGCCGGCGTCGTTCATTCGGCGCTGGCTCCCGGCGCCGGCTTGCGCTACTTCGTTACCTTTATGGGAGTGCCGCTCGGCTGGGACGGTACCAGCTTGCGAACCGTAGCGATCGATGGTACCGCGATCGTACTCGTTTTCGCGGCAGGCACGGCATATCTTGTGCGAGCGCGGCAGATGGCGCTCGCGGCTCCGCTGTTTGCATACGGTGCCTACGCGCTGCTGGGCGCGCTCAGCACGACGGTCACCCGCGGCGGCATGGGCCCGCTGCAAGCGACATCACCTCGGTACACGGCGATGTCCGTCTTCTTGATCATCGCAGTGTTGGGCGAAGTATTCCTCATCATGCGCAGCGAGGCCAAACGCGGGATCGTGCTCTCCGCCGCCGTCTCGCTCGTCGCCATCGTGATGATCGCGCACGTTCAGAGTGTGGCCGTGTCGACAGTCGAGGTCTACGAAGCTGCCCGCTTGCACGAGCTTCGCGGCATCGTGCGCGAGGATCCCGCCATCGCTACGGACGCCGATACGGACCCGGCGACGCTGCTTCGGCTCCTGGACCAACTGCGGTCGATGGACGATGGTCCCATTCGCTACGAAGGCGGCGTTCGCTCTGCCGGGTCGGGCTCGCACCAGCACTAAAGAAACCGCGGTGGCGGTGATACACGGCGCGCCGCTGCGGCATCGTCGCCTACGCCGCGCTGGACGCCTCGGCTTCCCCGGCTTGAATTGAGCCCGTCCGGTTTGGCGGCCGGCAGGCAGCCGCGGTGCGGAGCGGAACTGCGCTCGCGGAGGACAGCATGGCTAGCAACAACCTCGTCGTCGCCGCGGGTGAGGTGTTCCGCGCACAAGGCAACCTCAGTTACGATACCGTCACGATCGCGGCCGGTGGGCAGATCATGATCGTCGGCGCCGGTACGCTGACCGCGCGAACGCTGGACGCGCCGCTCGACGAGCACGGCAAACCGTCCGCCGTGCTGTCCGTGGTGTACGGCCCGCCGGGCGCAAGCGGCCAGCCCGGGA
>CAXTNU010000128.1:9876-10164 GCA_964245595.1 uncultured bacterium | reverse complement strand
TGGTCGCGACCTACGAGGTCGAGCGCGCGCAGCAGATCGTCGTCGCGCTCGACGCGGGGCGCCTGATGACGCCGCGCCTGGGCGACCGCCGCAAGCTCGATCACGCCGTCTCGGCCGCGCTCGCGATCGCCGCGATCGGCCGGCTCGCCGCCGACCGGGTCGGCCTGATCGCCTTCGCCGCGACGACGCTCGCGCGTGTCCTGCCGGCCGGCGGCGCGGCGCACGCGGCCAAGCTGACCGACGTGCTGAGCGACCTCGAGCCGCACTTCGAGGAGTCGGACTACGAGC
>CAXTNU010000128.1:0-9822 GCA_964245595.1 uncultured bacterium | reverse complement strand
GTCCTGGACGTGAGCCGGGCCCTGCGCCGGCGCAGCCTGGTGGTGCTCTTCACCGACCTGTTCGACCCGGCCGCCTCGGCGGCGGTGCTCGGCGCGGCGAAGCTGCTGGTGCCGCGCCACCTCGTGCTGGTCGTGCTGATGAACGACGCCGCGGTGGCCGCCGCGCTGCGCCGCCGCCCGCAGGACGCCGACGACGCCTACCGCGCCGCCGTCGCCGCGACCCTGAGCGAAGAGCGCGGCCGAGCCGTTGCGGCCCTGCGCGCGCGCGGCATCCTGGTGGTGGACGTTCCGGCGGCCGAGCTGACCCTGGCCCTGCTGGACGCCTACGTGGACATCAAGACGCGCGGACTGCTCTGACCCCGTCGTCAGCCCGCGCCCTGCATCAGTCCACGGCCTGCGGCTCTCCGGCGACCGTCAGCACCACCGCCCCGCGCGCCGGGTCCGCATCGAGCAGGTCGATCAGGCGCAGCAGGTCGGCGCGCCCGACCGCCAGGCCACCGCCGGCAAGCTCGGTGGCGTCGTGCCGTCCGCGGAGTCCGCCGGTGGGAGCGGCGATCCCGCGCACGTCGAGCAGACGCGACGCCCCCGACCGCCGGGCGCTGCCGGCTTCGACCAGCCGGGCCTCGGTCGAGAGGTCGAGATCGGCCAGCTCCAGGCGCGCCGGCTCGTCCTCGCCGCCGCGCGCCCAGCCGCTGATCAGGTAGTGGCCGGGAGGAAGCGTCTCTCCCACGGCGCGCCGCAACGGCACCACGGTGCCGCGCGAGAGCCCGAGCAGCGGAAGCGCCGCGAGCGGCTCGCCGCTGGTACCGAAGACCTCGACGACCGTGCCGGAACGCTTGAGCACGAGATGGATCAACCGCGGCCCTCGGAGACGTGCCTCATCAAGGGACCATAGTACGGTCATGTTTTCTTAGTCCCTATATGCCAGAGACTGCCGAGAGCGAGCCGGTTACGAGGTCGGCTCGTTGAAAGCCGGGACGTTGGTCGAGCAGCCGTCCGGGGAGCCGACCGGCGGGGTGTAGGGCACGGGCTGGGTGCTGGTGACGCCGTACTCGAGCGGGTAGAACGAGCCGCCGTCGGTCATCGTCACGGTCGTCGTCGCGCCGGTGGAGTGCGCAGGAAGCTGGTATTGCGCGACCAGGTACGGCTTGGGCACGCGGGCGCAGCCCAGCTCCTTGAGCTGGCCGTCGACCACGAAGCTGCTGCGCACCGGTCCGCCCAGCGGCTTCTCGTAGAGATAGATCGGGTAGGCGCTGTCGGTCGGGTTGTCGAGCGAGAACGTGATGTCGTGCACCACGCCGTAGTCGCCGAAATCGTGGCCGGGATCGGCGGCGTCGAGGTTGCGCGGCGTCGCCGTGCGGTTGGCGTACTGCACCGCGACGTCGGGTCCGCCGGCGGTGTACGAGCGCGCCATGATGCCGATGCTCGTGAGGTCGAACACGCCGTGCCGGTTGTGCCCGTCGAACGCGACGCGCGGCCCGTTCAAGTACGTCTCCGGGCGGCTGCCCGCCGGCGCGGCGACCACCGAGACGGCCACCGCGCCGCCGCTCACGACGTGCATGTCGATCGCGCCCGCGACGACTTCGCCTTGCAGAATCAAGGAGTGCCGCACGACGAACGGCTGCCCGGGCCCGACGTCGACCACCGTTCCCTGATTGGATTGCTGGTAGCGCAGGAGGTCGCGCGACACGGTATGGCCGACGCTCATGACGTCGAGATCGGGACCGGCCGCGGACTCGACCAGGTGCACGCGCGCCGGCGAGCTTGCGGTCAGGACGACGTCGACGTCGCGCGGCATGCCGATGTCGGAGTGGTAGTAGTACATCCGTGCCGGCTGCTCGGCGGTCACGCTGCCGCGGAACACGAGCCCGTCGCTCATCAGGTACTCGGGGTCGTCGCTCAGGAACAAGACGTGCGGCCGGGCCGGGGTGAAGGGCACGTTCTCGACCGTCACCGTCGTGGTGCCGCTGACCGGCACGGTCGTGTCGTCGCCCACGATCGTCGTCGCC
Organism: uncultured bacterium; assembly: GCA_964245595.1. Classification (GTDB taxonomy): domain Bacteria; phylum Vulcanimicrobiota; class Vulcanimicrobiia; order Vulcanimicrobiales; family Vulcanimicrobiaceae; genus Vulcanimicrobium. Next base: position 7,813 of record CAXTNU010000128.1, on the reverse strand, counting down.
ACGTTCACCGCGGTGCGCGCGCCGGGCGCGAGCGGCAGGAGCGGCCACGGGTTGACGGCGCCGTAGCGCAGGCCGGCCCCGGGGCGCAGCGTCGGCCGGATCGCGCGGTCCAGGGCGGCTTGGATCTTCGCGTAGACCACGTTGCCGTCGGCGGCCGGCGAGCCGGTGACGTCGAGCGTGAGGCCGGCCGGGATGACTCCGGCGGCGGGCAGGGCGGCTGCCGCCGGGGCAGCCGGGAACGGCGGCGGCTCGACCGGCTGAGCGGCGGCCGCCCGGCCGAGCAGCACGGAGACGATGGCGAGAATGGCGACGAAGCGAGTGTTCACGGTTTCTTTGCAGAGGGCGCGGGCGAAGAGAAGCGGAGGGGCAATGTCAAAGTCGCTCGGCTGCTAAGTCGAATTCCGACAACCTGGAAGCTTCCCAGAAACGCACGCGCAGTCCCGCCCGTTCCCCATACGCTACGTATCGGCTGGCCGTGCCGCGGCGCTCACCAGGCGGCCGGCTCTTCCGCCGGGGCGCGGGAGCCGCCGACGAAATACGCCAGCATCGCCAGCGCGGTGAAGGCCCCGATCGCGTCCCGCACCGGGATCGGCAGCCGCTGCGGCGAGACGAAGCCCTCGATCGTGCCGGCGACGCAGAGCATCAGCGCCACGCCGATCATGAGCGTGCCCGCGCGCCGGGCGGCCACCACGAGCGCTTCGCGCCGCCGCGCGCGGCCCGGGCGCAGGTAGCCGCCGGCCATCACCAAGCCGGCGCCGCCCGCGATCTGGATCGCGCTGAGCTCGATCACGCCGTGCGGCGCGATGGTGGCCCAGAAGTCCGCCCCGAAGCCGGCGCGCGCGAACGGCGCGCCGTACGCGCCGACCATCAGCCCGTTCTCCAGGATGATCCAGCCGGTGAGCAGCCCGCCGGTCATTCCGCCCGCGAACGCGATCGCGGCGACCTTGACGTTGTTGGTGACGATCAGCGCCGCTTGCGCCGACGAGTACGCGCGGTCGAAGCCGAAGTTCGAGTCGTGCAGCGACTTGCTCACCACCGGCGGTTCCTGGCCCGACATGAGCGCCGCGTAGTTGCTCGGGTCGGCGCTGACCGACACGTAGGCGACGACCGCCGCGACGATCGTCACCAGGGTGCAGAACGCGATCGGCGCCCACGACCGGCGCACCTCGCGCGGAAACCCGTGAACGACGAACTCCCGCACCCGGCTCCAGCCGCTGCGCGCGGTCGCGACGTAGACCACGGCGTGGGCGCGCGCGGTCAGCCGGTTGAGGTGCTCGAGCACGACCGGGTCCTCGCCCCGCGTGCGCGCGATGGCGAGGTCGCTGGTGGCCGCGCGGTAGGCCAAGGCGAGCTCGTCGATCTCAGCGGGTGCCAGCGCTCGCACGCCGCGCGCGGCGGCTCGGTCCACCAGAGCCGCGAGCCGGTCCCAGCGCGCTCGCCGGGCGAGGACGAAGCGCCGTTCCCGCATTGCGCCGTCCTTCGCGCGGGGACGCGCACGCCCTCGTGCAAGAGAGCGGCGTGGAGCGCTCCGTGGACGTCCGGACGGGTGAGGCCGTCGCGATCCGGTACGAGCTGGCCGGTCTGGGGAGCCGTTTCCTGGCGGTCGCGGTCGACGCGCTCGCGCAGGGCGCGATCCTGATCGCGTTCTTCGTCGGCGCCGCGTTCGCGACGCCGCCGCTGACCCGTGCGCTGCCCTCGAAGTACCTGGTCGGGGTCGAGCTCGCGATCCTCGTGCTGGTCTTATTCGCGGTGTTCTTCGGCTGGTTCGTGATCTTCGAGACCTGGTGGTCGGGCCGCACGCCCGGCAAGCGCGCGCTGGGCCTGCGCGTCGTGCGCGACGGCGGCTTCCCGCTCGACGCCGGCGCGGCCGTGATCCGCAACCTGGTGCGGCTGGTCGAGCTGACCTTCGGCTTCTACGCGATCTCGGCGATCAGCGCCCTGATCTCACCGGAGAACAAGCGCCTGGGTGACTTCGCCGCCGGGACGATCGTCGTGCGCGACCGCGCCGACGCGGTGCCCGACCTCGATGCCTACCTGGCCGCCCCGGCCGCCGCGAACGGCCTGCTCTCCGAGAGCGACCGTCTGCTGGTGGAACGCTTCCTGGCCCGCCGCACGACCTTCGAACCCGCCGCCCGCGCGCGCCTGGGGCGACGCATTGCCGAGAAGCTGCGTCCCGATCTACCGGACGAGTACCGCCGGCTTGACGACGAGTCGTTGCTCGAGCGGCTGATCGGTCGCTAGTAATCGATTCGTGAGCTGGGCGTAGCCGGCTGCAAGAGTATACACTTGCGCGGCAAGCAGCCTTCGTAAGAGCGCGCTACACACAGGCGGCCGACGCCGGGGACGTGCTCCCCACGTCGGCAGTCGCCGCCTTCGAACTTTGTACGGCTCGCGCTCCCGTTGGTGCGCAAGCGCGCGAGCAGCTCGCGGGCGAAACGTCATCCGCCGCCCGCGAGCTGGATCGCGCTGAGTTCGATCACGCCGTGCGGCGCGATGGGGCGTTGCGGCCGCTCGGGCTAGGCTGCGCCGGCGGTCAGCTCGCGGCGGGGCGGCGCGGCAACCGCGTCGACCCGCTCGATCGTGAACCGGCTCATCGCCGCGGTCAGCTCCACCGCCCGCTGGTCGAGCTGGCGCGCGCTGCCGGCCGTCTGCTCGAACGTCGAGGCCAGCGCGCTTTCGGCCTCGCGGATCACCTCGGCGCGCTGGCTCGCTGCCTGCGCGCCTTGCGCGAACGCCTCGAACATCGACAAGGTCGCCTCGCAAGTGCGCTGCATCTCCTCGGACGCGGCCGCATTCTGCTGCGCGACGGCCGACACGTCCTCGGTCGCCTGCTGCAAGCTGTTCGAGTCCGCTTCCATCCGGCTGACCAGCGCCGCGACTTCGCCGGCGATGCGCTCGGTCTCGATGACCGTCTCGGTCAGCGCCACGATCGTCTCGCGCGCCTCGGCGGCGCGCTGCAGACCCTCGTCCATGCTGCCCAGCGCGCCGCGGAACGACGTCGACGTGGTTTGCGTCGCCCGCCGGATCTCGCCCAGGATGGATGCGATCTCCCGCGTCGAGTTGCTCGAGCCCTCGGCGAGCTTGCGGATCTCGTCGGCGACGACCGCGAAGCCGCGGCCGTGCTCGCCCGCCCGCGCGGCCTCGATCGCCGCGTTGAGCGCGAGCAGGTTGGTCTGATCGGCGATCGCTTCGATCACCTCGACGATCGACCCGACCGCATCGCTGCGCTGCACCAGGCCGTCCATCGCGGCCAGCGCGCCGGTCGCGCTCTCGTGCAGCCGGTCCAGCGCCGCCGCCGTCTGCTCGACCGCGGCCTGACCTTGCACCGTGCGTGCGCCCGCGTCGGTCGCCGAGCGCGCGACGGTCTCGCCGGCGCGCGAGACCGCGCCGATTCGCTCGTTGAGCCGCACGACCGAGGCTGCGATCGTCGCGACGCCCTTGCTCTGCGCCAGCGCGCCGTCGGCGATCTGTGAGGCCGCGAGCCCGAGGCCCTCGCTGGCCCGGCGGCCGTCCTGCACGTGTGCCGCCTGCTGGAGCGCACCGCCGGCGAGATCGAGGATGGCGTGGTCGATCCGGTCCACGGCTTGCGCCGAGCCCTGCGCGGCGCCGACGAGCTCGCCGGAGACGCGGCGCACCGCCGCCGCCGTCTCGGCCGCGCCGCCGACCGCGACCTGGAGCGTACCCAGCGATTCCCCCATGCGCTCGGCCACGACGTAGAAACCGCGTTCGAGCAGCCGGTCGTGAAGGTTCGCCAGCTCGCCGGCCAAGTCGGCGCGCGAGCGCCGGTGGAGCGGCGTGCAGACGGGCACGTAGCGGGCGGTCAAGTCCCCCGCGGCGAGCGCGTCGAGCGCGCTGGTGAGCCGCGGAAAGCAGAGCTCGACGATCTTCTCCACCGAGCGGGTCACCTGCTCGAGGACGGCGATGAATCCGAGCGCGCGCACGGCCAGCGCCACGACGAGCGCGGCGAGAACGAGGTTGGCGCCCAGCGCCAGTTGCGCGACGCCGCCGGCCGACATGCCGCGGCCGGCCAAGGCGACGCAGAGGAGACCGACAGCGGCGCTGGCCGCGGCTAGACCGCCGGCGGCGGCGTAGACGGCGCGGCGAGTAACGCGCGATGCGTTCAAGAGGCGATCCTTTCGTGAATCCTTGCGGATTCGTTCGCGTATGCTCCGCTGGCGCGCCGATTCGACCCGCTCTCCCCGCGCGGCCAGTCCCCCCACAGGAGTAACGGATCGTCGGGAACGGGACTTAACCGCTGGGCGTAATGTTTACGCGCCCGTGCCGCTCGAGCCGTTGCCGTCGCTCTTGGTGCGCAAGCGCGTGAACAGCTCGCGGGCGAACGTCATCGCGGACGCCTTCGCGTCGTCGTAGATCTTGGCCGCGTCGGCGGCGCCCATCTGGCGGCCGTTGCGGTAGTAATAGTTCACGCCCTCGCCGACGACCACCGTGCCGGCGTAGGCGATCGCGGCCTTGATGAACACGCCGCCGACCGGGATGAAGCCCGACAGCTCGCGGGCCAGCGCGCGCCAGCCGAAGCCGCCGCCGACGATCGGCAGCAGTTCCCACATCTGGGCCAGGTCCGGGTCGCGCCCGTAGGTCGCGCCGATGTTGAGCATCAGCGTCATCTGGATGCCGGTGATCGCCATCATGTCGGCGCCCGAAGCGAACGCGCCCAGCACCACGCCCAAGAACGGCACGTGGTCGACCACGGCGCTCGCACCCGCGACCTTGAGCGCGCTGGAGGCGGCATCCCGGGTGAGCTTGCCGGCGACGGCGTCGCGCAGCGCCGGCAAGCGGCGCCCGACCGCGACCTCGATGCCCTTGCAGCACTCGATCAAGTGGGGCAGGAAGCGCCCGTGCAGCGTCTCGGCCGCGATCCGGTCGACCACGTACTCCTCGACCCCGCCCTTGCCGGGCGCCTGGGCCGGCCCGCTGGGCACGGTCACGTCCGGGTCGACCACCAGCAGCAGCACCGGCAGCTTGAGCGCGCCGAAGCGCTCCAGGCCCCAGTGGCCGCGGTCGGTCGGGCGGCCGACGCAGATCACGGCCCGCGCGTCGGTCGTGTCGAGCGCGCGGCTGTCGCTCAGCGTCTCGAGCGTCGCGGCGGCCTCGGGCGGAATCGAGTCGCCGTTTTGACCGGCCAGCAGCACCGCCCGGAACGTGCTGGTCAGCGCGGGGTCGCCGCACAAGAAGAACTTGAACGGCCGCCGAGCGCCGGCCTGGACGGCGGCGACGTTGAGCCGCGACCGGAGGCGCTCGAAGATGACGGCGGCGGACGTGGCGTTCACGTCTGGCTGGTACCCCGTCCGGCCGCCTGGGGTTACGTCCGGCCGAGCGCCTCTTTTTGCGGATCGTCCGTGTAGTCGAGGTAGACCAGGCCCAAGAAGATCTCGAGCGACTGCGCGAACATGCCGCGCGCGTTGGCCACGTCGACGATGCTCTTACCGGTCGCCTTGGCCTCGGCCAGGACGGCCGGGGCGGCGGCGTTGGTGTCGGCGCCGACGATCACGGCCGCCGCGACCTCACCGGGGGTGACGTCCTGGTGCGTGAGCTGGCCGTAATCCAGGCCCTTGCTATGAAAGCGCGTTTCGAGCGCGTGCTGGAAAGTCGCATAGCGGTCGGGCGACTCCGCCAGGCCGAGCAGGTCGATCCGGACCTGGAGCTGGCGCGCGCGGCTCATGTTGAACAGCTGCGAGGCCTGGGCCGCGCCGACCGCGGCCTTGTTCAGCGAGTCGACGGCCTTGGTCATCGACGGCTCGAGCCGCTTGTAGTCCATCATGGCCAGATCGCCGGTGCCGTCGAGCGCGCTGTGCTGCAGCTCGCGCACGAAGTTGTCGAGATCGCCCAGCCCGAGGTCGAGCAGCGCCAGCGAGGCGCGCGCGGCATCCACGCCGCGCACCATGTCGGCGTCGCTCGCGCCCAGCGCGGTGAACATGCGCGGATAGGACGGGAAGGTGGCCAGCGCCTGCGGCGGCGGCGCGTCGAGCTTGAGCGGCGCGGCCAGCTCGCCCAGGATGTCGGCGTTCTCCTTGAGCCCGCCGCCCTCTTTACCGCGCTCGACCGAGCCGACGCCGCCGATCACTTCCTGCGACTTGTCGCTGGCGGTATTGAGCGACTTCTGCATGGTGAGCAGGTTGTGCATCACGGTGTCCAGGCGCGAGTCCTTGCGCGGCTGGACGCGCGAGAAGTTGGGGATGCCGTAGATCACCTGCTGCGCGCGCGCGGTGAGCGCCTTGAGCTGGTCGCGGGCCTGCTGGCGGCGGGTCGTGATCGCGGTCGCCGCTTGCGTCTCGTTGCCCTGCGCGGTGGCGAGCTGGTCGCGCAGCGGGCGCAGGTCGGGGTGCAGGAAGTCGAGCCGGCGCTCGGAGTCGCGCAGCGCCTTGATCCGCACGTCGGCCAGAGCCTTGGCCTGGGGCGACACTTTCTGCGCCGCGGCGGCGAGGTTCTGCTCGCCCTTGTTGAGCTGGCCCAGCGCGAGCTGCGACTGGCCCAGGTCGAACTGCGCGGTCGCGTCGTCGGGGCGGCGCTTGAGGATGTCGGCGAACTTGAGCGCCGCGACGTTGTAGCGCGCGGTGTCGAGGTCGTGCACGCCGGCGGCCAGCCGCTGGTCGTCGGTCCGCTTGGTCGGGTCGAGCTCGGGATCGCCCTTGAGCGCGCCCAGGCGGTGCTGCGTGTCGGGATGGTCGGCCAGGTACTTGCTGAGCGCGTCGTGGCTCTCTTTCTCGACCGCGCCGAGGTGGGCCATGAACGAGGTCATCGCGTCGGGATCGTAACCGGCGCGCGACATCAGCAGCAGCCCGTACTTGTCGGCCTGGCTCTCGTCGTCGCGCGAGATCTTGGCCATCACGCCGGCCTGCATGATCTGCCCGAAGCGGTACAGGATCGGCGAGAACAGCGAGCCGATCCCGAACAGCACGTTGATGATCGAGGCCTTGTTGTTGGCGGTCACCGCGTGGCGGCGCTCGATGTGGCCCGTCTCGTGCCCGATCACGCCGGCCAGCTCGTCGTCGGACTGGACGAAGTCCAGCGTGCCCTCGTTGATGTAGATGTAGCCGCCCAAGGTCGAGAACGCGTTGATGTCGCCGACGTCGAGGATCTTGATCGAGTACGGCACGTCCTTGCGGGCGGTCTGAGCCCACAGCCGCTGCGAGACGTCGTTGACCCACTGGTTGAGCAAGGGGTCGGTGACGACCACCGACGAGTCGGTGATCTGCTTGTCGTATTCTTTACCGATCTGGATCTCGGAACCGGTCGACAAGGCTGACGCAGGTGCCGGTATGGTGGCACTGCACATCGCGATACTGAGCGCGATGACTGCGATGCGGCGGAACATCATGGCGGAGGCTACCTCGGGACGAGAACGGCCGGTCGACGCCGGGGTCATCGGATTCGACGCCGGGTCTGAACTCTCCACTCCTAACGTATCCGGCTGTGAGGCGGTTGTGGAGAAGTGAACATTTGTGTGCATTGCGTGTGGAGCGGGCAGGGCCGCTCGGCGAGGCGTGGGAACCGCGGCCGATCATGCTGAGCCGGAATCCCCGATGAGCACGCTGCGCGGCCGCGGCCGGAACCTGGAGATCGCGGTCGACCGGGCGCTCGGCGCCGCGGTCGAGGAGCTGCGCGCGCAGTTCGCCGCCCGGCCCGACTTCTACCGCGGCAGCCGCGCGGTGGCCAACCTGGGCATCCTCGAGCCGCCGGCCGCCGAGCTGGCCGCGTTCCGCGACGCGCTGGCCGAGTACGGCATCACGCTCGACGGCGTCAGCGTCTCCGACGCCCTGGCCGCGGTCGTGGCGGAGCTCGAGCTGGCCTACCT
>CAXTNU010000127.1:8847-10215 GCA_964245595.1 uncultured bacterium | reverse complement strand
GCCGCCGCCGCGGCGCTCGCGCGCCGCTCGCCGCTCGCGCAAGCGACGTACGCCCGGGTCGAAGGGCTGGCGAAGTCGATCGGCGACCGCGAGCTGCGCGACTCGGTGCTCGATCTCGTCCGCGGCAGCCGGCCGGTCTACCCGCAGCGCCACCTCACACCTGCCGCACGCACTGCGGTGCGCGACGCGCTGGCGCGGGCGGGCTTCGTCGCCGCCGACGCGCCGGTGCGCGGAATCTTTCCGCCCGACACGGAGCCGGATGCGACGACCGCGCCACAGCCGTTCTGGGCCGCGCCCGGCTCGGGCGACGGCTCGCACCACGCCTATCCCGGCGGCCTGGCCGTGCACGAGTCGTTCAACGCCTCGCTCGCGACGGCGTTCGCGGCGAGCTACGACGCCCACTACTTCGGCGGCCGCCCGACCGTCTCGCGCGACGTCGCGATCGGGGCGGCGCTCTACCACGACGTGATGAAGACGGTCGTCTTCGCCTGGAACGAGGACGGCACGCTGCTCGACGAGCCGACCATCGCCGGCACCGGCGCCCACCACGTGCTCTCCGGCGCCGAAGCGATCGCGCGCGGGCGCGACCCGCGCTTCGTCACGACGCTGCTCTCCGCGCACGCCGCGCCGTCGCTGGGCGACGAGGCGAAGGTGGCCGCGTGGTGCAGGGCGGCGGCGATCGTCGCCGGCGTCGATCCGGTCGCCTACGGGCTGCTGCGCCGCGACGGTGCGAGCTACGTGCTGGCGGCCGAGCCGGCCCCGCTCGAAGCGTTCGTCAATCACCTGAGCGATCACGACTACGTGCTCTCGGTGCACGCCGCGCACGTCGTCGCGCCGCGTCTGCAAGAGCGCTGGGCCCGCGTCCCCGCGCTGAGCGCGCTCGCCCCGACCCTGGCCTGGTACCGCGCGGCGGTGCTGAGCCGCACGACCGCGATCGCGCTCTACGACACGCTCGCCCGCAACGGCCCCGACGCGTTCGACACCGCGCTGGTCCGGACCGAAGCGCTGCTCCAGCCGCTCGAGGTTTGAGGCCGGAACCGGTCTTCGGGTACCGGTCAGCCGAGCCGAGTGCCGGCGCGCAGCGTCTCGATCTCGATCTCGCAGCTCGGCGAGACCGCGCGCAGGCCGTCCACCAGCGCCGCCGTCGCGGCTTCGAGCTGCGCGCCGGTGTACGGGGCGAGCACGTCGAGCACGAAATACGCGTTGACGACGCTTTCGGTGAGCGCGGTGCGGGTGCACTGCCGCCAGTTCCAGCGCCGGCAGGTGACGCCCGCTTCGTCCGCCCACACCGCCTCGCCCGGCTCGACCGCGACGGTGAGCGGCGCGCCGCCCTCGCGCGTCTCGAACGGCTCGCCGCCGATCGCGAAG
>CAXTNU010000127.1:1065-8837 GCA_964245595.1 uncultured bacterium | reverse complement strand
GTCCGCGTCCTCGCCGCCGACCGGCACGACGTGCACGATGCTGACCGCGTTGTAGACGTCGACGAGCCGGTTGATCGCCGGCGCGCCGCCCTTGAGCGTGCGCCGCAGCAGCGCCTCGGCCGAGCACAAGAACTTGCTCGGCTTGGCCCCGAACGCGGCATACGCGGCGCGCCACGCGGCGAGGTGCGGGTCCTCCGCCGGAGCCCGGTCGGTGAAGCGCGCCCGGGCCGCTTCTTCGGCCGCGTGGAGCGCCGCGAGGCTGCGCGCGTCGCTGGGCCCGTTGACGACGTTGCGCGCGTAGACGATGCCCGCCCGGTAGTCGGGATGGCGAGCGAATATCTCCGCCGCGACGCGCGCCCGCGGGCTCGTGGTCTGGTTCATCGGGTCGCAGATTCGCATTCACGGTCCGCTGGCGCCTTTGATGATGTCGATCTTCAGGACCCCGCAGTACGTGATCGCACGCTCGGCCTAAGTCGTTCGAGCTGCCATGGTGACGTCTACAACCGGCGCGGTCACCGAGGTTACGCCGGCCGGGTCGGCCTGCGCTCGCTCGCGGTGCGCGGGGAGGCTGGGCGGCGAGCGTCTCGAACGCGCGGCGTGTGACGACGTCCGAGAGCGCGCGCCTGCATGCGCGGCCTGCCCCACCGACGGCGGCGGCGCTGCCGCCGGGCGATCACCGCCTGGGCATCGGGCGCGAGCGCGACGTCGTCTTGGTCGTTCCGGAGTCGTACGATGCCGGCCGGCCCGCGCCGCTCGTCGTTTGTCTGCACGGGGCGGGCGGCAGCGCGGCGCGCCGCATCGAGCGGCTGCGGCCGCACGCCGAACGAACCGGCGCGCTGCTGCTCGCGCCGGATTCACTGGGCGCGACCTGGGACGTGATTCGCGGCGGCCTCGGACCGGACGTGCAGCGGATCGACGCCGGTCTGGCGTTCGCGTTCGCGCGCTTCGCGGTCGACCCGGCGCGCATCGCGGTCGAGGGCTTCAGCGACGGCGCGAGCTACGCGCTGACGCTCGGCCTGCCCAACGGCGACCTCTTCAGCCGGATCTTCGCCTTCTCACCCGGCTTCATGGTCCCGCCAGACCTAGTCGGTGCGCCGGCAGTTTTCGTGTCGCACGGCACCCACGACCCGGTTCTCCCGATCGCCTGCAGCCGGCGCATCGTGCCGCAACTGCGGCGGCTCGGCCTGAGCGTGGACTACCGCGAGTTCGAGGGCGAGCACACTGTGCCGGAGCGCTTGGTCGAAGGGGCGTTCGCCTCGCTCTGACGTCTGCCAGGACACCGCATGTCATCCTTCGCCTCTAGCCCAACGATTCAGCGCATTCCGGACACTGTATGGTTGAGGAGGGTTCCGGGTGAGTAGATGCGATAGCTGCTCGACGCGTGCAGGTTCTCTGGAAACACTGCGAGATTCTTTGCTCTAGGCACGCGTGCCGAAGGCACGAGAGCTGCTTCGAAGCCAGCTCTGCGGACCGCAGCGCCAAAGTGTTGCGTCGGCGCAATGCTCCCACGCAGCACGAACGGTTTCCAGGGCTGCTCGAGCTCGGCGCGAGTCGTTTTCAATCGGCGCCGAATGCCGACGTCGGTCAGGTCGAGGACTTCCCGCAGATCGACGTCGATCGTCACCATCAAACGCGGCGGCATCCGCACCGCAACAAAGTTAGGACCGATCTTCACGGTGGATTCGACTTCCGCCAGTGCGACGAGCGGGTCTTGCGCTACGTAAGTACTTCGAAGACACCCTCGACGTTGTAACGGCCACCCTTCGTCTTCGAGCCGATCGCCGACAGTACCGAGCCGGCGTAAGCATTGTCGACGCTGCGGTAGTAGGAGTTCGTGATGGCGATTCGTGGACACCTCGCAAGCGCACTGCTCAGTGCAGCACCGGCCAGCACTTACGCGGTCTGTCCGGTCTCGGCATCGCCGACGAGCATGTCGACGACATCCAAATTGCCCTCTCTCAGGTACGAGACCGGAGTTCGGCCGCCGAGGTCAGGATGGGGCGCGCGCAGCCAGATTCGTACGAGGCTCATATCGCCGTTCAGCATACGGCGAAGACGAACCATGCCTCGCTCGAACCGTTCGAGCCGCGTTTGCGTCTTGGTACGAGTGGAGCGCGGTGCGTTCTGCATCGCGCGTGCCGTCACGCCGGCGATCCCTGCCACTTCCTGGGTACTCAAGCTAAAGGCCTTGCGCAAGCGAGCGACGGTGATCTTACCGGTGGCGGGATCGTGGGCCTCGAGCACGGCATGCCGCATATTTCCGCTCGTGCGCGCCTCACGTTCCCGCATGACGAAGCGTTCGAATGGAATCAGCTGCAAGTTGTCGCCCGATTCAAGCGCGGCGGTGATCTTGTCGAGGACCATGTCGACGATCTTACCGACCTGACGTTTCGGCATCTCCAGCTCGGTGGCTAGAGAGTCCACGATGTCGGCTTTGGTCACTCTTGTAGTACCTCCGGAGGAGCGTCGCGCGTGATGGGCTCGCACGAGACGCCTACGCCGGGCTAGTTATACCACAAGTACCACAAAACTTCCGGGAAACTTCGCTTCCAGGTCGGTTCAGGTCACCAGCCGGCCGAACCGCCCCGCGAACTCCTCCGAGGTGAGCGACGTCTGGGCCGCCAGCCGCGACAGGCGCGGCTCGACGAAGTCGGTCTCCTCCAGGCGGATCATGTACTTGCGGGCGACCTCGTACGATTCAGTGGTGACGTCGACCATGCGGATACGGATGCGGCCGGTGGCCGGGTCGAGCATCTCGTCGAGCGTCACCGGCACGATCCGGCCGCCCGAGAGCGCGATCAGCGAGCCGCTTCCGCCGGCGAGCAAGTAGCGCACCGCGCCGTAGCCGAGCGTGCGAGTGTACTCGGCGTCGAACGGCACCGGCTTCGCGCTGCGCAGCTCGTAGCCGATGTCTTTGGGCACCACGGTCGCGTCGAGGCCGATGTCCTGCAAGCGGCCGCGGACCGCGTCGCGCAGCACGCTGCCCAGCGGCACGTCGGCCAGCCGGACGTGGCCGTAGGCATCGCGCGCGGCGGTGGCGACCGCCGACAATTCAGCCGGGTCGAGCCGCTCCGCGATCCCCTCGGCGATGACCGCGACGCCGTGGTCGTGCCCGTTCGCGCGCCGCTTCACGATCGCGCCGACGATCGTGTCGACCACGTCGTCGAGCGCGAGCCGCTCGCCGCTGAACTCTTCGGGAATCAGCGCCAGCGTCGCGCCGGCGGCTTTGCAGATGCCGAGCGCCAGCGCGCCCGACTTGCGGCCCATCGTCACCGCGAGGTACCAGCGCGAGGCGGTACGCGCGTCCTCCATCAGGTTCTCGACGATCGCCGAGCCGACCGCGCGCGCGGTCTCGAAACCGAAGGTCGGCGCGTTGTCGGGCAGCGGCAAGTCGTTGTCGATCGTCTTGGGGACGGTCGCGACGCCGATTCGGCCCTTCGTCTCCGCCGCGATGCGGCTCGCCCCGAAGGTCGTGTCGTCGCCGCCGATCGTGACCAGATAGCGCACGCCGAGCATCGTGAGCGAGCGGATGCAGCGGCGCAGGGACTCGGGGTCCTTGGCCGGGTTGGTGCGCGAGGTGCGCAGCATCGAGCCGCCGGTGAAGTGTACCCGCGAGACATCCTCGATGCCCAGCTCCACGACGTGCGACAAGTCGCCCTGCACGAGATGGCGGTAGCCTTCGTAGACGCCGAGCACGCGCAAACCGTGGTTGCGGGCCTCGATCGTCGCCGAGGCGATCACGCCGTTGATGCCCGGCGCGGGTCCACCTCCGACGAGAATCGCGAGCGTATCTTGGTCGTTTACGTTCATCGTGCGACCCCGATCAGCGCGTCGCGCGAGACGAGCGCGGCCAGCCGTTCTTCGCTCCAGCCAGCGCTCTCGGGCGGGCGCTGCGGCAACACCATGTAGCGCAGCTCGGCGGTCGAGTCCCAGACCGCGATCTCCAGCTCGTCGTCCAGCGCCAGGCCGAACTCGCGCAGCAGCGCGCGCGGTTCGCGCACCACTCGCGAGCGGTACGCTTCGCTCTTGTACCAGGTCGGCGACGGGCCGAGCAGCGCGATCGGATAGCACGAACAGAGCGTGCAGACGATGACGTTGTGGACCTGCGGCGTGTTCTCGACGACGACGAGGCGCACGGGCGCCCAGTGCGTCATGTCCAGGCCCAACTCGCCGATCGCGGCGTTCGCATCGCTCAGCAGGCGCGTTTTGAACTCGGGATCGGTCCACGCGCGCGCGACGAGCCGCGCCCCGTTGCCGGGTCCCGCCGCAGCGAGGAACCGCTCGAGTACGCCGGTGATCTCGGCGTCACTGGTCACGCCGGCACGCTCGAGCCGGTCGACCAGCGCGGTCACGCGCCGCGTCGTCTGGGCCGCGCCGACATCGCCGTGGTCATGCCCGTGATGGTCGCCGTGATCGTGGTCATGGCCATGCTCGGGGTCGTGGTCAGATGGCGGCAAGGTACGACTCCCACAGGTCGGCGTGCAGCGTCTCGCGCGGCTCCGCGTCGGGTCCCCAGACTTCGGCCGCGGCGAAGGCGACCGTGTAGAGCGGCTCGTCCGGCGCCGGCCGGCCCGCGGCGCGCAGGTCGGCCAGTGGAAAGCTGCCCCGCAGCGCGACGATCCAACCCCGCTTGCCGCGCAGGTAGCGCGGCAGGCGGTTGTGGCCGGCGGGATTCGCGCCGCTCGTGCGGACCGCGTCGCCGGGCGCGAAGCTCATGCCGGCACGTTCTTCTCGGCCAGCAGCGTCTCGATGCCCAGCAGCCAGCGCTCGTAGTACGAGAGCCCGTAGTAGCGCACCGGGTCGACCCGCTCGACCGCGTAGCGGAACTCGTCGAGGTTGTAGACGCCGCGGGCGAGCAGCACCCGGTTGAGCGCGAAGACCCGCGCCTCCCACTCGTGGTGGAAGGGCGGTTCGTCGGGCTCGCGCTCGACCGGCCCGAACCCGTGCATCCCGCCCACGTCGTTGAGCCTGCTCACCCGTGCGTCCTCGCCGGCTACACGCTCGCGGGCTGGGCCGCGGTCATGCGCCGCTTCAGTTCCGCGTCGAGCGCGTCGAGGAAGCCGTTGGTGGTCAGCCAGGGCTGGTCGGGCCCGATCAGGATCGCCAGATCCTTGGTCATCTTGCCGGCCTCGACCGTGTCGACGCACACTTTCTCTAGCGTCTCGGCGAAGTGCGTCACCTCGGGCGTGCCGTCGACCTTGCCGCGGTGCGCCAGGCCGCGCGTCCAGGCGAAGATCGAGGCGATCGGGTTGGTCGAGGTCTCGCGGCCCTTCTGGTGCTCGCGGTAGTGGCGCGTCACCGTGCCGTGCGCGGCCTCGGCCTCGATCGTGTCGCCGTCGGGCGTCATCAGCACCGACGTCATCAAACCGAGGGAGCCGAAGCCTTGCGCGACCGTGTCGGACTGCACGTCGCCGTCGTAGTTCTTGCAGGCCCACACGAACGCGCCCGACCACTTGAGCGCCGAGGCGACCATGTCGTCGATCAGGCGGTGCTCGTAGGTCAGCCCGCGCGCGCCGAACTCGGCCTCGAACTCTTCCTCGAAGACCTGCTGGAAGATGTCCTTGAAGCGCCCGTCGTAGTACTTGAGGATCGTGTTCTTGGTCGAGAGATAGACCGGCCAGCCGCGCAGCAGACCGTAGTTCATGCTGGCGCGGGCGAAGCCGCGGATCGACTCGTCGACGTTGTACATCGAGAGCGACACGCCGGGACCCTTGAACTGGTAGACCTCGCGGGTGATCGACTCGCCGCCGCCGTCGGGCACGAAGCTGATCGTCAGCTTGCCCGGGCCGGGCACGACGAAGTCGGTCGCGCGGTACTGGTCGCCGAAGGCGTGGCGGCCGATCACGATCGGCTGGGTCCAGCCCGGCACCAGGCGCGGCACGTTGCGGCAGATGATCGGCTCGCGGAAGACCGTGCCGTCGAGCTCGTTGCGGATCGTCCCGTTGGGCGACTTCCACATCTGCTTGAGGTGGAATTCCTCGACCCGCGCTTCGTCGGGGGTGATCGTGGCGCACTTCACGCCGACGCCGTACTGCTTGATCGCGCGGGCCGCGTCCAGCGTGACCCGGTCGTCGGTCGCGTCGCGGTGCTCGATCCCGAGGTCGTAGTACTTCAGATCGACGTCGAGATACGGCAGGATGAGTTTGTCCTTGATGAAGTGCCAGATGATGCGCGTCATCTCGTCGCCGTCGAGCTCGACGACGGGGTTGAGGACTTTGATCTTGTTCAGGGCCGGAACTCCTGGGACGCGAAAGGGACGACCCGCGTCGGTTCGCGACCGCCGCTCCACTCCCCCGCGCCGCGCGGCACGGCAGCCGTACGGCAGCTCGTTACGCTACGGCACGTGTCCGAGCTGGTCGAAGCGGACGTTCTCGAACCACGCCTCGGTGCTCGCGGTGAGGCTCAGCAACGCCATCCGCTCGGTCTTGCGGATCTCGAAGTGGGTGACGACCGGGTGCCCGCCGGCCTGGCCATAGTCGATCGTCACGGCGCTGTGGCCGACCGGGGTGTGCATCGTGACCTGCACCGGTAGCCAGGTCGCCGGGTCGACCACGACCGAGCGGAACACGGTCTGGGAGCCCTCGGCCGTAGGCGAGGCGGTGAGCTGCAGGCGCACCAGCGGCGCGGCCGCGTCGGCCGGCTCGGCGTACGCGATCTTGTAGTCCTTGACCGCGAACGAGACGGCGTCGACGCCGGCGCGCTTCGTCAAGTCGTACTGCAGCAAGCGCGGGTCGTTGGCGAAGCGCAGCTCGTCGCGGCCCTTCGACTCCCAGAAGCCGCTGGTCGAGAAGCGCGCGAACGCGTCGAAGGTCGGGTCGAGCGGCCACGGGGCGGGATCCGTCGGCGGCGGCCCGTCGTCGACCCGCACGGTCGCCCGGGCCGCGCGCCGGTCGACCTCGTAGTGGTAGCGATAGTCCTGATCGCCCAGGTAGTGGACGTGGGCGCGCACGTCGTACGCGACCGTCGCCGGCATCGCGGTCGCGGCGGCGGCCATGGCGTTGGCGGTGCGCTGGAAGGCGACCGCGGCGGGCGGGAGATCGACGGCCACGGAATACCTCCGGAATGCGAGTCGTGAGCCTCTTGCCGAGTGCGACGGAAATCCTCTTCGCCATCGGCGCCGGCGATCAGGTCGTCGGCGTCACGCACGAGTGCGACTTTCCCGAACGGGCCAAAGCGCTGCCGCACCTCACCTCCTCGCTGCTGCCGGCCGAGCTCGACGCGGCCGGGATCGACCGCCACGTGCGGGCCAGCGTCCACGCGGGCTCGTCGCTCTACGGCCTCGACGACGCCAAGCTCGCCGCGCTCGAACCAGACTTGATCGTCACCCAGGAGCTGTGCGCCGTCTGCGCCGTGTCGTACGAGATCGTCGACCGCGCCGCGAAGCGGCTGC
This sequence comes from uncultured bacterium, assembly GCA_964245595.1. Lineage (GTDB taxonomy): Bacteria > Vulcanimicrobiota > Vulcanimicrobiia > Vulcanimicrobiales > Vulcanimicrobiaceae > Vulcanimicrobium. Next base: position 1,447 of record CAXTNU010000127.1, on the reverse strand, counting down.
GCGGCGACCCGCGGGTCGTCTCGCTCGAACCGTCCTCGCTCGAGGACGTCTTCTCCACCATCGCCTTCGTCGGCGACGTGGTCGGCGCGCGGGCCGGCGCGGACGCGTCGTTGGCTGAATTGCGCGCGCGCGCAGCGGCGCTGGCAGCGCGGGCCGATGCGCGGCGCGCGAGCGGTCGTCCGCGGCCGCGCACGCTGGTGCTGGAGTGGAGCGACCCGCCGATGAGCGGCGGGCACTGGACGCCCGGCTTGGTCGAGCTCGCCGGCGGCGAACCCGTGCTCGCGCATCCCGGCGCCAACAGCCGCGTGCTCACCTGGGACGAGATCGCCGCCGCCGAACCCGACGTCGTGCTGGTCGCGCCGTCCGGCAGGGGTGTTCCGAA
>CAXTNU010000127.1:0-1055 GCA_964245595.1 uncultured bacterium | reverse complement strand
TGAGCCACGCCTGCTGCGTCGGGCTGATCATCGCGCGCGCGGCGTCGGGCGGCAGTGCCGCGAGCGATTCTTGCGCTTTCGTAAGCCCCCAGCCGCACGGCGCCGCGCGCGCGTTCGCGGCGCTGCGCGCGGTGCGCGAAGGCCGCGCCTACGCCATCGACGGCAACGCCTACGTCAACCGCCCCGGTCCGCGCCTGGTCGACACGGCCGAGATCTTCGCCGCCGCCCTCGCCGGCGCGCCGTCGCCGTATCCCGCCACGCTCGCGCCGGTCACTTCGGCTGTTGGTCGAAGCGCTGCGCCGACTCCATGATGATGCGGCGGGCGGCGGCGGCGTCGTCCCAGCCGTCGACCCGCGTCTGCTTGCCCTCGAGCAGTTTGTAGGTCTCGAAGAAGTGCTGGATCTTGCGCAGCTGGTGCGGGAAGATCTGCGTGTGGTTGTGGACGTCGGCGTAATCCGGCTCGCCCACCGGGACGGCGAGGACCTTGTCGTCCTCTTTCTCGCCGTCGACCATCTTGAGCAGCCCGATCGGGCGCACCGATACCAGGCAGCCGCTGAAGGTCGGCTCCGAAACGAGGATCAGCACGTCGAGCGGATCGTCGTCGAGCGCCAGCGTGCGCGGTAAGAAGCCGTAGTCGCCGGGATAGAAGATTGGAGAGTGCAGCGCGCGGTCGAGCCGGAAGATGTCGAGCGCCTTGTCGTACTCGTACTTGTTTCGCGAGCCGCTGGGAATCTCGACGATCACGTTGATCTCGTCGGGCGCACGATCGCCCAGCGGCAGATTGAGGCGGTTTTGCCGGGTCGCGAGGCTCATCGGCCGGAGTTTCCGCGCCCGGTGACGTGCCGCCTGGAAGTGCTCGCGACGACCGTCACGACGCCGTCGCGGTCTGGTTGAGCCGGGCTAGCGTCCACACGCCGTTCGTGCACCGGAAGCGAGTGACCGAGGCGGTCACGAAGCGGATCGAGAGCGCGGGCACCTCGGCGTCGCGCAGCAGCACGCGCAGCAGCGCGTGGAGCGGCCCGGCGTGCGTGGCGACCAGGCCGATGCCGTCCGTC
>CAXTNU010000126.1:0-10232 GCA_964245595.1 uncultured bacterium | reverse complement strand
CGCAGGCTCAGCTCTGAAACGACCGCTCCATCACCTCGGGCGCGAGCTCGCCGCTCGCGGCGGGAGCCGGCGCGCGCAGCGGCAGGGTCGCCATCGTCGTGCGCTCGGAGCTCCAGCTCAAGCCGTCGTAGCGCAGCTTGTCGTAGTCGTGCTTCCAGGCTCGGCCAGGGCGCGTGCCGGGCGCCGGCAGCTCGAGAAAGCGCGCGAAGGCCTCGCGCCGCCGGGCCTCGTCGACCGCGCCGCCGCTGTCCGCCCCGGCGGCGTGCAGCGCGGCCACGACGGCGTCTAGCGTGCCGTCCGTGGGCGCGAACGGCAGCGCGGTCAGGGTCTGCGTATCGCTAAGCACCGACGGCCGCGACCTCTTCGCGGATCGTGTCGTAGCCTTCGCGCTCGACCCGCTCGGCCAGATCCGGGCCGCCGGTCTTGACGATCCGGCCGTCGATCAGGATGTGGACGACGTCGGCCGGCAGGTGGCGCAGGATGCGCGGGTAGTGGGTGATGACCAGCAGGCCCATGTCCCGGCCGTCGGCGGTCGCGCGCAGCGCGTTGACCGAGTTGCCGACCGCCTCGAGCGCGTCGACGTCCAGGCCCGAGTCGGTCTCGTCGAGGATCGCGTACTTGGGCGCCAGGATCGCCATCTGGAGCATCTCCAGGCGCTTCTTCTCACCGCCCGAGAAGCCGTCGTTGACGTAGCGGCCCAGGAAGGCGGGGTCCATGTCGAGCGCGTCGAGCTTCTCGAACACCATCTGGCGGAACTTGGCCGGCGAGAGGTCGCCCGGGCGCACCGCCATGCGCGCGGTGCGCAGGAAGTTGGCCACCGAGACGCCCGGGATCGCGGCCGGGTACTGGAACGAGAGGAACAGCCCGGCCTTGGAGCGCTTGTCGGGCGGGAGCTCGAGCAGCTCCTCGCCGTCGAGCGTCACCGAGCCCGCCAGCACCTCGTAGCCGGGGTGGCCGGCCATGGTGAAGGCCAGGGTCGACTTGCCGCTGCCGTTGGGTCCCATGAGCGCGTGGACGCGCCCCGGCTCGACGGCGAGGTCGATTCCCTTGAGAATCTCGTTGCCTTCGACGGCGACTCGAAGACCGGAGGTAACCAATCCACGGGTGGTGATGGACATGCCGAACTATCGTAAAGGGATGGCAAGAGAAAGTCAAGGAAAGCCTGGACTATCTGTGCCTTCCATGCTAGCGTAGGGACAGATGCACGACCGCTTCTTCGAGTCGACGCGCGGGAAGATCGTGGGCGCGCTGCGCGAGCGGCGCTCGGCCTCGGCGTTCGATCTGGCCCAGGCCTTCGGGCTCTCGCCCAACGCCATCCGCCAGCAGCTGGTGGTGCTCGAGCGCGACGGCCTGATCGCGGGGCGGAGCGTGCGGCGCGGTAAGACCAAGCCCACGGTCGAATACTCGCTCACGCCCGAAGCGGGCCGCTATTTCCCTCAGAACTACGACAAGATGCTCAACGCCGTGCTGCGCGAGGTTCGGGCCAGCGGCGGCGCGGCGGCGGTCCAAGCCATTTTCGACCGCATCGGGGAGCGTGCGGCCGAGCGGCTGGCGCCCCAGATCGACGGCCGGCCGGCCGAGGAGCGGGTGGTCTCGCTGGTCGCCTCGCTCAAGGCGGCGGGCGTGTCGGCGGACTACGAGAAGCGGGCCGACGGCAAGCTGGTCCTGCACGAGCGCTCGTGCCCCTACGCGGCGGTGGTGGCCGAGAACCCGGAATGCTGCAGTGCGATCCACAGCATCCTGGACCGGGTGGCGCCCGGCGGCGCGACCCACGTCGAGAGCCTCGCAACCGGCGGCGGCGAATGCCGTTTCGAGATAGAGACCGACCCCACCCCACCCCAGAGCCGGAGAGAGACCGTCAGCGCACCATGAACTTCGCCAAATTCCAGCAGCTCGTCGAGCACCGCACCGGCTTTCGCACCATGGAGAGCCCGACCGCGAGCGGCGAGTACTTCAGCGACTCGTGCGGCGACCTGTACACCTTCTTTCTCAAGGTCGGGCCGGGCGACGTGATCGAGGACATCTCGTACTTCACGACCGGCTGCGGCTTCGGCACGGCGACCTGCTCGCTGCTGGTCGAGCTGGCCCGCGGCAAGACGATCGACGCGGCGCTGGCGATCAGCGACGCCGACATCGAGGCCGCGCTCGACGGCTACCCCGAGAAGAAGAAGGACTACCCCGAGCGCTCGCGCCTGGCTCTCCAGGCCGCGGTCGAGGACTACCGCAAGGGGCGCTCCGAGGGCCGGATCACCGACGCGATGCTCGAGCAGGCCCGCGGGATCGCGGCCGCCGCGGCAGCGCTGGCCAACCAGGACGGAACCGGCAAGACCTCGCAGGACGAAGCGGCCGGTCCCCAGGTCGTCGAGTCGGGCGGCATGGTCACGATCAAGCTGCACTGATGCTCGGGATCGCGCTGGCCGTTCTCGTGTCGGCCTCGCCCGGGCCCAGTGCCGCGCCTGCGGCGAGCCCGGCGGCCGCGGCGGCGCGCACGCTGAGCGTGGTCTGCCAGCGCGCGCCGCTGTGGGTCTTCGTCCCCGGCAGCGACCGCCCGAGCCGCGCGGCCCAGCCCGAGGTCACGCTCGGCCAGCGCTTCGGCCTCATCAGCGGGCCGCGCTCGACGCTGAGCGGCTTCGAGTTCTACGAGACCGACATCGTGGCGGTCGAGCCGGGCCTGGCGGGCCTGCACTACTGGCTCAGCCAGGCCTGCGCGATCCCCTCCGCGCGCTAGTCAGCCCTTCGAGACGGCCTCGACGGTCAGGCTGATCGTCACCTCGTTGCCGACGATCAGCGCGCCGCCGTTCGTCTTGCCCCAGTTCAGGCCCCAGTCACGCCGGTCGATGGTCGTCGTCGCGGTGTAACCGAGGTGGGTGCGGCCCTTGCCGTCGGTGACCTTGCCTTCGAGCTTGGCCGCCAGCACGATCGGCTTGGTCACGCCGTGGAACGTCAGGTCGCCGCTGATCGTGAACGCGCCCGGCGTCCCTTCGACCTTCTTGGACGCGAACGTCATCGTGGGGTACTTGGCGACGTCGAAGAAATCGTCCGAGCGCAAATCCTTGTCGCGGTCGGGCTCGCGCGTGTCGACGCCCTTGAGATCGAGGGTGGCGTCGACCTTGGTCGGCAGGTCGTTCGAGCCGGCGCTGACCTGCGCGCTCTGCACGGGGATCTGGCCGGAGACCTTGGTCACGGTCAGGTGGCTGACCGTGAAGGTGGCCTGCGAGTGGGCGGGGTCGAGCGCGTAGTCGGCGGCGGCGGCCGGGCCGGCGAGCGCGGCGACGAGGGCGGTGGCGAGCACGGTGCGGCGGAGCATTCGGGAAGCTTGGATACCGAGGCGGCGAGCCCCGTTTCGCGAAGCGCCCCCGTGATGCGTTCATCCCATCGTCTCTTCGCCGGGGTGCTTTGCGCGGCGCTGCTGGGCGCCTCGCCGGCCCCCTCGGCCGCGCCCTCGGACTCGTCCCCGGTCCCGTCCGCCGCCGCGAGCGGGGCGGGCGACGCCGACGCGGGCTACGCGGCGCTGGCCAAAGCGTACTTCGACGAGACGTTCCGGGCCGATCCGGTCAGCGCGACCTATGCCGGGGTCCACGCCTACGACGCGCAGCTCGGCTCGTACGCCGCCGCCGACTGGCGCGCGCAGCTGGCCCGCGACCAGCGCTACCTCGAGCGGCTGGGCGCGATCGATCCGGCCACCCTCTCGCCCCGCGCCCGGCTCGACGAAGCGATGCTCGCCAACGCCCTGCACGACGATCTGCTGCTCAACGACGCGATGGCGTCGTGGCGCCACAAGCCCGACACCTACGTGCAGCTCGCCGGCGGCGGCGTGTTCGTGCTGATCTCGCGCAGCTTCGCACCCGCCGACGCCCGGCTGCGCGCGGCGATCGCGCGCGAGGAGCAGATTCCGCGCCTGTTCGCCCAAGCACGCGCGAACCTGAGCGGGGTCGACCGCGACACCGCGCAGATCGCCGCCGACGATGCGGCCGGCACCGTCGCGCTGCTGAAGACGACCGTGCCGCAGGCGTTCGTGAAGGTCGGCGACCGCGCCACGCAGGCCCGCTTTCGGCGCGCCACGGCGCGCGCGGTCGCGGCCACCGGCGGCTTCGCGCGCTACCTGCAGCAGCGCTGGGTCGCGCACCCGGCCGGCACGTACGCGATCGGCGCGGCGAACTACGCCGCCCGGCTCAAGTACGAAGAGGGCTTGGACATGCCGCTCGACCAGTACCTGGCCGTCGGCGAGAAGGCGCTCGCGCAGACGCGCCGCGAGCTGGTGGAGACCGCGCGGCGGATCGACCCCGGTGCGAGCACGCAGCAGGTGCTCGCGCGGACCTACAGGCAGCACCCCAGCGCGGCCGAGCTGATTCCCGCGGCCCAAGCCGATCTGGTCAAACTGCGCGCGTTCGTCAAAGCGCACCACCTCATCGACCTGCCGCCCGACGCGAACATCACGGTCACCCCGACCCCGCAGTTCGAGCGCGCGACGACGCAGGCGTCGATGGACTCGCCCGGCCCGCTCGAGCGGGTCGCGACCAAAGCCTACTACAACGTCACGCCGGTCGACCCGCGCGATCCGCCCGAGCAGCGCGCGCAATATCTGGAGTCGTTCAACGACTTCGAGCGCCCGATCGTGTCGGCGCACGAAGTCTATCCCGGCCACTTCACCAACTTCGCGCTCGACCGGCACCTGCCGCTCACGCTGAGCGAGAAGCTGCTGACGTCGACCTCGTTCGTCGAAGGCTGGGCGCACTACGGCGAGCAGCTCATCGTCGACGAGGGCTGGGGCAACGGCGACCCGCGGGTCCGGCTGATGCAGCTGCGCGAGGCGATCTGGCGCAACGCGCGCTACGTCGCGGGCGTCAAGCTGCACACCCAGGGCATGACGGTCGCGCAGGCGACGCGCTTCTTCGAGACCGAGGCCTTTCTCGACCCGACCAACGCGCGCGGCGAGGCGCGCCGCGGCACGCAGGACGCGACCTACGGCTACTACACGCTGGGCAAGCTCGCGATCCTCAAGCTGCGCGCGGACTACCGCAAGAAAATGGGAAGCGCGTTCACCCTGGCGCGCTTCCACCACGACCTGCTGCAGTACGGGGATCCGGCGATCCCGCTCTTGCGCCCGCTGCTGCTGGGCAGCGCCGACGACGGCAAGATCCTGCCGGACCCCGAACCGAGCCCGGCTACGACTGGACGGTGATCGAGAGGGTCACCGCCGTCGCCGCGGACGGGGTGAAGGTGACCGCGCAGGTGCCCTTGGCGACCGGCGTCACGGTGCCGGTCTGGGGCAGCGAGCCGTTGGGGATGGAGAAGGTCGCGATGCCCGCGCAGGCGGTCTGGTCGACGGTGATCTGGCCGACGAAGCCGGTGTAGCTCACGGTGACGTTCTGGGGCGCCGAGTTGCCGGCCGCGAAGGTCAGGCTGGTCGGCGTCAGGAGCACGGCCGCGGGCTGGGTGACCTGGGCGACGGTCACCGGCACGGTGGTCGAGACCTCGCCGTCGACGACCACCACCGCGCAGCCGCCGGCTCCGAACGGGGTGACGGTGAAGGTCTGGGGCGGCGCGCCGCCGCTGCCGGTCACGGTCGCGATGCCCGCGCAGCTCGTGCCGTTGACCGAGACGGTGCCTGCGCCGGTCCCGCCGCTGCCGCTCACGGTGAAGGTCTGCGCGGCGGAATTCGTCGCCGCGAAGGCCAGCGAGGTGGGTGCCGCGGTCAGCGTCGCGGGCCCGCTGGCGGCGGTTCCGACCAGGATCGGCAGGGTCGCGGTGTTGGTGCCCGAGGTGAACACCAGCGTGCAGCTGCCGTAGCTCCCGGCGGGCGCGCCGGCGACGGTCGTGAGGGCGGGGTTGGGGGTGACCGTGTACGTCGCCGGCAGCGTGCCGCCGCCGCCGCTGATCGTGACGACCTGCTGGCCGTTGACCGTGCAGGTCGTGCCGTCGAGGGCCGGCGCCGTCACGCCGCTGGCCGAGGACGAGACGGTGAAGGTCTGCGCCGCGGCGCTCGGGGTGGTGAACTGGAGCGCGCTGGGGCTGACGGCGATCGCGCCGGTAGTCGTTCCGCCGGTCCCCCCGCCGCCCGTACTGGGCGAGACCGAGCTGGAGCCGCTACCGCCGCAGCCCGCCAGCGCGAACGCCGCGACGAGCGAAAGAAAGACCGAACGAGAGCCTGAGATCATTGCAACCATCCTCCTGATCGTTCGCAGGCTACCCACGCTTCCTTGCCGCCAACCCGGCCGAAGGCCCGGGTATCGCTAGGCCAAGTAGGGATTCGTGCGCCGCTCGCGCCCGATCGTACTGGCCGGACCGTGCCCGGGCACCACGACGGCCGCGTCGTCGCGGACGAGCAGCTTGGCGCGAATCGAGCGCACGATGTCGGCCAGCGACGTGCCGCCCAGGTCCCAGCGCCCGACCCCGCCGCAGAACAGCGTGTCGCCGGTGAACAGGGTGGTCGTGCCGCCGTGCTCGAGCGCGAACGAGGTCGAGCCCGGCGTGTGGCCCGGGGTGTGCAGGCAGCGCAGCGCGATGCCGCCGGCCCGCAGCACGTCCTCGTCGACCAGGTCGCCGTCCAGCGTCACCGGCTGGGGCGCGTGGGGCAGGCCGACCCAGCTCGCCTGCCGGGCCAGGGCCGCGTAGAGGGGCCGGTCGGCGGGGTGCAGCAGCGCGTCGCCGCCGACCCGCTCGCGCAGCGGCCCCAGCGCCCCGATGTGGTCGAAGTGCGCGTGGGTGTGGACCAGGTAGCGCGGGCGCAGGCCGCGGCGCTCCAGCCGGGCGGAGATCGCGGCCACGTCGTCGCCGCCGTCGATCACGATCGCCTCGCCGCTGGCGGGGTCGCCCAGGATCGTGCAGTTGCACTCCAGCGGGCCGACCGGGAAGGTCTCGACGATCACGCCGGCGCGATCCCGAAGTCGCGGTAGGCCCGGTCGAAGTAGCCCAGCGGCGCGCCCGCGCGCGACCCGACCTCGAGCACGGTGCCCAGGAAGATGGTGTGCGTCGAGGCGGTCAGCTCCTCGGCCAGCGTGCAGTCCACGTGGGCCAGCGTACCCTCCAGGACCGGCGACCCGCTCGGCCCGGGGTGATGGGCCACGCCCTCGAAGCGCTGGCGCGGCTCGCCGCCCGCGAAGCGCTCGGCCAGTCCCCGCTGGTCGAGCGCCAGGATGTTGACGCAGAAGCGCTGCGAGGCCGCGATCAGAGGGTGCGCGGTCGCGCCGCGGTTGACGCAGATCAGGACCGTCGGCGGCTCGGCGGTGACGCTGGCGAAGGCGTTCACGGTGAAACCGTGGATGCGGCCCTCGTGCGCGGTCGTGACGACCGCGACGCCGGTCGCGAAGCGCCGCATCGCGGCCTTGAAGGCTTCAGTCGACGCGGGCACCGATGCCGATTCCGTCCCCGACCGGCACGATCGTCGCGTCGAGCTGCGGGTGCTGGAGGAAGGCTTTGTTGAACGCCCGCAGGGCCTTGGTGCTCTCGTCATCGGACGACTTGGGCGCGGCGCCCGAGCGGCCCGACCAGAGCAAATTGTCGACCACCACGATCCCCGAGCGCTTGAGCATCGGCACCGTCGCTTCGAGGTACGCTTCGTACTCGGGCTTGAGCGCGTCGATGAAGACGATGTCGAGGTTGCGCTGGGGGAACGCCTCGAGCACCTCGAGCGCGGGCGAGTTGATGATCTCGACCCGCTCCTCGACCCCCGCCCGGCGGAAGTAGGAGGCCGCGATGTCGGTCCGCTCCATGTCGGGGTCGATGGTCCAGATCTTGCCGGCCGGCGGCAGCGCCAGCGCCATCCACAGCGTGGAGTAGCCGTAGGCGGTGCCGATCTCCAGGATGCGGTTGGCCTGCATGGCGTGGACCAGCACGGACAGCAGGCGGCCCGCCGCCCGGTCGACGATCGGAATGCCCTCGCGCAACCCGTGCTGTTCGAGTTCGAGGAGCAGCGGCGACGGCTCGCGGTGGAGCCGCGTCAAGTAGGCGAGGTCGCGCACGACGTGTGTTTGCCGCTCGCCGGAAGCGGGAACCTGCCGGACGTCGCTCGCCGCGCGCCCGGTCTTCGGATACGGGGGTCGCGCGCGCGTCGTCGAAGTTCCCGGTCTACCCAAATGAACGTCGTAGGAGGCTCCGTTGGCATCGCTCGCACAGCAATCGTACACCGCCAAGAAGTTCGACCTGTCCGGTCTGCAAGGGATCTCGGACAACACGCTGCAGGTCCACTTCGGGCTCTACGAGGGCTACGTCAAGAACACCAACCTGCTCAACGAGCAGATCGCCGAGCAGATCACTGCCGGCAAGGCCGCCGGCGCGAACCCGGGCTTCGCCGAGCTCACCCGCCGCTTGGGCTTCGAGTACAACGGCATGGTGCTGCACGAGTACTATTTCGGCAACATGACCAAGAGCGCGGGCGCGCAGCCGGCGGCGGGCGTGCAGGACGCGCTGGCCGCGACGTACGGCGACTTCGACACCTGGAAGAAAGACTTCTCGGCGGTCGGCGGCATGCGCGGCGTGGGCTGGGCGATCGCCTACTTCGACCCGCACAGCCAGCGCGTCTCGAACCACTGGATCACGCTGCACGAGGACGGCAACGTCGCGGGCTTCGTGCCGCTGCTCGTGATGGACGTCTGGGAGCACGCCTTCCTGCTCGACTACAAGCCGGCGGAGCGCTCGAAGTACATCGAGTCGTTCTTCGCCAACGTCGACTGGAGCGTCGTGCAGCAGCGTCTGGACGCAGCGAAAGCCGGCCGCACGGTCTAGTGGGTTCACCTGCGGTGAACCCGTAGAGCCATGAAGACGGGGCGGTTGCGGCTCTTCCCGCTCAACACCGTGCTCTTTCCGGGTGCGGTGCTGAGCCTCCACGTCTTCGAGGAGCGCTACCGCAAGCTCGTCGCCGAGTGCCTCGACACGGGCGAGGCCTTCGGCGTCGTGCTGATCCGCGACGGCGCCGACGTGGGCGACCCCGACGTGACGCCGCACGAGGTCGGCACCACCGCCGAGATCGCCGACGTCACCCCGCTGCCGGGCGGGCGCTACTACATCAGCACCACCGGCGGACAGCGCTTTCGGATCGCCCGAATCGTCGACCGCGACCCGTTCCTGGTCGCCGAGGTGAGCTTCATCGACGACGGCGCCGAGGACGACGACGGCGAGGCGCGCGCGTCCGAGCTGACGCACCGCGTCAAGGGCGAGTTCCGCGAGTATGCCAAGCTGCTCGTCGCCTTCAGCGGCAACGCCGACCAGGTCGAGATTCCCAGCGACCCGATCGCCGCCAGCTACGCCGTCGGCGGCGCGCTGCAGGTCGCCGACGCGCTCAAGCAGCGCCTGCTCGAGCTGCGCACCGCCGAAGCGCGGCTGCTCGCCGAGCTGGGCTTTCTGCGCCGGCTGCTGCCCCAGCTGCGCTCGCTGCTCGAGCGCAAGAAGTCGCAGCAGAAGGTCGTGCGCGACGACGCGCCCGGGGGCGAGTTCCGCACCCACCAAGAGAAGTTCTTCGGCAAGCACTTCTCGCTGAACTAGTGGCTTCGCGCCGAGCGCGAAGCCGTCGCGTTCGGGCTACGCCCGAGCCGCCGAGGTGCGGGTGGCGATCACGATCAGCACGTCGTCGCGGCGCGGGAGCGCGCGCAGCCGCTCGGCCAGCCCCGCGCCGGGCGCGAACACCTCGGCGGGCGCGATGCCGGCCGCGAACAGCTCGCTCAAGCCGTCGCTGTAGACCGCGATCGCCTCGCCCGGTTCGAGCGTCAGCTCGAACTCGGGAAACGTCTCGCCGTCGCTCACCCCGAGCGGAATCCCGCCCATCTGCAGCTCCGCGACCGAGCCGTCCGCGCGCAGGTGGAGCGGCGGCTCGTGCCCGGCGATCGCGAAGCGCACCCGGCCGTCGGAAGCGAAGCGGCCGTGCCACGCGGTGCAGAACGTGCCGTCGCGGCCCAGCGGCGCGAGGTAGCGGTTGAGCTCGGCCAGTACCGCGCCGCTGGCGCGCGCGGGCGTGCCGCGCACGATCAGCTTGAGCGCGGCGAGCAGCATCGCGGCCCGCATGCCCTTGCCCGCGACGTCGCCGAAGAACAGCGCCAGGCCGTCGCGCTCGGCGATGACGTCGAAGAAGTCGCCCCCGACGTTTTCGAACGGCAGGTGCGCGATGTCGAAGCGCCAGCCGTGCAGGGGTGGGATCGCGCGCGGCACGAGCTCGTCGTGCAGGGCCTGCGCGGCCTGGCGCTCGTGCGTCAGCGCCGCGGCGCGCGCGGCCTGGCGCTGCGCCGCGCTGAGCAGCATGA
>CAXTNU010000125.1:0-10247 GCA_964245595.1 uncultured bacterium | reverse complement strand
GACCCGCGCGTGGTGGCGGTGGCCTTCCGGCGCGACCGCCCGCCCAGCGGCAACGACCGCGCGGTGCTCGCGCTGCTGACCCAGACCTATGCCGCGGCCGCCCGCAACGCCGCCTCGTTCGAGGAGATCGACCAGCAGCGCAGCGCGGTGCTGGCGCTGAGCCGGATGAAGGGCGACCTCATCACGATGCTCGCCAACGACCTCAACAACCCGCTCACCTCGATTCGCGGCTTCGCCGAGTTCCTGGCCGAGGCGGAGCTCGACGGGGCCGACGCCGCGGTCGCGACCACCGCCATCATCCGTGCCACCGAACGGCTCGTCGACCTGGGCAAGGAGACGCTGGCGCTGGCCCGGCTCGAGGACGACGCGCTGGTGCTGACGCCCGAACCCGTCGAGTACGGCGCGCTGCTGGCCGAGATCGCGCAGCGCCAGGCGCGCTGCGTCGAGGTCATCGCCGCGGGCGAGGTCCACGGCACGGCCGATCCGGTGCTGGTGCACGGCCTGTTCGAGACCCTGATCGCCAACGCGGCCAAGTTCGCCCCGCCCGAGACGCCGGTCGCGGTGCGCGTGCACGGCGAGGAAGCCTGGATCGTGGTCGCGATCGAAGCGGCCGGCCTGGGCGCGGAATTGGGCCTGTTCGTGCGGCTGGTCGTCAAGCGGCACGGCGGCTCGATCGCACTGGACAGCCGCTCCAGCAGCGAGACGCGCGTCGTGGTACGGCTGCCGCGCGACGCCTGCTTCACCGTGCCGCGCGCAGTGCTGCTGCTCGAGCGCGACGGCGATGCCGCGTCGTACGCCGAGCACGTGCTGCGCGACGCGGGCTACCGCGTGCGCGCGGTGCACGACGCCGGCGCGTTCGCGCGGGCGCTGGCCGACGACGGCGCGGTCATCGCGATCGTGCCGGACGGCGCGCAGGACGCGCTCGCCGCCGCGCACGCCAGCGGCGTGCCGATCGTCGAGCTGCGCAAGCCCTATCTCGCCAGCGACCTGCTGCGCGCGCTCGCCACGGCGTCCTGAGCCTCGACGGCCTGCGCCTGGCCGTCGGCGTAGCCCTGGGCGAACAGGCGGTCCACTTCCGCCTGGTCGTCGAAGCCCAGCGTCGGCAAACCGAGCGGCCCGGCCGGGCCGATGATGCGAAAGCCGACGTGGCGCTTACCGGGCGCCAAGCCCGCCGCGACGTCGGCGTTGATCCGGCGCGCGAGCTTGAGGTCGAGCTCGAGCATGCGCTCGGAGTTGGCTTCGAGCATGATCGAGGCCACCTCCATCATCGAGCTCACGGAGCGCTCGGCGCCGCGCGCGCCCGACGGCGCGACGAAGATCGCGGTGACGTCGGTCGCGCCGGCGTCGATCGCTTGGCGGATCGGCGCGTTGTTGGTGAAGCCGCCGTCGGCGAACACCCGCACCACGCCGTCCGCGCAGCGGATCGGGACCGGCTCGTACACCGGCGGCAGCGCGGCCGAGGCGCAGATCGCGTCGACGTAGTTCTCGGGCGTGATCGGTTCGGCCGGCTCGCTGGCGAAGAACGCCGCCGCGGCGCTCGCCCGGCCGGGCGCGAAGTGCGCGAACGCCTCGCCGCGCCCGTTGGACAAGTTGGTCGCGCCGACGATGAAGGTGTGGCGCAGCGCGCCGAAATCGGCCAGCTCGGCGATCACGCCACGCACGTTGCCGCTCTCGAACAGCCCCAGCAGGCCGGGCAGGCCGCCCGCCGCGGTGAGCCGCGGGAGCGCGCGCATCATCGAGAAGGCGTGCGCGGCCTTGCGCTGGATCGGCGAGCGCAGCAAGCCGTGCGCGGCTTGCCAGAGCAGCACGATCACCGCCAGCTCGGGCTTGAGCTGGGTCACGCCGCGGGTCGAGATGGTCTCCCAGATCTCGACCAGCCGGTGGGTCATGTTCTGCGCGACGAACAGGCCGTTGACCGCGCCGATCGACGTACCGCACACGATATCGAACGTCTCGTGCTCGCACAGCGCGGCGACCACGCCCGCCTCGTACGCGCCGCGCGCGCCGCCGCCCCCCAGGATCAGCGCGCGTACCGGCCGCTGCGGTGGCTCGCGACGGAAGCGCTTGGGGAGCATGCGGATCATGGGGCTCCCATCCTAGCAGAATCCCCGCCCGCTCGCCATCACAGCGAGCCGCCGAGCCCGGTGCGCTAGGAGGAGCCGGTCACTGGGCGGTCATGCCGCCGTCGATCACCATCTCCGCGCCGGTGACGAACGCCGACTCGTCCGAGAGCAGGTACACGATCAGGTCCGCGATCTCGCGCGCCTCGGCGACGCGGCCGAGTGGAACTTGCGCGGTCAGCGCGGCGCGCATCTTGTCGGGATCGCGGGCGGCGCCCACGATGCCCTGGTACATGGCGGTGTCGACGAAGGTCGGGTGGACCGAGTTGCAGCGGATGCCGTACTCGCGCCGGGCGCAGTAGAGCGCGACCGACTTGGTGAGCATCCGGACCGCGCCCTTGGACGCGTTGTAGGCCACCACGTTGTGGCCGCCGATGATGCCGCTGACCGACGACAGGTTCACGATCGAGCCGCCGTGCGCTTTGAGCGCGCGCACCGCGTGGCGGCAGCCGTAGAACACGCCGTCGACGTTGACCGCCTGGGTACGGTGCCAGTCCGCGTCGGACATCGTCTCGATGTCGCCCATGACGAAGATGCCGGCGCTGTTGACCACCCCGTCGAGCCGGTTGAAGCGCTCGCGCACGTCGGCCACCGCCGCCGCCCAGCTCTCGTCGCTGGTCACGTCGAGCCGCACGAAGTGCAGGCCCGGGGACTCGCGCGCGGCCCGCTCGCCGGCATCGAGGTCGATGTCGCCGACCGCGACGTGCGCGCCCTGCTCCATCGCGCGGCGCGCCGTGGCCAGGCCGATCCCGCTCGCGCCGCCGCTGATCAGCACCGCCTTGCCGGCCAGCCGCCCGTCTTTCACCGCGCCACCCGGCGGATCGGCAACGCCACGCGGGCCGCTACTCGGCCGCGCTGTCGTACGAGACGGACTCGATCCGCAGGCTGACGTCGCCCGCCGGGCGGTGCCAGACGACCCGCTTGCCGGCCTGCGCGCCGAGCAGCGCCTGGGCCAGCGGCGAGGTCGCGCCGATCTTCCCCGCCCGCACGTCGGCTTCGACGTCCCCGACGATGGTGTAGCGGCTCGTGTTGCGCTGGGCCCCCACCCCTTGCACGACGCTGACCGTCGCGCCGAAGGCGACGTGCTTGCGATCAGCCGGGGCGCCGACCGCCACGGCCGACTCGAGCAGCTCCTCGAGGCGCGCGCGTTCGAGCGGGTCGGTCTCGGCGTCCAGGCGGCGGCGGGTGGCGTCGTACCACTCCGGCGTGACCTGCCCGGTCGGGGCATGGGCGAGGCGGACGGCGGGCTCGGGCACGTCGTCACGCTCTTTGGTGAAGGCGCGGCTCATGAATCCATTGTACCTCGGAATCACGTGCGGCGGGAGCTTGAATTGCTCGCCAGCAGGGTAGATAGAGCCCGCTCGTTACGCTGCCTCAGTCGTAGGCGATCGTCTCGATCTCGAGCAGCGCCTCGCCGGCGGGGCGCTTCCAGACCACGACGTCGCCGGCGCGCGCGCCGAGCAGCGCTTGCGCGAGCGGCGACCCCAGGCCCACCTTGCCCGCCGGGATGTTCGCCTCCGCGTCGGCGACGATCGTGTAGCGGCGCTCGGCCGCCGTTTCGTCGCGCAGCGTGACGGTCGCCCCGAAGCCGACCGTCGCGCGGTCGCTGGGCGGCAGCAGTTCCGCGGGCGACGCCGCGTCCTGCCGGACGGCCTTGCGCGGCGAACCCTTCTCGCGCATGAAGGTGCCGCTGACGCGGCGCTCGTTAGCGATAACCGGCCTGCAGGGCGGCCAGCTGCGCGCGGTTCGCACGCAGGTCGAGGTGGGCCAGCGGCGTGGCGGGCAGGCCGGTGCGGTCCTCGAAGGTCGGGCGCTCCTCGCGGTAGATCACGCCCAGCGGGATGTCGCCTTCGCGGGTCAGCGCGTCGAACGCGGCGAGCCGGTCGCTGGGCGCGTAGCCGCCGCGCGCGCCGACGTCCGCGACGTGCTCCTTGAACCACGCGTAGGTGTTGATCTTGTTGTAGGTGACGCAGGGCGACATCACTTCGACGATCGAGAAGCCGCGGTGCTCGATGGCCTGCTTGATCAACTGCACCAGCGGCTTGGGCTGGGCCGAGAAGCCGCGCGCGATGAACGTCGCGCCGGCGGCCAGCGCGAGCGCCAGCCCGTTGAGCGGCGAGTCGGGGTTGCCGTCGGGGCTGACCGAGGCGACGTAGCCGGTGGCGCTGGTCGGCGAGGCCTGGCCCTTGGTCAGGCCGTACGTCTGATTGTCCATCACGATGTACGTCATGTCGGTGTTGCGCCGGACCGCGTGCACGAAGTGCCCCGCGCCGATCGCGTAGCCGTCGCCGTCGCCGCCCGCGGCGATCACGGTCAGGTCGCGGTTGGCGAGCTTCACCGCGGTCGCGACCGGCAGCGCGCGCCCGTGCACGCCGTGGAAGGCGTAGCTGTGCAGGTAGCCGGAGATCTTTCCCGAGCAGCCGATGCCCGAGACGAAGGCCACCTCGTGCGGCTGTTTGCCCAGCTCCGCCAGGGCCGACTTGAGCGCCGAGAGCACGCCGTAGTCGCCGCAGCCGGGGCACCACCACGACGGGGTCGCGGTCGCGAAGTCTTTCGCGGTCAGGGTCGCGCTCACTTGAACACCTCTTCGTTGGCGTGGTCGCCGGTCGCGGCGACGCGCACCGCTTCCATTATTTCGAGCGGGCGGAACGGCCGGCCGTCGTACTTGCGCACGCCGTGCAGCGCGCCGAGCGGGCCGACCACGGTCTTGATCAGCCGCAGGAGCTGGCCGCCGTAGTTGTTCTCGACCACGAACACGTGCTGCGCGCCGCGCACGAACTGGCGGATGTCGTCCTCGGGGAAGGGCCACAGGGTGCGCAGCTGCAGGAAGCGCACCGGCACGCCGGCCGCGCCCAGCCGGTCGACCGCCTCGGCGATCGGGCCGCGGTTGGCGCCGTAGCCGACGATCGCGAGGTCGGCGTCCGCCACGCCGTGCACGAGCGCGCGCGGCAGCTCGTCGCGCATCGCCTCGAGCTTGCCCATCCGCTTGTCCATCATGCGGGCGCGGTTGCGGGCGTTCTCGGTGATCACGCCGGCCTCGTTGTGCTCCGAGCCCGCGGCGAGGTGCATGCCGCCCGGCACGCCCGGAATCACCCGCGGCGAGACCCCGTCCTCGCCGAACGCGAAGCGCTGGTACTCGCCGAAGGTCACCTCGCCGTCGTCGATCAGCGCGCCGCGGTCGATCCGCACCGCGTCCAGATCGAACGGCTGCAGCGTGGCTTTGCTCTGGCAGAGCGCCTGTTCGGTCAGCACGAACACCGGCAGCTGCCAGCGGTCGGCCAGGTTGAACGCGACCGTGGCCAGCTCGAACGACTCGCCGACCGTGCCCGGCGCGAGCACGACGCGCGGGATCTCGCCGTGGCCGGAGTAGATCAGGTGGTCGAGATTGCTCTGCTCGGTCTTGGTCGGCATCCCGGTCGACGGGCCGGTGCGCGCGCACTCGATCACGACCACCGGGATCTCGAGCACGCCGGCCAGGCCGATCGCCTCGGTCATCAGGGCCTGGCCCGGGCCCGAGGTCGCGGTCATCGCGCGCACGCCGGTGAACGACGCGCCCAGCGTCATCGTGATCGCGGCCAGCTCGTCCTCGGCCTGCACCGCCACGCCGCCGAAGCGCGGCAGCTGCTTGGCCATCCACTCCAGGATGTCGGTCGCCGGGGTGATCGGGTAGCCGGCCATGAAGCGGCAGCCGGCGACCAGCGCGCCGTAGGCGATCGCGTCGTTGCCCATCATGATCAGCCGGTCGCCGTCGGCGCTCGCGCGCAGGCCGTAGCCGCTGGGCCGCGCGGCAAAGTGCTCGGCAACGTACTGTTCGCCGGCCGCGATGGCGCGCAGGTTGAGGTCGACCACCTTCTCGCCTTTGCGCCCGTAGACGCCGCGCACGTCGGCCCGCACGATCTCGCGGTCCATGCCCAGCAGCGCGCCCAGCACCCCCAGCGCGATCGTGTTGCGCACCAGCTCCAGCCCGACTTCTTTGGCCAGCCGGGCCAGGGGGATCTCGTACCAGGTGACGTCCGCCCGGCGCAGCGCGTCGGGAATCGCTTCCGAGGTATCGTCGAAAACGACGAAGCCGCCGGGCCGCATCTCGTCGATGTGCGCCTCGACGGCTTCGAGATCGAACGCCACGAGCGCATCGACCGCATCGGCCATTCCGTAGTCGGCTCGTTCTCCGGCCCGGATCACGTAGTTGGTGTGGCCGCCCCTGATGCGGGACGGAAAGTCCTTGTAGGTGTAGACCTCGAGGCCCATTCGCTTGAACACGCCGGCAATCAGGTCACCCGTCGTCAGGCTGCCGTCGCCGGCTTGCCCACCGAACATGACTTCGACGTTGTTGACGATCACGCGTAGACCTCGGTCCGGGCGCTCTGCATGGGCGCCAGTGGCCTGTGGGGTTCTCTGGCGGGGAGGGCCGACCCCTCCGCCCGCGTGAAGGGTGCCGGATGGTGATCGATGCCCACGTCCACCTGCTGGCCGACGGCTTCATGCACGACCGCTGGTGGGACGGCCTCGGGCGCACGATGGGCGGGCGCCTCGCGGCACGCGGCGAGCGGCTTCCCACCACGCCGCTGGCCTTCGCCAAGGGACTGGCCCAGGCGCGCTGGTTCGACCCCGACGGCAGCAAGCTGATCGCGCAGATGGACGCCGCGGGGGTCGGCCAGAGCGTGCTGCTGGCGCTGGACTACGGTCTGCTGACGGGCGAGCCGGCGATCCCGATCGCCGACCAGAACGCACTCGTGCTGGAGCTCGCGCGCCGCCATCCCGGCCGCATCATCCCGCTCTACACGATCGACCCGCGCCGCGAGGGCGCGTTCGAGCTGTTCCGCGAGGGGGTCGAGCGCGGCATGCGCGGCCTCAAGCTGCACTGCGCGGCCGGCTTCTTCCCGCACGACGAGGTCTGCAAGCCGTTCTACGCGCTGGCGCAGGAGCGCAAGCTGCCGCTGCTGCTGCACACCGGCCACCAGCCGGGACCGTGCAAGGCGCGCTACACCATGCCCGAGCACGTCGACGACGTGGCGGCCGAGTATCCCGACCTCACCATCGTCTGCGCGCACCTCGCGCACGCCTGGCACGACCAGCTCCTGTCGCTGGCCTCGGCCAAGCCGAACATCCACATGGACTTCTCGGGCTGGCAGCCCTCGTTCGCGCGCCGGCCCCAGGAACTGCTCGGGCTGCTGCGCCGGATCGTCGACGAGCTGGGCGCGCAGCGCGTCTTCTGGGGCTCGGACGGGCCGTACTTGAATTCCCGCATGCCGCTGGCCCAGTGGAAGAACGGGTTCGAGGCCGCGGCGCGGGAAGCGGGGTTCGCCGATGCCGAACTGGCGCTGCTCATGGGCGGCGCGGCGGGCGCCGCGTACGGCGCGCGCGCGGAGGCCACCGTCTGATGAACACCCTGCACTATCCCTTCTGGCCCAAGCGGCGGCCCAAAGAGATTCCGATCCCGGTCACCAACCTCGCGCTCAATCTCGCGACGACGGCGCAGCGCTACCCGCAGCAGCCTGCGATCGTGTACTACGACACCCCGCTGAGCTACGCGCGCGTGTGGCGCGAGGTCGAGGCGCTGGCCGGTTACCTGGAGCAGCACGCCGGCGTCGCGCCGGGCGACCGCGTGCTGCTGTTCATGCAGAACTCGCCCCAGTTCGCGATCGCGTACTACGCGATCGTGCGCGCCAACGCGGTGGTCGTGCCGCTCAACCCGATGCTCGTCGCGGACGAGCTCGCCGCGTACTTGGAAGACAGCGGCGCGAAGGTGGCCGTGATCGGCCAGGAGCTGCTCGACAAGCTGCGGCCCTACGCGCCCGACCCGCTCGCGACGGTCGTAGTCGCCGCGTACGGCGACTACGTCGAGCGCGAGACCCGGCTGAGCCTGCCGCCCGCGGTCGCCGCGCCGCGCGCGCCGCTGAGCGCGCCGTTCACGGCCTGGGCCGACGCGCTGGCCGCGAACGCCGTGCCTGGCCCGGTGACGACCGGCGCCGACGACGTCTGCCTGCTGCCCTACACCTCCGGCACGACCGGCAAGCCGAAGGGCTGCGTGCACACCCACCGCTCGGTGCAGACCACCGCGGTGTCGGTGATCGCCTGGGGCGCGAGCCCGGCCGGCGTGCGCATCCTGTCGGTGCTGCCCTACTTCCACGTCACCGGCATGACGCTGGACCTCAACGCGGCGTTTTTCAGCGGCTGGACCGTCGTCATGACGACGCGCTGGGACGCGCCGACGGCGCTCAGCCTGATCGAGCGCTACGAGTGCGCCGCGCTGACCGCGATCAGCGCGATGGTCGTCGACTTGCTGGCGAACCCGGCGTTCCGGCCCGAGAAGATCGCCTCGCTGGCGCACCTCGGCGGCGGCGGGGCACCGCTTCCGGCCGCGGTCGGCGAACAGCTCAGCGGTCGGCTCGGCCTGTCGTACATCGAAGGCTACGGGCTGACCGAGACGATCTCCATGACGCACTCCAACCCGGCCGATCGCCCCAAGCTGCAGTGCTTGGGCATCCCGACCTTCGGGGTGGACTCGCGGGTGATCGATCCCGACAGCGCGCGCGAGCTGCCGCCGGGCGAGACCGGCGAGATCGTCATCGCGGGCTCGCAGGTGATGCGCGAGTACTGGAACCAGCCCGCGGCGACCGCCGAGGCGTTCATCGAGCTCGACGGCAAGCGCTTCTTGCGCACCGGCGACCTGGGCTACATCGATCCCGACGGCTACTTCTTCATGGTCGACCGGCTCAAGCGCATGATCAACGTCGCCGGCTTCAAAGTCTGGCCGGCCGAGGTCGAGACGCAGCTCTTCGCCCACCCCGCGATCAAGGAAGCCTGCGTGATCGCGTCGCTGGACGCGCGGCGCGGCGAGCAGGCCAAGGCGCTGGTCGTGCTGCGCGACGGCGCGCAGGCGAGCGCCGAGGAGATCCAGGCCTGGGCGCGCGAGCGGATGGCGCCGTACAAGATTCCGGCGCTGATCGAGTTCGTCGCCACCCTGCCGCGCGGGGGCACCGGGAAAGTCGCCTGGCGCGAACTGCAGGAAGCCGACCAGCGCAAGACGGCCGCCGGCGTGCTCTAGGCGCCGCGCTCCCTACGGGCGGGCGTACGCGGCCAGCCTGGCGTGCGCAGGGAGCGTCGAGCCCATGGCCGGCCGCATGCAGAGCGTGAACAGCATCGCTCGGTTCGCGGCGACCTGGAGGGGCCCGTCACAGGGACTCTTCGCCGCCAGCTCTTGCGCCCCGAACTCGTCGTAGAGCCAGACGAATCCGTACGCCGCCAGCGCGACGCGCGCACCGACCCGCACCGCGTACCGATCGCCCCACACTTCGCTGGTGAAGCCCCCGGTAAAGGCGGGCGGGAAACGGCCCAGCACGCGGGTGACGAAGCGCCCGGCGCGGGCCGGGCGATCCAGGTACACGACCGACCACCGGTTTTCGGCGCGGCCCACGACGAACGCGGCGGCTCCCAGCGTCGCCGGCACGTCGCCGGACGCGTCGACCAGCTGGTGCGGTCGGCGCGTGTCCCCGCGCCGGAAGCGATACACCGCCCCAGGTGAAGTCGTCACGTACGCGGCGGCCGCGGACAGCGTGACCTCGCCTCGTTCGTCGTCCGCCGAACCCGGCAACGCGTATGTCACCGTCCCGAGTCGTGTGCCGTCGGACAAGCGGCGCCGGACCACGGTCCCAGCCGCGGCCCACGGGAGCATGCTCGGGTACGGCGCGATCGACACGGCGGTCGGCGTGACGCTCAAGACTCGAAAGTCGGTCTGCGACCACACGAATGCGCCGGTCCGGGCGTCGACGACGGCATATTCGTCGCCCATCCAGGCGCCGTCGAACGCGTTCGCGACGAGCACGTAGCGCGCGGTGAGCGCGCGCGCGTCGTGCAGCCGCGGCGGGGTCATCCGGGCCGCGACGGCATGCCGCGCCAGCACGCGGCCCGTCCGCTCGTCGAGCACCGTGCTGACGCCGGCGCACACGGTCACCACGCGGCCGCCGGTCGGCACGGCATACGGCGGGTTCGCGCACGGATGCCGCCAGAGCAGCGCGGCATTCTGCGGCCGCAGCGCGAAGACGGCGTTCGCGCGCCGGACGATCACCGCCGCGCGGTCCACCGCCGCGTCCGTCACCGCTGGGATCGACCAGCGCGTGACCCCGC
>CAXTNU010000124.1:0-10265 GCA_964245595.1 uncultured bacterium | reverse complement strand
GCCCTGCGCGAGGCCGGCGCCGAGGTGGTCGAGGCGGCCGACAGCCGCGCCGCGCGCAGCGGGCTGGGCGGCCGGGTGCCGGCCGCGATCTTGTTCCCCTCGTCGGGCTCGGTGAGCGCCATCACCGAGTACCTGGACGGCTTGCGGCACGCTGGGCACCGGCCGGTGGTCGCCGCGATGGGGCCTTCGTCGTCGGAAACCGCGGGCGCGCACGGCTGGCCGCCGGACGTGACTGCACCCTCCGCGGAGGTCGGCGCGTTCGTACAGTCCGTGACACGCTATCTATTGGAGAACGGGGCATGAACGTCGCCCAGCGGACCCTCATCGTGAACCGCCCGCGCCGGCTGCGCTCCAGCCCCGCCATGCGCGGGCTGGTGCGCGAGACGCGCATCAACCGCGACGGCCTGGTCCAGCCGCTGTTCGTCGTCAACGGCAGCGGGATCGTACAGCCGATCTCGTCGATGCCCGGGGTGAGCCGCTACTCCGCCGACACGGTCGTCCGGGAGTGCCGCGAGCTGGACGCGGCCGGGGTGCGCGCGGTGCTGCTGTTCGGCATCCCCGACGCGGCCGACAAGGACGCCGTCGCGACCGCCAACTACGACCCCAACGGGGTCGTCCAGCGGGCCGCGCGGGCGATCAAGGCCGCCCTGCCGGCCCTGCTCGTGATCGCCGACCTGTGCAACTGCGAGTACACCGACCACGGCCACTGCGGCATCCTCGACGCGGGCGGCGACGTCGACAACGACCGCACGCTCGACGTGCTGGCCCGCACCGCGGTCACCTACGCGCAAGCCGGGGTCGACATCGTCGCCCCGTCCGACATGATGGACGGCCGGGTGGCCGCCATCCGCGCCGCGCTCGACGAGGCGGGCTTCAGCAAGACCGCGATCATGTCGTACGCGGCCAAGTACGCCTCGGCGTTCTACGGCCCGTTCCGCGAGGCGGCCGAGTCGACGCCCTCGTTCGGCGACCGGCGCACCTACCAGATGGACCCCGCCAACAGGCGCGAGGCGCTCAAAGAAGTGCGGCTGGACATCGAGGAAGGCGCCGACATGGTGATGGTCAAGCCGGCCATGGCCTACCTCGACATCCTGCACCAAGTGCGCCAGATGACCGACCTGCCGGTCGCGGTGTACCACGTCAGCGGCGAGTACTCGATGCTCAAGGCGGCCGCCGAGCGCGGCTGGATCGACGAGGAGCGCGCGATCGACGAGACGCTGACCGCGCTGGCCCGCGCCGGCGCCGACATCATCATCACGTATTTCGCGAAAGACTACCTGATCCGAACGCGATGACGATCGGCGTGTGCATCCTGGCCGGCGGCGAGGCGACGCGCTTGCCGGGCAAGCTGTTCCTGGCCGCGGGCGACGTGCCGATGCTCGTGCGGGTGTACCGCAACGTATCGCCCGGGCGCGAGACCTGGGTCTCGACCAAAGGCGCGCTTCCCCCCGAGATCGACGCGGCGCTCGCCGCGCCGATGGTGGTGGACCGCTGGACCCGGCGCGGTCCGCTCTCGGGCTTGCTCTCGACCATGAGCGAGATGCGCACCGAGTGGGTGTTCGCTTGCGCCGGCGACGCGCCGTTCGTCGACGCGGGGTTCGTCGACCGGCTCGCCGCGCACATCGCCCCCGACGCGGTCGCCGAGCCTGCCGCGGACGCGCCCTCCGACCCGTCCGGCTTGGCGCTCGAAGCGGTGGTCCCCGCGCACGACGCGGCGGGGCGGCGGATCGAGCCGCTGGCGGCGCTCTACCGCCGCGAGGCGTTCCTGCGCGAGGGCCTGCCGGTGCTGCTCGGCGGCGAGGGCGCGCTGCGGCTGGTGATCGAGCGCCTGAAGGCGAAGTTCGTTCCGGTGCCCGAGGACGAACGCGCGCTGGCCAACGTGAACACCCCGCAGGACTACGCCGCGCTCCGCCCGGCGCTGGCCGGCTCCGGCGCGGATTCGTGCCCGACGGTGCCGGCGTGAACCGCGCCGGCTCCGAGCGCGCGTTCGCGGCGGCGAAGCGGGTCATCCCGGGCGGGGTCAATTCGACCGTGCGGGCCTTCAAGGCGGTCGGCGGCACGCCGGTGTTCGTGCGCGAGGCCCAGGGCGCGTATCTGACCGACGTCGACGGCAACCGCTACCTGGACTACGTCTTGTCGTGGGGGCCGATGATCCTGGGCCACGCCCACCCCGCGGTGGTCGAGGCGATTCGGGATGCGGCGGGCCGCGGCACGTCCTACGGCACCCCGACCGAGTACGAGACGGAGCTCGCCCAGCTCATCGTCGCCGCGGTGCCGTCGGTCGAGAAAGTCCGCTTCTGCTCGTCGGGGACCGAGGCCACCGCCAACGCGATCCGCTTGGCGCGCGGCTTCACCGGGCGCGAGAAGTTCGTCAAGTTCGCCGGCTGCTACCACGGCTCGGCCGACGCCTTCCTGATCAGCGCCGGCTCGAGCGCGCTGACCATGGGCGTGCCCGACTCCAAGGGCGTCACCGCCGGCACCGCGCGCGACACGATCATCGTGCCCTACAACGACGCGGCCGCGGTGCGCGCGGCCTTCGAGCAGAATCCCGGCCAGATCGGCGCGGTCATCGTGGAGCCGTACGTGGGGAACATGGGCTTCGTGCTTCCCCTGCCCGGGTTCTTGAACGCGCTCCGGGCGCTCACGCGCGACCACGGCGCGCTGCTGATCTTCGACGAGGTCATGACCGGCTTCCGGGTCGCGCTGGGCGGGGTCCAGGCGCGCGAGGGCGTGCTCCCGGACCTGACGACGCTGGGCAAGGTGATCGGCGGCGGGCTGCCGGTCGGAGCCTTCGGCGGCCGAGCCGACGTCATGGACCGGCTGACGCCCGACGGCGACATCTTCCAGGCCGGCACGCTGAGCGGCAACCCGCTCGCGATGGCGGCCGGGATCGCGACCTTGCGACAGTTGTCGGACGCGACGTACGCGCATCTCGAACGGCTCGGAACGCGTCTCACCTCAGGGATGGCAGACGTGTTCCACCGCCGCGGCGCGCCCCACACGGTCGCGGCGGCCGGCTCGATGATGGGCTTCTTCTTCACCGCCGGACCGGTGACCGATCTGGCGAGCGCCAAGACCTCGGACACGGCGCTCTACGGGCGCTTCTTCCACGCCATGCTCGACCGCGGCGTCTACTTTGCGCCGGCCCAGTTCGAGGCCGGGTTCCTCTCGCTGGCGCATACGGAAGCCGAGATCGACCGCACCATCGCCGCCGCCGACGACGCGCTGGCCGAGGTGTACGCGTGCCGCTAGTCTGCCTGGGCCTCTCGCACAACACCGCGCCGGTCGACGTGCGCGAGCGCCACGCCTTTCCGCCCCACCGCATGGGCGAGGCGCTGATCGCGCTGCGCGACTACGGGGCGGTGCGCGAGGCGCTGATGCTGCAGACCTGCGGCCGGCTGGAGATCTACGCCGAGCTCGAGGACTACGAGGTCGGCGTCACCCAGCTCAAGTCGTTCCTGAACAACTTCCGCCACGGCGACGTGAACGACATGGAGTCGTACATGTACACGCTGCTGGGCGGGCAGGCCATCGACCACCTGTTCCGGGTCAGCACGGGGTTGGACTCGATGCTGATCGGCGAGGCCGAGATCCTCGGCCAGGTCAAGGACGCGTACGTGCAAGCGCAGCGCGCGCGCTCGCTGGGCAAGACGCTGCACACGCTCTTCCGCGAAGCGCTCGAAGCCGGCAAGGCGGCCCGCTCGCAGACCGCCATTTCGGGCGAATCCACGTCGATCGCGACGGCCGCGGTGGCTTTCGCCAAGCACCACGTCGGCGATCTGAGCGGCAAGACGGTGCTGGTGATCGGGGCGGGCAAGATGGGCGGTCTGGCCGCGCGCCGGCTCAAGGCCGAGGGCGCGGGCGAGATCTTGGTGCTCAACCGCTCGCACAAGCGCGCGCAGAACGTCGCCGCCGAATTGGGCGGCATCGCCCGGGTGGCCGAGATGCCGGGCCTGATCGCCGCCCTCAAAGCGTCCGACGTGGTGGTGACCTCGACCGGCGCCTCGCACTTCATCGTCACGCCGGGGAACGTCGCGGAGGCGATGCTGGCCCGGCCCGAGCGCCCGCTGTTCCTGGTCGACATCGCGGTCCCGCGCGACGTCGACCCCGAGGTGACCCGCATCGCGGGCGTCGGCCTGGTCGACGTCGACGGTCTGCGCGACGTCGTCGACGTGACGCTCGAGCGGCGGCGCGAGGCGATCCCGCTGGTCGAGGAGATCATCGCCGAGCACGCCGAGCGTTTTCAGCAGTGGTACCAGTCGCGCGTCGCCGTGCCGGTCATCGCATCGCTGGTCGGCAAGGCTGAATCGATCCGCGAAGGCGAGCTCGAGCGGCTCTTCGCGCGCTGCCCGGAGCTGACCGAGCGCGAGCGGATGCTCGTCACCGGCATGTCGCTCACCATCGTGTCCAAGCTGCTGCACAGCGCGATCACCAAGATCCGCGACAAGGCGGTCGAGAACCGGGCCGAGGCGCTGACCCACGCCCAGATGCTCGACGAGCTGTTCGAGCTGCACACCCGCAGCGTCGACGCGCTGTGCGTGCCGGCAGCCGCCGCGGGCAACGAAGAATCGCCCGAGTGACCCAGCCTGCGGCCGGCAAGGTCTGGCTGGTCGGTGCCGGCCCGGGCGATCCGGGCCTGCTCACCCTCAAGGGGGCGCGCGCGCTCGCGCGCTGCGAAGTGCTGGTGTACGACTATCTGGCGTCGAGCGCGATCGTCGGCCTCGCCCCGCCGGACTGCGAGAAGATCTACGTCGGCAAGAAAGCCGGCGCGCACACGTTGACCCAGGACGAGATCACCGCGCTGATCGTGCGCCTCGGCCTGGCGGGCAAGCAGATCGTGCGGCTCAAGGGCGGCGACGTGTTCGTGTTCGCGCGCGGCGGCGAGGAAGCGCAGGCGCTGCGCGAGGCCGGCGTGCCGTTCGAGATCGTTCCCGGCATCACGTCGGCCATCGCCGCGCCGGCCTATGCCGGCATCCCGGTCTCGCACCGCGACCACAACACCGCTTTCACCATCGCGACCGGCCACGAGGACCCGACCAAAGGCTACTCGTCGCTCGATTTCGCCAAGCTGGCGAACCGCAAGGCGACGACGATCTTCCTGATGGCGATGGGCAACCTGGCCGGCATCGTCGCCGAGCTCAAGCGCAACGGCCTCGACGGCGACACCCCGGTCGGCATCGTGCGCGAAGGCACCAAGCCCACGCAGCAGACGGTCACCGGCACGATCGACACGATCGTCGCGGAGGTCGAGCGCACCGGTATCGGCGCGCCCGCGATCGTGGTGATCGGCGACGTCGTGCGCGAGCGCGAGAACATCCGCTGGTTCGACGCGCAGCCGCTGTTCGGCAAGCGCGTCCTGGTGACGCGCCCGGCCCACCAAACCGACGACGTCGCGCTGCGCCTGTACGAGGTCGGCGCCGAGCCGATCCTCGCCCCGACGATCGCCATCGGCCCGCCCGACGACCCGCGCGCCGCGGCCGCCGCCGTCGCGCGCGTGCGCGAGTACGCCTGGCTGGTGTTCACCAGCCGCAACGGTGTGGACGCGTTCTTCGACACGCTGCGGGAACTGGGCCGCGACGACCCGACGCTGAGCAGCGACGCACGCGCGCTGGGCGGCGTGCGGGTCGCCGCCATCGGCCCGAAGACGGCCGAAGCGCTCTCCGCGCACGGCATCCGCGCCGACCTGATTCCCGCGGTGTACGTCGGCGAAGCCGTCGCCGAAAGCGTGCTGGCACGCACGAGCCCCGGCGACCGCATCCTGCTCTACCGCGCTCGCGATGCCCGCGAATCCCTGCCCGAGCTGCTGCGCGCCGCCGGCCGCACGGTCGACGACGTCGCCGCGTACGCGACCCGCTTCGTCGACGACCCCGAGCTCGCCGGAAAAACCGCGAGCGCCGACATCGTGACCTTCACCAGCGCGAGCACCGTCGGCAGCTTCGTCCACAACGTCCCAGACGCCGCCAGCGTGCTCGCGGCGAAGACCGTCGCCTGCATCGGCCCGGTCACCGCCCGCGCCGCACGCGAAGCCGGCATCCGCGTCGACGTCGTCCCCGACGAGTTCACCGTGGACGGGCTGCTGCACGCGCTCGAGGCCACCGCCTCGGTCTGACCGTCCTGTTTTGGTTAGGTATTGGAACCTATAGCTACACTTACGTGGACATCCGGGGGCCAATGACGCTACCCGGAGTCATCATTTCGGGGTCGTAGAGCTGCAGGCCGGCTCCGATCACGCCGTTCGGACGATAGAGCTTCGGCACGAGTCGCGCGAAGTACGGGTATTCGGGATCGTCATTTCGATAGTGACGGAGTACGCTGTAAGCGATGACGTCGGCGAGCTGAATGTGATTGGACCGCGCCGAGTCTTGGAAGTACGGCCGCTCGACCACATGGAAGCGGCGCGCATGCCGGCGCCGGCAAGCATGAAAGTCCGCGATCTCGCGATGCGCCTTTCCGTGCGAACGGCTTTCGCGTTGATCGACGAAAAGCCGTCCGACGCTGGACTCCTCCTCGCACCCCAGACATCCATCAGTCGGACCCAGCGAGCGATACGCCAGCGCGAACAGCTGGCGCTCGTTCGTTACACGAAGCTCGCGTACGATCGTGGGTTTGTGCATGGCGACGGCACACCACCAGAACGGCAGTGTCTCGATGACTTCGTAGAGCTCGTGACCGAAGCGGCGTAGCGCGGCTGATTCGAGTCGTGAGAACGGGTTAGCCGAATGCGGGCGAATGGCAGCCATACGGATGTCGTTGGAACGAATCTCGACGCCATGCGGCAGAAGGTAAGGGAAATACGCCTGCTTCAGCTTGTCGAACGCCTCGTCGATCGTCAGCCAATGGTCGTCATGGAAGCCGATGGCGGCGAAGACCACCCACGGCTGATTCGGAAAGTGGAGGTCGAACGAACCCGACTCGTCGGCGTAGAAAGCCAGCCCGTGCGCACTTCACGACAAATCCGGTCCACGGCAAGGGGCTCGCTCGCGTGAGCCTGCGAGATTTGCTGATCGGGGCGGTGTTTGCAGGCGTGCTGACGCTCGGTGCGTGGCGGGCTCGGGCGCTGTCCGCGAGCGGGGCGGCCGCAGCCTTCGTCGTCGGGGCGCTGACGTACGCGAGCGGCGCCGTGCCGTTCACGCTCGTGCTGCTGGCGTTCTTCCTGCCCTCGGTCGCGCTGTCGCGGCTGGGGAAGCGGCGCAAACGCGAGCTGGTCGACATCGGCAAGGGCGGGGCGCGTGACGCATTCCAGGTGCTCGCCAACGGCGGGGTGGCGACCGCCTGCGCGGTCCTGTTCGCGCTGACGCACGACCCGCGCTGGGCCTGGGCCTTCACCGGCGCCTACGCCGCCGCGACCGCCGACACGTGGGCGACGGAGATCGGGACCCTGGCCCGGCACGCGCCGCGCTCGATCTTCACCCTGCGCCCGATTTCGACTGGGCTCTCGGGCGGGATCACGCTGCCCGGAACCCTGGCCGAGCTCGCCGGCGGGACGTGGATCGGCGCGGTCGCGTGGGTGATCCCGCTGGCCGGTCCGCGGTTCCCCGTGCTCGGCGTGGCGCTGGCCGGGGCGATCGGCTCGACCGTGGACTCGATCCTCGGCGCAACGGTTCAGGAACTGCGCCGCTGCGACGCCTGCGGGCGAAACTGCGAGACCGACCCGCACGCCTGCGGTGCGCCGACCCGGCTCGTCCGCGGCATCCCCGGCGCGTCGAACGACCTCGTCAACTTGCTTGCCACGGTCGCCGGCGCCGCGGTCGCGTTCGTCCTCACCTGATCGGCCGGCGTTCCCACATGCCCCGTGCCTCCGGGATTGCAAGTGCCGAAACCGACTTCCCTCGCTGCGGAGTCCAAGACCCCGTGCGACCATCCTCGCACGCTCTTATGGCCACACAGCTAACCGCCGACCGCGACGTCACCGAGCGTGGCTCGCGCCTGATCCTCATCACGCTGGGAATCATGGCCGCGACGCTGATGCAGACGCTCGACACCACGATCGTCAACGTCGCGCTCCCCACGATCCAGGGCAACCTCGGCGCCACGCAAGAAGAAGGCGCCTGGGTCGTCACGGGCTACATCATCTCGGCGGTCATCGTCATCCCGCTCACGCCCTGGCTGCAAGCGCGGTTCGGGCGGCGCCAGTACTACTCGATCGCGATCATCGGCTTCACCCTCGCCTCGGTGCTGTGCGGGTTGTCCGGTTCGATCCAGCAGCTGATCCTGTGGCGGGTGATCCAGGGACTCTTCGGCGGGGGCCTGGTCGCTACGGCGCAAGCCGCGTTGCGCGACACGTTTCCACGCCATCTGCTCGGCGCGTCGCAGGCCGTCTTCGCGCTCGGCGCGATCGTCGGCCCGTCGGTGGGGCCGACGGTCGGCGGCTGGCTCACCGACAACTTCTCGTGGAACTACGTCTTCTTCATCAACGTCGTCCCGGGTATCTTCGCGGCCTTCATCGTGCTCACGATGATGCGCAACCCGTCCGATCCCAAGCCGATCCCGGTCGACGCGCTGGGCTTGGCGCTGCTCGCGACGGGACTTGGTTCGCTGCAGTACATCCTCGACGAAGGGCAGCGCAACGACTGGTTCACCGACCCGGTCATCCGGCTGTTCGGTTTTTCGGCGGTGCTCGCCTTGGGCGGCTTCGTGTGGTGGGAGCTGCACGCCAAACGCCCGATCGTCGACTTGCGGGCGTTCAAGTACCGCGCGGTCGCGGCCGGCAGCGCGCTGGGCTTCACGATCGGCGCGGTGCTGTTCGGCGCGACCGTCATCCTGCCGCAATACGTGCAAGGGCTGCTGGGCTTCACCGCGACCCTCTCGGGCGAGCTGATCTTCGTGCGCGCGGCGTTCATCGCGATGCTGACGCCGTTCATCGCCCGGGTCGCGGGGGCGGGCAAGATCGACACGCGCATCCTGCTGGTGATCGGCTTCACCTTGATCGGCGCCTCGCAGATCTGGCTGGGCTACATCACCACGTCGCTCAACGACTTCAACTCGCTGCTCGGGCCGGCCATCATGGCGGGCGTCGGCCTGGGGCTGCTGTTCGTGCCGATCAACATCGCCGTGCTGAGCGCGCTGCCGCCCCAGATGGTGCCCAAAGCGGCCGCGTTCCAGAGCTTGTCGCTGCAGCTCGGGGGCTCGTTCTCGACCGCCGCGCTGATCACGCTGCTGGCGCAGCGCACCGCCTTCCACCAATCGGTTCTCGCCGCGAACATCACGCCCGACAACAACGCGCTGCAAGCGCTCGAGCAGCACATCCACAGCGTGCCGACCGTGCTCGGCAACGTGTACGGGCAGGTCGTCGCGCAGTCCGCGGTCATGGCGTACGCCGACTGCCAGTGGGCGCTGGGCGCGCTCACCTTCATCCTGCTGCCGCTCGTCTTCGTGCTGCCCAAACGCCGCAAGGACGCCGCGAAGATCGAAATCTCAGCGGAGTAATAGGATTCGGCTGGCGCCGAATCCGTCGCCCTGCGGGGCGAAGCCCACGAGCGCGATCTATAATATATCGACCGCACTCGTGGGAGGGCTACCGCTCGGAACGAGCGGCGTGCGTGGCGGGTTTAGCTGGCTACTTTGGTGCCGTACTTCTTGTCGAGGTAGGGGATGATGTCGTCGTCGTCGTCGAGGACGACGTCGCCGTCGACCAGGACCGGGATCGAGGTCTGGCCGGAGGCCTGCTTGACGACGTCACGCTCGGCGTGCGAGTGCGGCACGTTGACCGTCTTGTAATCGAGCAGCAGGTCCGTCAGCTTCTTGCGCACGCGCGCGCAGTACGGACACCATTCGGCTTGGTAGAGGACCATATCGGTTTCGCGACCCATGTTCGCTCCCAAGCAGGCTCGGGGCCGAAAAGGTTGCGCTCCGACCCGTGTCGCAGAACGCTCACCTCGCGATGCACACCGGCGCCTCGTCCCGACGGCGTGACCGTACCGCGATCGGCAGCTCGATCGCGCTTCACGTCTGCGTGCTCGCGGTTCTGCTGGCCGCGCCGCGCTCGGCGTCGTTCCCCACCGAGGAGCCGGACGAGCGGGCGCTGCTGATCAGCATCGTGCGCCTCCACCGCGCGACGCCGCCGCCGGGGCTCGTCAGCCCAGCTCGTCCTGCCGTGCCGGTCGAGCACCGGACCGTACCGACCGCGCCGCCCGCCCCGCTGCACGTCGCGATCGCCGCCGAACGTGCCCGGCGCCCGCTCGTGGTCGCCGCCGAGCACCGCTACGTCGCGCCGGCCAGGACCGGATCTACGTCGCGGGCGAGATCGAGTACGAGAAGACCCTGTT
>CAXTNU010000123.1:0-10294 GCA_964245595.1 uncultured bacterium | reverse complement strand
TATACCCGGGGGATGCGAAAGTCTAGGGGGACTTCGGCCTTCGTTCCATGGGGGGTATTCGCGGCCGCGGTGGCCGGCGGGGCGGCCCTCTGGCAGGGGGTGCACACCCCGCGGCGGGCCTAAAAAGCGCCGGCCGCCGCCGACACGCTGTACCAAGCCGCGCCGCCGCCGGCGGCCCCGGGCCACCCGATGCACCTGGGCGCCGACCACAAGGCGCAGCAGGTCGGCGACCTCGTGCAAGTCGTGTTCAACTTCAACGTCAACAGCACCAGCTCCGACGTGTCGAGCGTCAACAACTCCTACAACCTGGGCCTGGGCCAGGGCACCGGCCTGGCCGGCGTCTCGCTGCTGCGCCTGGGCGCGGGTTTGCAGGGCGGGCGCCAAACGCAGTCGAGCAAGACGCAGTCCGGCCAGAACACCTTCGTCAGCACGATGGAGGCGCAGGTCACCGACGTGCTGCCCAGCGGCGCGCTGCGGATCGCCGGCGACCAGCTCCTGTCGGTCAACGGCGAGCGCCAGACGCTGCACATCACCGGCCTGGTGCGCGCCGAGGACATCGACAATACCGACAGCGTGCTCTCGAGCCGCGTCGCCAACGTCCAGGCCGCGTTCGCCGGCAACTTCCAAGAGAAGCACAAGGGCCTGCTCCAAAAAGTCCTGGACTTCTTGTTTTAATGCGCTCTACCGAGGTGGCGATGCATCATTCCCCGAGGGCGCGCTTTTTCACCGCGCTGCTTTCTGCGACCATATTCAGTTCGCTAGTCCCCGTCGCCGTTCAGGCGCAGCCGGTGCGGCTCAAGGACGTGGCTCGGGTGCAGGGCGTGACCGTCAACCAGCTCGTCGGGTACGGGATCGTGACCGGGCTCAACCAGAGCGGCGACTCGACCTCGGTCGTGTTCACCTCGAAGACGATCCAGAACGTGCTCCAGACCTTCGGGCTGACCACCACCTCGCAGGACGTGCGCACGCGCAACGTCGCGGCGGTGGTCGTGACCGCGTCGCTGCCGCCCTTCGCGCACTCCGGCGACACCGCCGACGTGACCGTCTCGTCGCTGGGCGACGCGACGAGCCTGCAAGGCGGGACGCTGATCTTGAGCGAGCTGCGCGCGCCCAACAACCTGGTCTACGCGACCGCGCAGGGCCCCGTCTCGGTCGGCGGCTTCTCCGCCGGCGACTCGACCGGCCTCAACACGATCAGCAAGAACCACGTCACCGCCGGGCGGGTCCCGCAGGGCGCGGTGATCGCGCGCGACATGATCACCAACATCCAGCAGGACGCGGCCGGCTTCTCCTACGTGCTGACCACACCCGACTTCAAGACCGCGGCGCGGGTCGCGCAGCTCCTCAACGGCCGCTTCGGCGGGGGCACCGCGCGGGCCAACGACGCCGCCACGATCCGGGTCAACCTGCCCGGGCGCTACGCCGGCGACCCGGTGAACTTTCTGGCCGACGCGGGCGACTTGAGCGTCAACGCCGACGCCCTGGCCAAGGTGGTGGTGAACGAGCGCACCGGCACGGTCGTGATGGGCGGCGACATCACCCTGGCGCCCTGCGCGATCGCGCACGGCAACCTCTCGATCACGGTCTCGACCCAGAACACCGTCGTGCAGCCGGGGCCGTTCACCAGCGCCCAGGGACAGATTCAGACCAACACCCGCGTCACCGCGACCGAGAGCGGCCGCAAGCTGGTCTACATCAGCGGTGCGGCGACGCTGGCCCAGGTCGTGCGCGCGCTCAACACCATCGGCGTCTCGCCGCGCGACCTGATCGCGATCGTGCAAGCCCTGCGCGAGTCCGGCTCGCTGCAAGCCGACGTGGAGATCATCTGATGGACATCGTCTCCGGGGCCGCGCCCGGCCCCGCTCCGCTCACCGCCGATCAGCAGAAGGCCCTGCAGAAGCTGCACCAGACGGCGCAGCAGATGGAGTCGCTGTTCGTCGACATGCTCTTCAAAGAGATGCGCAAGAGCGCGCCGCAAGGCTCCCTGACCGGGAAGCCGTCCCAAGCGGAAGAGACGTTCGCGGACATGCTCGACGAAAAGCGGGCCGAATCGCTCGCCACCACCGGGGCGCTGGGCATCGGCAAGGTGCTCGAGCAGCAGTTGCGCGCGTCCGTGCTCGGCCGGCCACAGTGAACGCCAGCAAGTATCCGGGACTAAAGTCCCTAGGACTGAACGTCGATACCGTTCGTAGCAAGGAAGCTACACGGGGAGGCGTCAGCACTCATGATCATCAGCCGGGCCGAGATTCAGTCGGCGATCTCTGCCTACAAGACGGTGAAACGGAAATCGTCCGTCACGACGGTGGCGCACGACTCGGATCGCTTCGACGGCTCCGACGTGGCGGCATCGCTGAACGCGCTCTCGCAGTCGCTCTCGGCGGACCCGTACTACCGTACCGAGCTGGTGGAGAAGCTGCAGCGCCAGATCTCCGCGGGACAGTACCACGTCCCCGGCGAGGACATCGTGGACAAGCTCCTCGGCCGGCTCATCGTGCAGGCCGCGGTCTAGCGACCGCCCCCGCTCGCCGCGTGCAGGGCACGCCATGAGCGAGTGGCAGAAGTTCGACGAGCTGCTGGGTGAAGAGGATCGCCTCCTGGGCGAGCTCGTCGGCGCGGCGCTCGGGTTGACGGACGCGCTGGTCGCGAACGACCCCGCGGCGATCGAGAAGTGCGAGCGGCGCCTGGAAGCCCAGCGCGTCCTGCACGGCACCGCCTTCGCGCAGCGCGTCGCGATGCAGCGGCGCGGCTTCGGCACGCTGACCGTGCAGCAGGTTTGCGCCTACGCGCCGGCCGCCTTGCGCCGCCGTTTGGCGGGCTTGGTGCACCGCATCGGCACGCGCACGATCGAGCTCAAATTGACCGTCTCCAACAACAAGGCGCTCATCCTGGCGGGGATGGAGCGTCTGGCCAAGACCGTGCAAGTCTTGCAGCGCGCCGGAACCGAACAGACCGGCACCTACAAGCGGCGCGGCGTCGTCCCGCCTCCCGACGGCAGCGTCATCGTGAGTCGCAGAGCATGAGTTTCTTCGGAATGAACGTCGCGGGCAGCGCGCTCGCCGCCTTTCAGCAGGCGGCGAACACCACGTCCGACGACATCGCAAACGTCAACACCCCGGGCGCGTCGCGCCAGGTCGTGAACCTCAGCGAGGCCTCCCCCATCGTGGGCTCGCCCGGCTACGCGACGTGGTCCGGGCCGGGCACCAAGGGCGACGGCGTCCTGGTCGACTCGATCACCCGGATCCACCAGAACTCCTACGACGGGCTGTTCCGCGGCGCGTCGTCGGGGCAGAGCTACTTCGACGTCGAGCAGCAGCAGCTGCAGGGCGTCCAGGCCGCCTTCGCCGAGCCCAGTGCCGGCGTCAACGCCGCCTTCAGCGGCTTGCAGAAGGCGTTCACCCAGCTCGCCTCGACCCCGTCCAACGACCAGGCCGGCGGCCAGGCCGCGCGGGCCGGGGTGATCAACGCGGCCCAGACGTTCGCCAACGTGCTCAACTCCGTCGGCAGCGCGATCGCGAGCGCCAAGTCGACCGTCAGCCAGCAGGCGGCCGGGGTGGTGACGCAGGCCAACACGCTGATCGATCAGATCGCCAGCCTCAACGGCCAGATCCGGGCCTCCAAGGCGGTCGGCGACAACCCCAACACCTACATGGACCAGCGCGATCTGGCGATCGACCAGCTCTCCAAGCTGGTCGCGACGCAGACCTCGGTCCAGCCCAACGGCTCGACCCTGGTCACCGTCGGCGGCCGGGCGCTGGTCAACGACACCCAGGCCTACCACCTGGCCGCGCCGGTGGTCGGCACGGACGCCTCGGGCAACCCTTCGCTCGTGATCGGCGTTCAGGGCGACCCCAACCCGGCCAACCCCGTGCCGATTCCGCTGGGCAGCGGCCAGCTCGCGGGTTACGTCGACGTCTACAACGCCAAGCTGACGCCCTACGGCCAGCAGCTCGACAACTTCGCCAGCGCGACGGCCGACGAGATCAACCGCATCACCAGCGCCGGCTACGACCAGAACGGCAACGCCGGCGCGGCGCTGCTCGGGCCGGCCGTCGTCGGCCAGCCGGTCAGCGCGACGAACCTCACCGTCGGGATCAACAGCCCGGCCCAGGTCGCGGTCGGACTGGCCTCGACCGACGCCGGCACGCTGACGGTCGGGATGAATGCGGCCAACCTCACCGTCTCGACCTCGACTGCGATCCAGGCCAACGCGTCGCTGGCCCACCCCGGCGCCGCCGGGCCGACCACCGGGTCGCTGACGGTCACCGTCGACAACGTCGCGCAGACGTTCAACTACGACTTCAGCGCGACCGGCAACGCATCGAGCGTGGACGGCTTCGTGTCCAGCTTCAACGCCGCGCAGCTCGGCGTGACGGCCTCGTTCGACCAAGTCGCGCAAAAGATCGTGTTCACCCGCGACCCCAACAACATCAGCCTGGCGCACCGGGCCGCGCAGCCCGGCGGCGCGACGCCTGATTTCACCATCGCCGACAGCAACGGCGCGGCCGGCGGCAGCCAAGGCACGCCGAGCAGCTCGATGCTCGAGATTCTCGGTGCGGCCGCGCTCAGCGGCGTGCCGCAGAACGCGAGCAACGCGTTCGGCGCGGGCGACAACGGCAACGCCAACGCGGCGATCAAGATCTTCTCGAAATCGGTCGGCGTGCCGGCCCTTCAGACGACGACGCCGACGCTGATCGGGGCCGCGGGCGCGGTCACGGTCGCGCCGCCGGCGGCCAACCCGACCGCCTTCGCGCAGATCGGCGTGGGCCAGGTCCTGACCATCGGCGCCGGTACGGCCAACCAGGAGAACGTGGTCGTGACGGCCGTCGACCGGACCACCGGCTCGATCAGCTTCACGGCGACCCTCGCGCACGCGGCCAACAGCTCGATCGCCAGCGCCCAGACCCAGTCGCTGGGGGCGTATTACGGCGGGCTGGTCAGCCAGCTCGGGCTGGACACCCAGACCGCGGTCACCGGCAGCACCGCGCAGGGCAAGCTCGCCACCAACATCGACAGCGTGCGCCAGGGCATCGACGGGATCAACCTGGACGAAGAGACGCAGAACCTCGTCAAGTACCAGAACTCGTACCAGGCCGCGGCGCGGACGCTCAACGTCCTCGACTCGCTGCTCCAGACCACCATCGGTCTGATCCAGTAAGGAACGCACGATGCGCATCGCGACCTCGATGATCTACGCGCAGCAGACCTCGGCGATCGACGACCAGCAGTCGCTCTACGCCCAGGTCGGCCAGCAGCTCAGCACCGGCAAGCAGCTCAACGATCCCAGCGACGACCCGACCCGGATCGGCCAGGACTTGCAGCTGCACATCTCGCTCGACACGACGACGCAGCAGGCGACCAACGTGCAGAGCGCGGTCTCCGAGCTGACCACCACCGACAGCGCGCTGAGCAGCCTGACCTCGGTCCTGCAGAGCGCGCGCCAGCTGGCGGTGCAAGGCGCGAGCGAAAGCTTGACCGACGACCAGCGCACGGCGCTGGCCAACCAGCTCGACGAGCTGGTGCGCCAGTCGATCTCGGTCGGCAACACGCAGTACGGCGGGAAGTACGTCTTCGCCGGCACCGCGACCGCCACGAGCGCGCCGGTGCAGCAGCAGGGCAACCCGATCACCGGGGTGAGCTTCGACGGCAACCAGCAAGCCCAGGGCCAGCTGATCTACAACAATCAGCAGTTCGCGCTCTCGACGACCTTTCAAGCGGCGTTCAACTACCAGAGCGCCGACGGCTCGCCCGACGTCTTCCAGACCCTGATCTCGCTGCGCGACACGCTGACCAACAAGACCGCGGTCGACCGCAGCGCCCAGCCGGTCAACGCCGGCGGGCAGCTCGTCTACGGGCCGGCCGTCGGCGCCGCGCCGGCCCCGACCACGCTCGGCGCGGCGGGCGTCTTCGCCACCCCGGCGGTGCCCGACAGCAGCGGCAACCTCTCGCTCCAGATCCACGGCACGGTCAACGGCGTCTCGTCGGTCCAGACGATCACCGTCGCGCCGGGCACGGCCCTGGACGATGGGACCGCGGCCGGCTTGGTCGGCCAGATCAACGCGGTCAGCGCCTCGACCGGCGTCACCGCCCAGTTCGACGCCAAGGCCCAGCGCCTGGTGCTCAAGGGGACGGGCTCGTTCTACGTGAGCGACGTCCCCAGCCCCGGGGCGACGAACTCCGGGAACCTGACCAGCGTTCTGGGTCTGGCCCCCCAGGCCGACTTCGTCCAGAACGTCTCGACCCAGATCGGCGACGTCGACCACGCGCTCAACACGGCGCTGGCCGCGCGCTCGACGATCGGGGCCCGGATCCAGACCCTGGGCGCGATCGGGGATCAACTCCAGACGACCCTGACCGATAACAAGAAGACGGAGAGCGGGATCGAGGACGTCGACGTCGCCGCCGCCGTCTCGAAGTTTTCCCAGGCCCAGACGGCCCTCCAGGCCGCGTACTCGACGACCAACCGTCTCGAGTCCAAGACCCTCTTCGACTACCTGAGCTGAGAGCGAAATACGTGACGGAGACCTACGTGGTGGAGACCGCCGACCGAGAGATCGCCCTGGAGCTGCCGCGCTTCGGGACCGTGACGTACCTCGAGTCCGAGGTGCTCAGCTTCCCCTGGGGGCTGCCCGGCTTCGGCAACCTGCGGCGCTTCGTGGCGCTCAGCTTGGAGGGCCAGGAGAAGTTCGTCTGGCTCCAGAGCCTGGACGACCTGGGGGTGGCGATCCCGACCACCGACCCCTGGCAGATCTTCGCCGACTACGATCCTTGCCTACCGGCCTATGCGGCCGGCTCGCTCGAGATCGAGCGGCCCGAGGAGTTCGTGACGCTGTGTGTCGTCGTGGTGACGGCCGGGGCGGCCGAGATGACGATGAACCTGCTCGCGCCGATCGTCGTCAACTTGCGTACCAGGACCGCACGCCAGATCACCCTGGAGACCGGGGGGTACTCGGTTCGAACGCCGATACCGCGAAAGGCTTCCGCGACGGCGGGAGCCTAAACCAGCAATCGGGAACGGACGCCCTCCAGTGTTAAGCCACGGAGGGCGTCGTTCGTGTTGGTCCTCAGCCGCAAACTCAACCAGGCGATCATGATCGGCGACGACGTTCGCATCGTCGTCGTCGCCGTCGACCGCGACACGGTCAAGCTCGGCATCGAAGCGCCGCGCACGATCCCCGTCCACCGCTCGGAGGTGTACGAGGAGATCCAGCGGACCAACCGTGCCGCGGCCGGCGAGCCGCCGCCGCCCGGGCCGCCCGAGAAACCCGCGCGGATCGCCGACCTGGGCAAGAGCCGGCGCCCGCCCAAGAGCTAAAGTCCTTACCCACGACAGCCGATGATTACCAAGAACGGGTCAGGATGGCCCGTCGACTCACACGTGTGCATCATGGAGGAAACACATGCCGGGAATCGGTGGGCTCTCGATCGCCAACAACCTGTTGGCGAACTCCGCTAGCCTCAATCTCAATCGCAACCAATCGGCCCTGGGCAACGCTGTCACCAGCCTGTCGAGCGGCCTGCGCATCAACACGGCAGCGGACGATCCGTCGGGTCTCGCCATTGCCGAGTCGCTGCAAGCCCAGGTCAACGGCTTCGACCAGGCGTCGCGCAACGTCCAGGACGCGACCAACGCCGCGCAGGTCGCGGAAGGCGCGCTCCAGACCACGACCGACATCCTGCAGCGCGTCCGCACGCTGGCCGTCGAAGGCGCTTCGGACATCGTGTCCGACAGCGACCGGGCGAACCTGCAGTCGGAAGTCAAGCAGCTCCTGCTCGAAGTCAACCGCATCTCGCAGAACACCAACTTCAACGGCCAGAACCTGCTCGACGGCTCGCACGCGGGCTTCCAGCAGCAAGTCGATGCCAACGCGACGATCACCTCGAACTCCGACCTCGCGGTCGGCGGCCAGCTGGTCAGCTCGGTTTCGTTCAGCCCCACCGCGGCGACCAGTGCGCTCGAGGACGGCACGATCGAAGTCCAGGTCGCGCAGATCACCTCGACCCAGCAGGGCCTGCGCGTCTCGTTCTTCTCGAGCGCGTCGGGTTCGGGCTCGGTCGCGACGGTCATCACCATCGCCGGCGGCGTCGCCGCCGGTGCCTTCAACGTCGACGGCGTCACGCTGAACTTCGGCGCGGCCGGCACCCTCGACGTGGGCATCACCAGCTTCGTCAAGGTCAGCCAGTACGTCTCGGCGCAGTCCAATCCGACCGCTCCGGCGTTCAACTTCCAGTCCGGCGCCGCTGAAGGCGCGACCATCCAGGTCGGCTTCATCGACACCTCGACCAACTCGCTGCGCATCTCCAACGTGAACCTCATCGGCAACACGGGCTTCAGCTCGCTCGCCTCCGAGGACGCGATCGGCCAGATCGACAACGCGCTCCAGACGATTCTGGGCCAGCGCTCGCAGCTCGGCGCGACCATCGTCCGGCTCCAGGAAGACTCGAACAACAACAACGTTGCCTCGGTCAACCTGCAGGCCTCCGAGTCGGCGATCCGCGATCTCAACGTCGGTGCGGAAACCACCCAGTACACGAAGCTCCAGATCCTGGTGCAGGTCGGTACGTCGGTTCTCGCGCAGGCCAACCAGAACGCGCAGTCGGTCGTCAGCCTCTTCCGCTAAGTCCCAACCACTCCGTGACCCCAGAAGAGGGTCCGCTCCGGCGGGCCCTCTTCCCATTTGGTCTGTGCGCCGCAGCGCACAGCTCGGTGTTTCCGCTTCAGCGGAAACTCACTCATGCTACGCGCTCGCTCGTCCGATATCACAACGGAGAGGTGACCTTGTGCCGTTAGAGATCGTCGACGACTACCGTGACTCCGCGTTCGCCGCCGCCCAGACCGGGCTGCTCTTCAACTTGCCCCAGCCGCCCGCGGAGCGCGCGCAACTGCCCGCCGGGCTGAGCTTGTGCATGATCGTCAAGAACGAGGAGCGCTTCTTGGCCGAGTGCCTGGCCAGCGTGCGCGGCTGCGTCGACGAGATCAACATCGTGGACACCGGCTCGACCGATCGCACGGTCGAGATCGCGCGCTCGTTCGGCGCCAACGTCATCGTGCGCGAATGGCGCAACGACTTCGCCTGGGCGCGCAACGAGGCGGTCGCGCTGGCGACCCGGCGCTGGACGCTGGTGCTCGACGCCGACGAGGAGCTGGTGCCCGAGTCGGTGCCGCTGCTGCGCGCGCTGGGCGCAACGCCGGCCGGCCTCGACGCGGTCTACATCCAGATCCAGAACGCGGTCGAGGACGAGTCGGGCGCGGCCACGATGACGCACTACCTGACCCGCATCTTCCCGACCACGCCGCGCATCCGCTACAAGAACGTCATCCACGAGAACCTCGCGCTGGACGAAGGCGCGCTCGAGCTGCCGGCGGTGATGTCGCCGGTCAAGATCGTGCACAAGGGCTACACCAAAGCCGTGCTCGAGGGCAAGAAGAAGGACGAGCGCAACACGCCGCTGCTCGAGAAGGCGATCCGCGAAGCGCCCGAGGACGCGTTCTCGTGGTTCAACTTCGGCGTCTCGGCGGTCGCCGGCGGCGACGCCGACGGCGGCATCGAAGCGCTCGAGAAGATGTTCGCGCTGGGCGACCGGCCGCGCGCGTTCTGGCCGCTGGCCTACGTCATGCTGGGCACCGCGCACGCCGAGCTCAAGGGCGACGTCGCGCGCGGCCTCGAGGTGGTCGACCGCGGCCTGGCCGAAAACGACGACCACCCCAACCTGGTCTTCACGCGCGGCTATTTCTTGTCGCTGGCCAAGCGCTACGACGACGCGCGCGCGTGGTACGAGCGCGCGATGGGCTTGCGCCACGCGGTCTACAAGCACTACATGGTCGACGACGAGATCGTGCTCTGGAAAGCGGCCTTCAACCTCGGCTCGACCTATCTGAAGCAGGAGCGGTTCGCCGAAGCGCTGCCGTGGTTCGAGCAGGCGCTGGCGAACAAGCCCGACTCGAGCCTGCTGCGCGGCGTCACCGCGCGCACCTACGAGCGGGCCGGAAAGGTCTACGACGCCGAGCGGATGTACCGCGAGGGCGCGGAGCGCGACGGCGAAGCCGCCTTCACCGCCTACGCCAACTTCCTGCTGCGCCGGCGCCGCTTCGCCCAGGCCTTCGAGCTGGTCGACCGGCGCGCGGAGCCGCTCGGCGCCGCGGCCTACGTGACGCTGCTGGTGTCGGCCGCGACGACCACCCGGGCCGAGAAGCTGGGCGATCCCGAACCGTACGCGCTGCGCGCGCTGGAACTCGCGCCGGGCAACGGCATCGTGCTGGGCCTGCTCGACGAGCTCTACGCCGAGCGCCGCGAGG
>CAXTNU010000122.1:0-10345 GCA_964245595.1 uncultured bacterium | reverse complement strand
TCGTGGAAGCGCGCGACCGGCCACTGCACGCCGACCTCGGTCAGCCCGTCGTGGGTCGGCAGCAGCACCCCCATCGCGCCCTCGCGCGAGGACATCTCCGCGCCGGCGGGAAGCGGGAGGTCCTGCCAGTACGCGTAGTACGCGCAGGTCGTGCCGGGGTGCGCGTGCGCGACCGGCGCATCCACCATGCGCGCGACGAGCGAGCGCAAGCCGTCGGCACCGATCACGATTCGCGCCCGCGCCTCCAGCCCGGCGCGGCCG
This sequence comes from uncultured bacterium, assembly GCA_964245595.1. Lineage (GTDB taxonomy): Bacteria > Vulcanimicrobiota > Vulcanimicrobiia > Vulcanimicrobiales > Vulcanimicrobiaceae > Vulcanimicrobium. Next base: position 10,084 of record CAXTNU010000122.1, on the reverse strand, counting down.
GCGCTCGCACCGCGCACGCCGGTGACGCGCTCGCCGTCGTACAGCAGCTCGGTCACCGTGAAGCGCTCGCGCAGCTCGGCGCCCGCCGCGGCGGCCGCGTGCGCCAGCAGCGTGTCGAGCACGTAGCGGCGCGGCACGTACATCGCGCGCGCGCCGCCGACCGGCTGCGACCAGCCCGACACGGCGAACGGGCCGACGTCGTAGGTGAAATTCGTCACCGGCGGGCAGCCCGTCGCGATCAGCCCGTCGAGCAGGCCCCAGGCGTGCAGGCGCGCGACGCCCGGCACGCGCAGCGCGTGGCCGGACACCGTGTCGCTGGGAAACGCCGCGCGGTCGAGCAGCAGCACGCGGTGCCCGCGGCGCGCCAGGAGCAGAGCGGTGGCCGATCCGGCGCAGCGCGCGCCGACGACGATCGCGTCGTAGTCGTACATGAGGATCAACAATCTATCAAGCGCGCGCGGCGGCGCGCAAGTGCAGTGCTGCACATCCTCAACGTGACGCGCGAAACAGTGCGGGTCTTCCGCTTGTCGCGGCGCCGAGCGGCGCGTTATAGTTCCGCTCACGCCGCGTCGGCATGCCTTTCGCAACGCGGCCACGGGAGGAGACCATCATCGAACGCGTGCGACATCGCCCGACCGTGGCGTGGCGGCCGTGACCGGAGTGCTACAACCTGCGCCGGCGCGCTCGCTCGAGGACGAGACGCACGCGGTTCTCGCCGTGCTGCTGCGCGGCCGGCGCTTGCTGCCCATCGAGCCCGCCGGCGACGGCGCGCGCGGAGCGGAGCTGGCGGTACACGTTCCCAAGCTGTTGCCGCTGCTGGCGGCGCGGCGCCCGATCGAGCTGATCTTGCCCGCCTTTCCCGCCAAGTCGTCGAACCGGCGCAAGACGCTGGGCGACTTGCCGGATCTGGGCGAGCAGCTCGGGCTGGCGCGCCTGCAAGAGCTGTGCGACGAGATTCGCGCGCTCTACACGCCCGGCGCGAGCGTCACGATCTGCTCGGACGGGCGGGTGTTCTCCGATCTGGTCGGGGTGAGCGACGAAGCGGTGACGCGCTACCGCGAGGAGCTCAAGGCGCTCATCGCGCGCATCGGCGCGCCCGACCTGCGCGTGTTCGACCTCGACGACGTGTTCGATGCGCCCGATTACGTCTCGATGCGCGAGGAGCTGCTGGTCGGGCACGCCGAGTCGATCGCCGCGCTCAAGCGGCGCGTGCGCGAGTCGGTTCCGGCGCGCGAGCTGTTCAACGGCATCCACCGCTTCATCTTCGAGGACACGCTCGAAGCGACGGCCGCGGGAAACGCCAGCCGCAGCCAGGTGCGCGAGCGTTCCAAGCACGTCGCGTACCGGGTGATCCAGCGCTCCAACGCCTGGAGCAACTTGATCGCGCGGCACTTTCCCGCCGCGCTGCGGCTCTCGATCCACCCCCAGCCGCGGGTGTCGGAGAAGATCGGCATCTCGCTGGTGCGCTGCGCGAGCCCTTGGGGCACGCCCTGGCACGGCGTGGTGCTGGCCGACCGCGACGGCTACCGGCTCGTCAAGCGGACCGAGGCCGAGCAGCAGAACGCCGTGCTCGTCTACCGCGACGGGCGCCCCAGCCACTTCGCGCTGCACGACGCGCTCGTGCGGGAGATGGTCGCATGAGCACCGCCCTGGACGAACGGCACTCGACCCCGCTCGCACCGTACGGCTTGCTGCTGCAGGCCGGCGCCGACACGGACGTCACGGCGCTCGAGCCGGCCCTGCTCGAACGACTTGCGCTGGAGCACCGCATCGTCGTACTGCGCGGCTTCGGCGCGCTCGACAAAGCCGGCTTCGAAGCGTTCGGGCGGCGCTTCGGCGTGCTGCTGGAGTGGAACTTCGGCTTCGTGCTCGAGCTGGTCGTGCACGACGCACCCAGCAACTACCTGTTCACGCGCGGCAACGTGCCCTACCACTGGGATGGGGCGTTCGCCGAGGTCGTGCCGCGCCACCAGCTCTTCCAGTGCGTCGAAGCGCCGAAAGCGGGCAGCGGCGAGACGACCTTCTGCGACACGGTGCGCGTGGTCGAGCGCACCGCGCCGGCGGAGCGCGCGGCCTGGGAGCGGATCGCGATCGAGTACCGGACCGACAAGCAGGCCCACTACGGCGGCCAGATCCGGCGCCCGCTGCTCCAGCCGCACCCGCTGACCGGCGCGACGACGATTCGCTTCGCGGAACCGCTCAACGGCGAGAGCGTGCAGCTCAACCCGCTGTTCCTGGAGATATTCGAGGACGGCGTGGCGCTCGGCGAGCAGCGCGCGCGGGAATTCCTGGCGAGCTTCGTGCCGCGGCTCTACGAGCCCGCCGTGTTCTACGCCCACCCCTGGCGCTCGGGCGACTTCGTCCTGACCGACAACCACGCGCTGCTGCACGGCCGGCGGCCGTTCTTCGCCAGCCCGCGGCGCCACATCCAGCGCCTCCACGTCATCTAGCGAGCGAACGGAAAGTGAGTACGATGCAAGACCGGTACGACGTCGTCATCATGGGCGGCGGGCCCGCGGGGAGCACGCTGGCCGCGCTCCTCAAGCGCAAGAGCGCGCTGTCGGTGCTCGTGCTCGAGGGCGAGCGCTTTCCGCGCGAGCACATCGGCGAGTCGCTGGTGCACGCCTGCCTCCCGGTCTTCGAGGAAGCGGGCTCGCTGAGCAAGATTCTCGCCAGCGACTGCTGGGTTCAGAAGTTCGGCGGCATCTTCGCCTGGGACGCCGAGCGGCCCGCAGTGACGTTCTTCGACCAGCCGAACTGGCTCGAGGACGGCGTGCACCGCTGGGCGATGCACGTCGACCGGTCCGAGTTCGACGCGATCCTGCTCGACAACGCGCGCGAGCAAGGCGCTGACGTCGCGGAGGACACGCGGGTGCGCTCGTACACGCCCGCCGACGACGGCCGCGGCGGCACGGTGATCGTGAGCGACGGCCGGGCGGTCAAGACGCGCGTGTTCGTCGATGCTTCGGGGCGCAGCAGCCAGGTCGCGACGCGGCGCCGGCCGGCGTTCCTGTCCGAGTACAAGAACGTCGCGATCTGGAACCACTTCCTGGGCTGCAAGCCGGCGCAGAGCCTGGATGCGGAGTGGAACATCTTCCGGGCCGACGACCTCTCGCCGATCGCCTGCGTCGCGTTCGAGGACGGCTGGGCCTGGTACATCCCGGTCCGCAAGCTGGTGAACGGCGAGCGCGTCACGACCTACTCGATCGGGATCGTGACCGATCCCAGCGTGCTCGCGGACCCGGCCAAGAACTACCTCGACCCCCAGGTGTTCAACGAGAAGATCCACCACATCCGGCTGATCGAGGAGCTGACCCGCGACGCGGTGCCGCTGCGCGAGGAGCTGCAGGTCGTGACCAACTACTCGATGATCCAGGAGCGCTTCTGCGACTTCGAGGAGCGCTGGCTGCTGGTCGGCGACGCGGCCTATTTCGTCGACCCGCTCTTCTCCTCGGGCGTGACGTTCGCGTCGGGCATGGCGGCGACGGCGGAACTGCTGATCCGCACCACCCTGGCCGACGAGACGTCCGCCGATCTGGCGCGCATGTGGCACGACTACGACCGCGAGTGGCACGACATCGCGCGCTCGTTCGCGCTGGCGATCGACCAGTGGTACCACTCGATCGCCGTCAACCACCCCGACAGCGTGTACTGGAAGGTCCGCCGCAACACGGTGCTCGATCTCGGCATCCGCGACGCGGCGTTCCAGGGGCTGGTCGACGCCGCCATCACGCCCGACCTGCTGCAGATCCTGACCAAGGGCAGCTTCGACGCGCGCGACCTCGACGCGGAAGGCCCGTTCGTGCGCATGCTCGCCGAGCTCGCCCAGAGCGAGCCGAGCGCGGACGCGGTGATCGAGCTGCGTCCCGGCGTGACCTGCGCCGACGGCGAGACGCTCGCGATCCCGGCCTTCAAGGCCAGCATGCTGCCGCCGTGGGCGACCGCCGACGAGCGCCGCGCGGCGGCGGACTACTGGCGCAACCTGCGCGACAGCCCCGTGCCGCTGCCCTCGCCGCAGGACACCACGATCCCCTGCCTGCGCTTCCTCGACGCCGAAGGGGCGGACCGGCTGCGCCAGCCCGGCGACGTCGGCTCGGCCCGCGTCCTTTGGGCCCGCCTGGCGCAGGGCCCGCAGCGCTACGGCGACGTCAAGGCCGCGACGCCGCCGCACCTGCACAACCTGCTCCGCAAGCTGGTCGTGGCCGGCCTGGCCGAGGTCCGCGAAGCGGCCGTCACGGCGTGACGGCGCGGTCGCGCACGCTGCGGACGGTGGTGTTCGACCTCGACGGCACGCTGGTCGACACGGCGGACGACATCGGCGCGGCGATGAATCGCGCGCTGCACGCCTTCGGCCTGCCGCCGCTCGCACCGTCCGCGGTGCGGCGCGCGGTGGGCGAGGGCGGCACGGCGCTCGCCCGCGCGGCACTGGAGGCGGCGGGACGGGCCGGGGAGACGGTGGAAGCGGCGGCCCTGACGCGGCTGCACGAGCGGTATCTGGCGGAATATCTCAGCGCGCCGGCGGTCCGAACGCGCGCGTATCCCGGTGCCGAAGCGGCCCTGGCGCGGCTGAAGCGAGACAGCATGACGCTGGCGGTCTGCACCAACAAACCGCAGGCCCAGACGCTCGCGATCCTCGATGCGCTCGGGTTGCGAGCGCACTTCGCCGCCATCGTCGGCGTCGGAGCCGACCGGCTGCGCAAGCCCGACCCGCGTCATCTGCTTGCGGCGATCGAGGGGGCCGGCGGCAGTGCGGACGAGGCGATGCTGATCGGCGATACCGACCACGACGCCGCCGCGGCCCGCGCCGCCGGCGTGCCGTTCCTGCGCGTCAGCTTCGGCTACGGTTCAGCGCCCGCCCCGGGCGAAGCCGCCCTCCACCACTTCGACGAGCTGGAAGCCGCGCTCGCGGAATCGGGCCTGGGCCTTCACGGGGCTCAGCACGGAACTCCAGCGCGAAGCCCTCACCGGCTGAGCGCAGCCCGCTTACGAGCCGGCTGCCTCCGGCAAGTTTTCGCGCCAGCGGTCCCATTCGCGTTCGAGCTCCTCGAACAGCTCGTTGCCCAGCAGGGCGCGCTCGTGGCGCTTCTCGCCTTCGAGCCAGTCGCCGTGCTCGGCCGCGAACACCCCGGCATCGTGCGTGACGAGCTGATCCCACAAAGGCTGGAAATCACGCCTCATCGCCTCGCGGTAGCGCCGCCCGAACTCGCGCGCGAGCTCACGGTCCTTGGTGACCATCATGTCGTAGAGGACCCGAAACCGAATCCGCAGCCGCACGATCTCCGCCCGCGGCTCGTCCACGGCTTCGCGGATCGAGCGCTCCACCTCGGCGTGGTCGTGGTGGTCGTGGTCGTGGTGGTCGTTCGCCATGGGCTCAGGATGCCCGAATATATCAGAGATGAACGATCTCGACGTCGAGGTCGGGGCCGAGCGCCTCGCGGAGATACTCGGCCGCCACACGCCGGTGACAGTGGTCCGCGGTGTGCTCCGAGCACAGCAGGCACGCCCGGTCGAGGAGGGCGACATCGAGCGCACGCTCTGGTCGCCGCGCTTCTAGCAGCCGGCGGTACGCCGCGGCGTATTCGTCCCAGCTCAAGCCTTTCGCTCGGTAGAGCGTTAGCAAATCTTCCGTCGGCGCGAGTTCGGGAACGTGACGGTAGCCGATGCTCGCAACGGCACGCAAAAAATATGGCAGATCGGGCGTCTTCGCAAATCCGGATAACTGCCCGCCGGTGCGCAGCCGCGTGTCGAGCACGGTGCGAACCCCCGCATCCGTCAGCTTTGCGAAGAAACACTCCGCCGTCGTCTTCGTGAAGCCGATCGTTGATATTTTCATGAGGCAGTGCCCATGCGCCATACCCGTGTCGGCTCATCCATGTTCGCCGGAACCGATGAGCGATCGGATCGTAGCGGCAAGAGCGCCTTCGGCCCAGACCGGGAGCGCCTCGGAGATCCTCACGAGTCGCCCCTCGTCGATTTCCAGGACCGGCCGAAACGGATCGGCTACAGAGGAGTTATCGATGATTCGCACATGGTTTGCGACCCGAATGGCGTCAGGAAGCCGCCACAGCGCGAGGTGATATCGCGCGAGGATCTTGTCTTTCGGAATGGCGTGCAGTCCGGCGCTGACACGGTCTTCGACGCGACGCGTCGATCGGCGCCACGTCCCAGAGGAACTGCGCGCCTTGCGTATAGGTGCCCGCGCCGTTCGGCCCGGCCACGACGTACATCGTCGGCCGCTCGGCACCCGGTTGCCGAATCAGGAGGCTCAGTCTTGGGCGGCGGCCGTCGCCGGCTCGTGCTCCGACGCCACGAACTCGCGGTGGCCGTCAGGCCACACGCGGAAGGTCTGCCCGGCTTCCGCACCCGTTCCGGCCGCGTGAACCGGCCGGCCGGCCGCGAACGCCGCGGAGATCGCGCGCGCGGCGCTTTCCTTCGCCAAGGCGGCGAGCCGAAGCGTCTCTTCGCTGAATCCTTCGGAACCGGATTTCATTGCCACAGTATACCACGGGAGCGCCGCACGTCCCGTGGCATACTGCTTCCTTGCCTGGCTTACTTCGCCAGCGCGCTCTGCGCCGCCGCCAGGCGGGCGATGGGCACGCGGTAGGGCGAGCAGCTCACGTAGTCCAGGCCCAGCTCGTCGCAGAACGCCACGCTGCTGGGCTCGCCGCCGTGCTCGCCGCAGATGCCGATCTTCAGGTCGCCGCGGGCGGCGCGGCCCTTCTCGACGCCCATCCGCATCAGGCTGCCGACGCCGATCCGGTCGAGCACCTGGAACGGGTCGTCCTTGAGGATCTTGAGGTCGAGGTAGCGCGGGATGAAGCTGGCCTCGGCGTCGTCGCGGCTGTAGCCGTACGTCGTCTGGGTCAGGTCGTTGGTGCCGAACGAGAAGAACTGGGCGATCGAGGCCAGCTCGCCGGCGACGACGCAGGCCCGCGGCAGCTCGATCATCGTGCCGATGCGGTACGTCACCGCGCAGCCGCGGGCCGCGATCACCTCGTCGGCGACGGCCTCGGCCGCGTCGTACGTCACGCGCATCTCCTCGAGCGTGCCGACGCCGGGGATCATCACGTCGGGCCGCGCTTCGACGCCGCGCTCGATCAGATCGCAGGCCGCCTCGAAGATGGCGCGCACCTGCATGGCGTAGATCTCGGGATACAGGATGCCCAGGCGGCAGACGCGCAGGCCGAGCATCGGGTTCTGCTCGTGCAGCGCGCGCACGCGGCCCAGGATGCGCATCTTCTCGGCGTAGACCGGGTCGCTCTCGCCCTTGGTGATGCGCAGCTCCGTCGTCTCGACGAGCAGCTGCTCGAGCGAGGGCAGGAACTCGTGCAGCGGCGGGTCGAGCAGACGGATCGTGACCGGGAAGCCGGCCATCGCCTCGAGGATGCCGGCGAAGTCTTCCTTCTGGAACGGCAGCAGTTGCGCGAGCGCCTCGGCACGCGCCGCGGGCGTGTCGCTGATGATCATGCGCTGCACGACCGGGAGCCGGTCGGGCTGCATGAACATGTGCTCGGTGCGGCACAGGCCGATGCCGGTCGCGCCCAGCTCGCGCGCTTTGCGCGCGTCCTCGGGCGTGTCGGCGTTGGCCCAGACTTCCAAGCGGCGCGCGTCGTCGGCCCAGCTCAGAAATTCGGCCAGCCACTCGGGCAGCTTCGAAGGCGGCGGGATCAGCGCGAGCTTGCCCAGCATGACGTTGCCGGTCGTGCCGTCGATCGTGATCCAGTCGCCCTCTTTGAGCGTCTGGCCGTCGATGGTGGCGGTGCGGGCGCGGCGGTCGATCGTCATCGCGTCGAAGCCGGCCACGCAGGGGCGGCCCATGCCGCGCGCGACGACCGCCGCGTGCGAGGTGGCGCCGCCGCGCGAGGTCAGGATGCCCTTCGCGGCGATCATGCCGTGCACGTCGTCGGGCGCGGTCTCGATCCGCACCAGGATCACCGCATCGCCCTTGCCGCCCAGCTCCGCCGCGCGGTCCGCGTCGAAGACGATCGTGCCGGTCGCGGCGCCGGGCGAGGCGTTGAGGCCCTTGCCGGCGACCTTGAACTTCTCGTGCGGGTCGATCCGGGCGTGGAAGAGCTGGTCCAGGGACGCCGCGTCGACGCGCGCGACCGCTTCCTCCTTGCTGATGATGCCTTCGTGGACGAGGTCGAGCGCGATCCGCACCGCGGCCTCGGCGCTGCGCTTGCCGCTGCGGGTCTGCAGCATCCACAGCTTGCCGCGCTCGACGGTGAACTCGAGGTCCTGCATGTCGCGGTAGTGCAGCTCGAGCTGGCCCGCGATCGTGACGAACTGCCCGTAGACGTCGGGCTGCTGGGTCTCGAGGTCGGCGATCTTGAGCGGGGTGCGGATGCCGGCCACGACGTCCTCGCCCTGCGCGTTGCGCAGGTACTCGCCGAACAGCGCCTTTTCGCCGGTGTTGGGATCGCGCGTGAACGCGACGCCGGTGCCCGAGTCGTCGCCCATGTTGCCGAAGACCATCGAGCAGACGCTGACCGCGGTGCCCCAGTCGTCGGGAATCTTGTTGTAGCGCCGGTAGTCGATCGCGCGCTTGGAGTGCCAGGAGTCGAACACGGCCTGGATGGCGAGGTCGAGCTGCTCGAAGACGTCCTGCGGGAACGGCTTGCCGGTGTGGTGGCGGACGATCTCGCGGAACTGCGCGATCACTTCCTTCCAGCGGTCGGCGGGGAGCTCGGGATCGGTCGCGACGCCGGCCTTCTGCTTGGCCTCGTCGACGACGTGCTCGAACTCGTCCTTCTCGATCCCCAGCACGACGGTGCTGAACATCGCCATGAAGCGCCGGTAGGCGTCGTAGGCGAAGCGGTCGTTGCCGGTCAGCTTGGCCAGGCCGATCACCGTCTCGTCGTTGAGCCCCAGGTTGAGGATCGTGTCCATCATGCCCGGCATCGAGACTCGCGCGCCCGAGCGGACCGAGACCAGCAGCGGGTCGCTCGACTTGCCGAAGCCCTTCTTCAGGCGCTGTTCGAGCTCGCGCATCGCGCCGCGAATCTCGGCCTGGAGACCGTCCGGAAAGCGCCGCCCGGCCCGGTAGAAGTCCAGGCAGACCTCGGTCGTGATGGTGAAGCCCGGTGGAACGGGCAGCCCGGCCCGGGTCATCTCGGCCAGCCCGGCGCCCTTGCCGCCGAGCAGGTCCTTCATCTCGCCCGAGCCGTCTTCGAAGAACCAGATGCGCTTGAGGTGGGCTTCGGCCGATTCGGCCGGGGCCGTCAAAACCGCCTCGGACACCGTCTTCTCTCCTTGGTCATTAGGCGGGTTTGGAAAATCATTATAGCGCCGCGTCCGAACGACGGAACTTTTCTCCATCTGGTCCATGGCAAAATGCTTCCCATCATAGGCCGGTTTCATGCATCCAAGCGCCTTCCGCTCGACCGATGGCGAGCGGCAGCACGGTCCAATCCTCGTCGAGACCGGTCCAATGCCGCTAGGGACGTCGGTCCCCGCCGGCCGGGTCGCGCCGTCGAGCTAGGTCGCGTCGTGGAAGATCAGGCCGAGCGTGATCCGCTCGCCGGAGCGCACCTCGCTCACCCCGTGCCGGAAGGTGGTGCGGTAGATCCCGCGCGTTCCGCGCGCCGGGCGGACGGAGTTGGGGAACACCACGCAGTCACCCAGGCCGAGCGGCACGACGTGGACCAGGCTCTGGCGGCGCGGGCGCTGCTCGACCAAGACGAACTCACCCCCGCTGAAGCCGGCCTCGGGCGCGCTCAGCAGCACCGTGGCCTGGAGCGGAAAGACGACCTTGCCGTAGACGTCCTGGTGCAGCGCGTTGTGGTCGCCGGCCCGGTAGCGCAGCAGCAGCGGGGTCGGGCGGACCTGGTCGGAGGCGGCGCAGCGGCCCAGCATCTCCGCCAGCGTCGGCGGATAGCGCTCGGCCTGACCGAGCAGTTCGGCCCAGGCGTCGGCGACCGGCGCCAGGCGGGCGTACAGCGCGGCCCGCACGTCGGCCACCTCGGGCGGGACGGGCGCCGCGAAGTAGCGGTAGACGCCCCGCCCGTAGCCGAGGTTCTCCATCACGATCGTCTTGCGGAACGCCGGCTCGTCGTCGAAGCGCGCCCGCAGCGCCGCGCACGCG
>CAXTNU010000121.1:0-10381 GCA_964245595.1 uncultured bacterium | reverse complement strand
ATGCGCGAGATGCCGCGGCTGCCGGCGGTGATCGCGACCCGCGCGCCGGGACGCAGGCCCGCCGCCCGCAAAACCGGCCCGAGCGCGTCGCGCGCGCCGGCCACGACGTCCGCCAGCGCGGGCGTGCGCAGGGTGTCGCGGACCAGCCGCGCTTCGATCGTGTTCATGGAGATCTCCTCAACGAGCGCACGGCTTCGACGAAACCATACGAGTTCATGGCAAGCCGGCGAGGGAGGGCTCGCCACTCGCGCCTGCCGGACGGTGCCGGCTGTGTCAGATATTCGCGTGAAACGAGGCTGCGAGATATGAGCTCATTCACGGCCGGAGTGCGCGCCGACACTCTGCGGCAAAGGGGCAACCGCCATCCGGAGAAGAGGGTTTCTGAATGTCTATCAAGCCTATACCCATACGGGTATCGGGCTAGAACGGGTGTCGGCGCAACGATGATACGTGTTTGATCGCGCCATACCGTCGTCGGGCTGAGCGGAGAACGTACATGTACGCTGATGCAGAAGAGCAGTACCAGGCCGTCTTCACATCCAACGATCCGACCGGCGTGAAGCGCAGGAAGGTCATCGACGACCCGTACCTGCACCGCCTTCAGCGCAAGCACTTCATCCTGTTCGACGTGCTGCCGCTGTTCGGCACGGCCTTGGCCCTGGCGCTCCTGCCGTTCCACCGGATCGGCTGGGCCGAGATCGGCGTCCTGCTGGTGATGTGGACCTGGTCCGGCTTGGGCATCTCGGTCGGCTTCCACCGGCTGCTCGCGCACCGCTCGTTCAAGTCCGCCTCGCCGCTGACCGCGTTCCTCGCGGTGGGCGGCTCGATGGCCGGCCAGGGCGGCGTGCTGTCGTGGGTCGCGATGCACCGCCGCCACCACGAGTTCGCCGACAAAGAGGGCGACATGCACTCGCCCAACCTCTCGGGCGAGGGTTTCCGCGGCAAGCTGCGAGGCTTCGTCCACGCGCACTTCGTCTGGATGGCGGCCCACCCGTATCCCAACGTCGTGCACTACGTGCCCGACCTGCTGCGCGACAAGACGCTGGTCTCGATCAGCCGCCACTACTACCGCTGGATCGCGCTGGGCTTCATCCTCCCGGCGGTCGCCTGCGCGCTGCTGACCCATTCCTGGTTCGGCCTGCTGACCGGCTTCCTGTGGGGCGGCGTGGTGCGCATGTTCGTGCTCGAGCAGGGCATCTGGTCGCTCAACTCCATCTGCCACCTGATGGGCACGCGCAGCTTCAAGACGCGCGACCTGAGCCGCAACAACGGCTGGCTGGCGCCCTTCATCTTCGGCGAAGCCTGGCACCACAACCATCACGCCTTCCCGAGTTCGGCGTCGTTCGGCCTGCGCTGGTACCGCATCGACCCCGGCTTCTGGTTCATCCGCCTCGCCGCGGCGCTCGGTCTCGCGACCGAAGTCCGCTTGCCCTCGCGCGAGCAGATGCATGCGCGCTCGCTCGCCAACGGCGGCGGCAGCCTCTCCAGCAACTGATCCCCGCCCTCCGAACTCTCCGCCCGCTTCACAACGAGGAGCCGCCCATGAACGTGCAAGTCAGCGAGCAGCAGATCCGCGAGTGGTGCGTCGATTACGTCGCCCGCGTACTGCACCTCCCGGCCGCGCAGGTCGACCCGAACGCCGAGCTCGACCGCTTCGGCCTGGACTCGGCCGTCACCACCGCGATGATCATCGACATGGAGGACTGGCTGGGGATCGAGATCCCGCCGGCGCTCCTGTTCGAGCAGACCACGCTCGCCGGAATCGCCTCGGCCGTTTCGAAGCGGCTGGCTTGAGCGGGCGATGAGCACTTCGGAGACCGTCGCGGCGCGCGACGGCGACTACGGCGGCTCCGCGAGCGCGGTTCAGTACCACTACGACGTCGGGCGCGAGTTCTACCGGCTCTGGCTGGACGAGACGCTGACCTACTCGTGCGCGCTCTGGGACGACGCGAGCCCGGATGAGTCCCTGCACGCCGCGCAACTGCGCAAGATCGACCACCACCTGGCCCAAGCGCGCGCCGAGCGCGCGAGCGCGGTGCTGGACATCGGCTGCGGCTGGGGCGGGCTGATCCGCCGCCTGACCGAGCGCGCCCAGCCCGAGCACGTCGTCGGCCTCACCCTCAGCGAGGACCAGGCCGCCTACGTGCGCGGCATGAGCCTCCCCAAGGTCGACATTCGGCTGGAGAGCTGGACCCGCCACGAGCCGCTGCGGCCGTACGACTCGATCGTCTCGGTCGGCGCGCTCGAGCACTTCACCAAGCCCGAGGACTCGGTCGCCGAGAAGATCGCGACCTACCGCGAGTTCTTCGAGAAGTGCCGCGGCTGGCTCACCCCCGAGGGCCGCATGTCGTTGCAGACCATCTCGTACGGCAGCATGAACCGCGAAGAGGCCAGCGCCTTCATCAACAACGAGATCTTCCCGGCGTCGGACCTGCCGCGCCTGGCCGAGCTCGCGGCTGCCGCCGACGGCATCTTCGAGATCTCGCTGGTGCGCGACGACCGGCTGCACTACGCGCGCACGTTCCAAGCCTGGGCCGCCGGCCTGCGCGCGCACCGCGCCGAGGCGATCGGACTGGTCGGCGAAGAGGTCACCAAGCGCTACGAGCGCTACCTCAAGCAGTCCTCGATCGGTTTCTACATGGGCAAGATCGGCTTGCTGCGGCTGTCGCTCCGCCCGATCGTCGCGGGCTGGTCCGCGATGTCCGCTCCGTAACGGCCGTGCAAGCGCCCGCGCAGCCCGAGCCCGCGGCGGCCCCGCGGCTCAAGTTCAACCCGTACGACCCGGCCTTTCGGGCCAACCCGCACCTGGTCTACGACCGGCTGCGCAGCGAGGCGCCGTTCTTCCGCACCCTCGGCACCGTCGTGCTGACCCGCTACGAGGACGTGGCCGAGGTGCTCAAGAGCCGCGCCTTCAGCGTCGCGCTGATCCCGCAGACGATCACCGCGCACGCGCGCAAGCTCAAGATCGAGGGCATCGAGCAGGTCGAGCGGTTCATCGACAACTCGATCGTCTTCACCGACAACCCGGCCCACCTGCGCCTGCGCCGGCTGGTCAACCAGGCCTACTCCGCGAGCGCGATCCAGGGCTTGCGCGAGGCGATCGCGCGCGAGGTCGAGGTGATGTTCGACGCCGTCGCGGCCGCCGGCGAGATGGACGTCATCCGCGACCTGGCCGAGCCGCTGCCGGTCCGCGTGCTGTGCAACTGGATGGGCGTGCCGGCCGAAGACCGCGAGTTCATCCGCGCGCACGTCCACTCGATCCGCTTCCTGCTCGATCCCGGCCTGATGACGCGCAGCGAGTTCCGCGCGGTGCTGGCCGCGATGTCGGAGCTGGTGGCGTACTTCGAGGCGCGGATCGCGAACGGCGCCGCCGCCGCGGGCGAGGACAACCTGATCGCGCGGCTGGCGAACGCGCGCAACGACGACGGCGACCGGCTGGGCGAGGAAGAGGTCGCGTTCGCCGCGATCATGTCGTTCGTGGCCGGCACCGAGACCACGCAGTGCCTGGTCGGCAACCTGGTCAACACGCTGCTGGCCCATCCCGACCAGCTCGCGGCGATCCGGCGCGACCGCGGGCTGATCCCGGCCGCGGTCGGCGAGACGATCCGGGTCGAGACGCCGCTCCAGCTCACCAAGCGGGTCGCGCTGAGCGACTACCCGCTGGGCGAGAACACGATCCGCGCGGGCGAGCAAGTGCTGCTGTGCCTGGCCGCCGCCAACCGCGACCCGGCGCAGTACCCCGACCCCGCGCGCTACGACATCGCGCGCGCGGGCCGGCCGCACGTCGGCTTCGGCTACGGCATGCACAACTGCCTGGGCGGCGTGCTGGCGCAGATGCAGGTCGAGGCCGTGCTCGGCGCGTTCGTGCGGCGCTTCGCGTCGGTCGAACGGGCCGACGAGCGCGAAGTCTGGCAGAGCCACAGCCTGATCCTGCGCGGGCTCGACACGCTGCCGCTGCGCTTCGTCGCGAACTGATGGCGCCGATCGTCCGGCTGGCGTGCTTCCACCACGCCGGCGGCAGCGCGGCGAGCTTCAACAGCTGGAGCCGCGCGCTGCCGGAGTGGATCGAGGTCCACAAGGTGCAGCTGCCCGGGCGCGATCCGGCCGGGCCGGAGCGGACGCACACCCAGGTCGCCACGCTGATCCCGGGGCTGCTGGAGCGGCTCGCGCCGGTGTTCGCGGGTCCGTTCGCGCTGTACGGGCACAGCCTGGGCGCGCTGATCGCGTTCGAGCTGACCCGCGCGCTGCGCGCCGCGGGCGGCCCGGCGCCGCTGGCGCTGTTCGTCTCGGGCCGGCGCGCCCCGCAGGTGCCGCTCTCGATGCCGGCCCTGTGCGATCTGCCCGAGGATCGCTTGATTCCACGCCTGGTCGAGCTGGGCGGGATGTCGCCCGAGCTGATCCGCAAGCCCGAGTGGATGCGCTACTTCATTCCCGTGATGCGGGCCGATCTCGAAGTCTCCGACCGCTACGACTACCCGCCGGGCGCGCCGCTGGCGTGCCCGCTGTTCGCCTTCAAGGGCGCGGCCGACCCGATCGTCTCGCAGTCCGACTTCGAGGGCTGGGCCGCGCAGGCGGGCGGCCCGTTCGAGGCGACCGTCCTGCCGGGCCGGCACTTTCTCCCGCCCGAGGCGATCGCGCTGCTGCAAGCCGCGATCGTCGCTCGCTTGAGCGAGCTCGTGCGGCAGAGCGAGCTCGCGCCGCGAGCGGTGCCCGCGTAGCGCGATGACGCCGCGCGCGCTGTCCGACGTACCGTCGCTGGTCGCGCTCCTGGGCGGCTACGCGCGCGAGCGCGCCGGCGAGCGGGCCTTCGTATACCTCGGTGAGGACAACGAAGAACAGGAAGTCCTCACCTACGGCGAGCTGGACCGGCACGCGCGCGTTCTCGCGGCCAAGCTGCTGGCGACGGCCCGGCCGGGCGACCGCGCGCTGCTGATCTTTCCGACCTGCCTGTCGTTCGTGGTCGCGTTCTTCGCCTGTCTCTACGCCGGCGTGATCGCGGTGCCGACCGTGCCGCCCCGGATCAAGCGCCTGCGCGAGTCGGTGCTCTCGATCGCACGCGACTGCCGGCCGCGCCTGGCGCTGACGATCGGGAGCTACGCCGACTTCACCCGCGCGCAGTTCACCGAACGGACCGGCGCGGCCGCGCTGGACGTGATCGCGGTCGACGAGCTCGGATACGGCGCTGCCGACAGCGACGACGATAGCGACAGCGACCGTAGCGACAGCGGCGACGTGAGCTGCACCGGATTCGTGCCGACGGAGCCGCCACCCGAGCGAACCGCGTTCCTGCAGTACACCTCGGGGTCGACGTCGTTGCCCAAGGGCGTGATCGTCAGCCACGCCAACGTCGTCGCCAACCTCGAGATGATGCGGATCGCGTTCCGCAACGACGCGGCCTCGACGTACGTCGGCTGGGCGCCGCTGTTCCACGACATGGGGCTGATCGCAAACCTGCTCGAGCCGTTCTATGCCGGCGCCCTGTGCGTGCTGATGGGGCCGGCCGCGTTCGCCCAGCGCCCGTGGCTGTGGCTGCAGGCGATCTCGCGCTACCGCGCGCGGGTGAGCGGCGGGCCGAACTTCGCCTACGACCTGTGCGCGGAGCGCGCGGCGCGCGTCCTGCGCGAGGCGCCGCTCGACCTGTCGGGCTGGCAGATCGCGTTCAACAGCGCCGAGCCGGTGCGGGCCGGCACGCTGGACGCCTTCGCGCGCGCGTTCGAACCCGTCGGCTTCCGGCGCGAGGCCCTCTTCCCGTGCTACGGCATGGCCGACGCGACGCTGCTGATCTCGGGCGGGCCGCTGCTCACGCCGCCGGTCGTCAAACCGATCGGCAAGACGGCGCTCTCGCGCGACCGGATCGAACCGCCCGCCGATCCGCGCGACGCCTTTGAAGCCGTCGCCTGCGGCGCGGCGCTGGAATGGGAAGACATCCGCATCGTCGACCCCCAGGCGCTGACCGCGTGCGCGCCCGGCCGGGTGGGCGAGATCTGGCTCGGCGGCCCCAACGTCGCGGGCGGCTACTGGGATAACCCGGTCGCCTCGCAAGCGACCTTCCACGCGACCCTGGCCGAGGCGCCGGGGCGGCGCTACCTGCGCACCGGCGACCTGGGCTTCGTGGACGCGGGCCAGCTCTACGTCACCGGCCGGCACAAGGACCTGATCGTCATCCGCGGTCACAACTACTACCCGCAGGACCTCGAGCTCATCGCCGAAGCGGCCTATCCGGGTCTGCGGCGCGGTTCGTCGGCGGCCTTCACGCTGGCCGGCGGGCGGGGCGAGGAGCTGGTCCTGGTGCAGGAGGTCGAGCGGGTCGCGCGGCGCGAGATCGACCAGGCCGAGGCGGCGGCCGCGATCCGGCGCGCCGTGTTCGC
The DNA here is from genome assembly GCA_964245595.1 of uncultured bacterium. Lineage (GTDB taxonomy): Bacteria > Vulcanimicrobiota > Vulcanimicrobiia > Vulcanimicrobiales > Vulcanimicrobiaceae > Vulcanimicrobium. The sequence goes on along the minus strand of CAXTNU010000121.1, from coordinate 4,013 downwards.
CGAGTTCGAGCTGACCGTGAACGAGGTCGTGCTGGTCGTTCCGGCCACCATCCCCAAGACGTCGAGCGGGAAGATCCGGCGCGCCGAGACGCGGCGCCGGTTCCTGGCGGGCGAGCTCGCGGCGCTGTCGTCCCCTGCCGCGCTGGTGTCGGCGGGCGCCGATGAGTGACCGGCCGCGGCCGATGACTGACCGCACGGCGCGCCGAAAGGGCCCTCGGCATGGCAACGGATGAGGTGGTCGAGGGCATGCCGCGCGACGTGCTCGAGGCGGTGATCGCGAAGACGCCGTTCGCGCAGCTGGTCGGCGCGGCGCTGACGCGCTACGGCGGCGGCGAGGTGGAGCTGAGCGTCCCGCTCAGCCCGCGGATCACCCAGCACCACGGTTTCGCGCACGGCGCGATCGTCGGCTTCATGGCGGACAGCGCGTGCGCGTGGGCGGCGGCCTCGGTCGCGGGCGACGTGGTGACCGCCGAGTACAAGCTCAACCTGATCGCGCCGGCGACCGGCAGCGGCCTGGTCGGGCGCGGCTACGTCATCAAGGCCTCGGGCCGGCAGGTGATCTGCCGCGCCGACGTGTTCGCGGTCGGCGAGAACGGCTCGGAACGCATGGTCGCGACGGCGCTGGCGACGATCATGAAGTTCAAAGCCGAGCGATGAGCCGTGAACGCGCCGCAGCGGTGCTCGCATGAACGTCCTGCTCGACACGACCCTGCCGGTGTTCGGCACGATCCTCGCCGGCTATCTGCTCGCCCGGCTCAAGATTCTGCCGCGCGAGGCCGCCGACTATTTCAACCGCTTCGTCTACTACTTCTCGTTTCCGGCGCTGCTGCTGGGGTTCGTCTCGAAGACGCCGCCCGAGAAGATCCTGTACTGGCCGTTCGTGTTCGCCTGGACCGGGGGGCTGCTGATCGCCTTCGCGCTCACCGCGCTGGTCAGCGCCCTGCTCTACCGCGACAAGCTGGCCGATCTGGCGATGCGCTGCATGAACACGACCTGCGCCAGCACCGCGTTCATGGGCATTCCGCTGGCGGCCGCGGCGTTCGGCAAGGAAGCGGCGCTGCCGGCGATCCTCTCGACCACCATCCTGGCAATCGTGATCGTCAGCCTGACCGTGCTGCTGATCGAGATCGGGCGCAGCGCGAAGTCGGGCAGCAGCCACGTCGCGCGCGACATCGCGCTCTCGCTGGCCAAGAACCCGCTGATGCTGGCGGTCGTCGCGGGCGCGCTCGTGGCCTTCACCCTGCACGGCTTGCCCACGCCGCTGCAGCGCTTCTGCGACCTGGCGGGCGGGGCCGCGATCCCCTGCTCGCTGGTCTCGATCGGGCTGTTCATCTACGGCCAGAAGCTGAATGCGAACCTGGGCGAGATCGGGGTCTTGAGCGTGCTCAAGCTGGTGGTGCACCCGCTCGTCACCTGGGTCCTGATCGTGAAGTTCTTTCCGCTCGACCCGGTCTGGGGCCGGGCCACGATCCTGATGGCCGCGCTGCCGCCCGCCTCGACCTGCTTCGTGATCGCCAAGCGCTACGACACCTACGTCGCGCAGACGTCGGCGATGGCGGTCCTGACCACGGTGGTCTCGGTGTTCACGATCTCGGTGTTGCTGCTTCTGATCGGGCGCTGACCGTGAGAGTGCGCGCTGCTGTACATGCTCCACTCTCGAAGACCGCGGCCTAGCGGCGGATTCGGGTATCTGCCGAACACGGTTCGGCGATCGTAGAGAGGACCGGCAATGATCGTACGAGGGACTTCGATCCGGGTCGAGCAGGTCGACGTGACCGGCGACACGCTGCCCACCGCCTGGCAGGTAAGCGCGGGTGCCGGCGCGCCGCTGGACGACGTGTGCGCCTGGCTCGAGGAGCGCAAGCCCGAGATCGAGCGGGTGATGACGAGCAGCGGCGCGCTGCTGCTGCGCGGCTTCCGCGCGCTCGACTCGGCCGCCGCGTTCGAGCGCGCGCTGACGGTGGTCTGCCCGCGGCTGATGGACTACGTCGGCGGCACCTCGCCGCGCCGCCAGGTGCGCGGCAACATCATGACCGCGACCGAGGTGCCGCCGACCTACTCGATCCCGCTGCACCAGGAGATGTCGTACACCGACACCTACCCCGACCGGATCGCGTTCTTCTGCGAGCTGCCGCCCGGCGGGGGCGGCGCGACGACGCTGGGCGACATGCGCGCGATCACGGCGCGCATCGACCCCGCCGTGCGCGAGCGCTGGCGAGCGGGCGGCGTGCAGCTCCGCCGCACCCTGCCCAGCGACGACGGGGTGGACGAGAAACCGGGCGTCTCCAAGCCCTGGTCGGAAGTGTTCGGGACGGCCGACCGGGCCGAGGTGGAAACGATCGCGCGCGGCCGCGGCTGGCGGGCGGACTGGCTGCCCGACGGCGCGGTCCAGCTCTGGCAAGAGCTGCGCCCGGCCTTGCGCGCGTACGAGCAGACCGGCGACGACGTGTGGTTCAACCAGGCTCACATCTTCGCTCCGGCGACCACGCTGCGGTGGACTCGCGACGACGGCCGCGAAGAACAGTACCAGCGCCTCAAATCCGCCCTGGACGACCATCCCGAGATGATCGACCGCGTGTTCCACCGCGACGAGCGAGAGATCGACCCCGGCGAGGTGATGCACGTGTACGACGTGCTCAAGCGCGCCGAGATTCCGCTGCGCTGGGAGCGCGGCGATCTGCTGCTGCTGGACAACACGCTGGCCGGCCACGGCCGGACGTCGTTCAGCGGGGAGCGAACGGTGCTGACCGCCTTGATCCGCGACTGAGCGAGCCGGTATGACGCGGCGCAAATTGGAGGATCCCCGATGGCCGACCAGCGGCTCGTAGACGCCTTTCTGGCCGACGACTACCCCGCGATCGACCCGCACCTGCCCGAGGTGATGCGGCTGCTGAACGAGCGCCGGGCGGGGCAGAGCTGGCACAAGCACGGCACGTTCAAGGACCACCTGGTCGGTACGTTCCGCATGCTCGAGCTCTGGGGCCAGCCCAGCGCGACGGCGTACTGCGGCCTGTTCCACAGCGTCTACTCCAACGAGTACGTCGACCTGGCGCTGTTCGACCCGGCCCACGAGCGCTACGTCCTGCGCGACCTGCTCGGCGCGCAGACCGAGGCGCTGATCTACCGCTTCTGCACGATCCCGCGCACCGCGTTCATGCGCGACGTCCTCGCGCGCGAGCGCATCCCGGCCGACGGGCTGCGGCTCACCGGCCCGGACGGCACGGTGCACGCGCTCGACCGCCGGGAGACCGGCATCTACCTGGTCGTCACGATGGCCGACCTGCTCGAGCAGTGGTATTCCTGGCAAGAGGACACGATGTCGGGCTATCCCGAGTTCGGCCCGGTCGACGCCAAGCCGATGTGGAACGCCACGCTCTGGCCGGGGCAGTTCCGGCCCGGCTCGAGCGCGCTGAGCCTGGTCTCGCGGCTGGCCCGGTTTCTGCCCGAGCTCGACCTGCCGACGCCGCCCGTGTTCGCGAACTGCACCGGCCTGCTCTCGCAGGACGACGAGGCCGCGGCGGTCGCGCTGTACTGGCAAGTCGCGACGCAGAGCACGCCGCACGTCTCGCCGGTCCACGCGCGCCGCATCCTCGAGCGCGCGGCCGCGCTCAACCCGTTCGTGGCCGAGCCGCGGTTGCTGCTGGCCCAGATCGCGCTGCTTCAGGACGACTTCGAGACCGCCGAGCGGCACGCCGAGGCCGGGGCGGAGCTGATCGCCGGCTGGGGCATCCAGTGGGACAAGCGCATCCCGTGGGCGGGCTGGACGGTCTGGGCGCGCCTGCTGGCCTCGCGGGCGCGCCAGCGCGTGTGGCCGCGCACGCTGCACGAGCACAACAACCTGGGCCTGGTGCCCCCGGTGACCGCGGCGGTCTGAGAAGTGCGCGCCGCCTAGGCGGCCTCGCCAGGGCGGGCGGTGCTCGCGGCGCGAAACGGTGGCGCGATGAGTCGCGTGCCGTTCGCCGCCGCCTGCGCGCTCGCGCTGTTCGGCCTGCCGGTCTGGGCCGGCGCGCAGA
>CAXTNU010000120.1:0-10405 GCA_964245595.1 uncultured bacterium | reverse complement strand
GCCGTCTACCGCGGCGCGCTGGCGGCCGCCGTCGCCGGCAGCCGGCACCGCTTCGCCGAGACCGAGGCCCTGTTCGCCGCCGGCCGCTGGCCGCTGGCCCGGATAGACGGCGCGCTCTACGTCTTCTGAGGCGTCCTCTTCCTGAGCCGTCCCTAGCCGGGAGGCCCAGGCTGCGGCCTCAGCCGCGCGGCCTAGCCGCGTGGGCCGAAGCCCCGGTAGCCGTTCAGCGGCACCAGCGTGACGTCGAGCATGGCGCGCTGCACGAGCGGGAGCGAGGCCAGCGCGGCCTGGGCGGCCTCCGGCGAGTCGGCCTCGATCAGCACGACCGCGCCCTTGAGGTCGAGCCGGCCCCACATCTGGCGGAACGTCCCGGCCGCGTACAGCTCGCGAGCCCGCTCGGCCTCGGGTTCGAGCAGCGGCGCGAAATCGTCTTCGGTGAAGCGGTCGTAATTACGGGCGATGAGCGCGATGAACTGAGCCATAGGCCGTCCAAGGTTCGGGGCGGGAACTCGATTCACTCGTCATCCACCGTAACCAAAGTGTGCCATGAGCCAACTTTCGACGAGCGCACGAGGAGCCGGCGACGGTCCTCTCACCGGCGGCGGGGTCGCGCTGCACGTGCCCGACAGCCGAGCGGCGCTCAACGACTTTCACGCCGAGATCAAGCAGACCGTCGCCGCGGCGGCGGCGGCGGGCACACCGTGGAGCCCGGGCGTCGAGGCGCTGGCGCAGCTCATCGACGCGGACCCCATCATCCGCATGTTCGTGGAGCAGATGCTCGCGCAGGTCCAGGCGCTTCCCGGCGCGCCGCCCTCGACCGTCACGACCGTCGACGAGCTGCTCGGGGCGCTCAACACGATCGTGACCTTCGCCCCGCTCTACGACCCCGACCCGGCCAAGCGGCACGCGTTTCCGATGTCGTCGCTGTTCGCCTACATGATGATGACGGTGGCCGGCGAGTCGCTGTTCCGCACCCGCAGCTACAACGCGGCGCTCCAAGTCATCCTGCGGGAATGGTGCGCCTATCTCGACGGCGCCGAGAGCGCGAGCGTGCTCAACGATGGCTACACGGGCTGGATCTCGCCGCCCGCGGTCGCGGAGTTCCAGCTCGACCAGTTCGTCTTCGACCCGAGCGCTCCGCACGGCGACTGGGACTCGTACAACGCCTTCTTCCACCGCGAGATCGAGCTGGAATACCGCCCCATCGCGGGCCCGGACGATCCGAAGGTCGTCGTCTCGGCGAACGACGGCAACCTCGTCTCGGTCGCCCGCGACGTGCAGCGCACGGACATGTTCTGGCTCAAGGGAGAACCGTTCTCGCTCGCCGACATGCTCGACCGCAGCGCGTACGTCGACCGCTTCGTCGGCGGCGACGTGTTCCAGACGTTCTTGAGCGGCGGCAACTACCACCGCTGGCGCGCCCCGATCGCCAGCACGGTGCGCGCCGCCAGCGTCGTCGACGGGCTGATGTTCAGCGACGCGGAGTCGGCCGGGTGGGATCCCAACGGCGTGCTGTCGGAGGGCTATTACGCGGCCGTGAACACGCGCGGGCTGGTGTTCATCGAGAGCGACGACCCGGTCATCGGGATGGTGTGCGTGATCCCGATCGGCATCACCGAGATCTCGTCGGTCACGATCTCGGTGCGCCCCGGCGACGTGATCGCGAAAGGCGACGAGCTGGGCTGGTTCAGCTACGGCGGCTCGAGCATGTGCCTGGTGTTCCAGCCCGGCGCAATCGCGTACTACACCGTGCCCGAAGCCCCGCCCAAGCCGATCGTCGACCCGAGTTCCGGGCCGCCGGTCCTGGTCAACGCGCAAATCGCGGTCGCGAACGTCTGACGGCGCGGTCCCCCGCGCGCAAGAGGCCTCGTCCGCGCCGTCTAACCTAATCAAGATGGCCTATGAATAGCTGCCGGCTGGGACCCTAATACAGTTCATACAACACTGTAGTGGGCGGCAGCGGTGCCCGATGCGTCAGTTTGCGAAGCTCCGCTGCCCAGCAGACGAATACTCCAACTCTACTCGACTCGGCCGGGCTGTAAACCCGGTGATGGAGGACCCAGTACGTGAAGCTGACTGTCGAAATCCAATCACAGAGCCCAATCCAGCCGGACGCTTATAGGAACGTAGAGGCCGAAGTTCTCTCACAGAAAGAACGGACGGGCTCCGTGATTTCACTGCACCCTAGAACCGCACCACCCGGTACATTTGCTTCTCTCGATCCGAACTTGATGCAGATCGTTCTCGACATAGCGAGTTCATCTGCATGGGCCATAGCGTTGAAAGGTGTCTTAAATATAATTGCCAAAAATTTAGATCGATCGTCGTCTAAAGTAATTATAAAGGTCGGTGATGTCGAGATACAGTTGCCGCCTGGGACAAGCACCGATACGATTCTGGCTGAGGCGGAAAAGCTCATCGCTACCAGCAGACGCAAGGCCCAATAAATGCGCGAATATCCTGCATCTGAGATTCGTGCAATCGTTTCCGATATAACCGGAATTGCAGAGCTGGGCGTCGTATCTAAGTCTTTGCGCGATGGAGAACCGCATTACGTTGTATCGTCGCGTATCGGCGACTTTGCCTGTACCACTTCAGGAGGCGCCTGGTACATCCTCAAGCTCGGCATCGGCGAGAAGCCGGTACAGGCGTGGTCGACAAGCGCAGAACACGTAGCCCCTGGAGAGGTGCAATTATTGCAATCTATATTATCTCTACCATCGACTCCCATATTTAATTCTATCTGCATCGATGTTGACACCGATGTTCGGCGCAGGACGTACGATTCCAGCCTTGGTCGAGTGCTAATTCATTCGCGAAGGGCGAAGAATGGAAATGACATTGTTATAGAGACGACCAGCCATGGGAAGTTCATACAACTATATCAGCACTTACCCTCGGGTGCGATAGACCTTGGGAACGCGCACCAGCCCCTGGAGCGCCCGTTTTAAGTATGTCACGCAGCTTGTCCGAACACAAATCAACCGAACTCGGTCGGTACTTAATGCATGCCGTGGTCCTCGATCTCAATTTCTCGCAAGATCAGCTTCACTCATGCATGCGTCATTTCACCGATGCTCCGAGTACCGATCTGCAAGTCTCGATTGCGGAAATACCGCTCTCAATCAAAAGCTCTGGATTTGACGAGTTGGATGATGTACTACCAATCCTGACGCTACAACATGAGCGGCAGCATCATATAACGCTTCTATCAACTACGACGGGACTGCTGATGTGGAGGTGCCTCAATTCGCTCGAAAGCACTGTTGTATATGCCTTTAGAATCCTGCGGCACTCATCGCTTAATGACAGGGAATTTGCGCCTCTAAGGCCTTGGTTCCACCGTGAGGGAGAAAGGCTACTGCAAGGCAACGTGTGGTTCTCAAAAGAAGCGTTTCCGCCAGGTATGGAAAGCAGCGTGGATAGCGCACATAAGTTGTTAGCAAGATATCTGTCTTCTAAGTTCTTGGAGATAGACATCTTAATGCGATTTGTAGCGGCCTATAATGGTGATGAAGATCTATCGGCGGTCGAGTTTTGTTCACTAGCAAACAAGGCAACTCAAATTCTGCGCGACAGATATGAACTCGACCATGTGACCTTGAAGTGGTCCGCCGCAAACCTCCATAATGAGAGCTACCTACCTCAACCTCGATTCACTACGACACAAATAATCGAAGCAGACGCTCGTCTACGGGAATTAGAAGTGCTAATTGCTACGGGCGCGACAGCAGGTCAGCTCGAGTCGTGGCAATCTCGCTTCATTCAGGGAGATTATGCGCCAGTTTTTGGATGGCTAATGTCACAGCTAGGCAACGTTGCTGCTGCAAGAACTGCGATAGTGGTAGCGCTCTGCGGTCCTGTTGACCTTGCATCTGCGGCAGCGGTACAATCTGGCCATGTCCGCCTTGAAGATGCACTGCCAGCATGGCGGCTCATACGCGTAGTGTCGGCTTTGCGAGAAATGTATTGGCCAACTGAGCGACAGGCGCAGTCAACACTTATCTTATCCGGACTCGCTGAAAGTGCGCAGATTACGTCGCCGGCTGCAGTACTAAAGGCGATTTCTGCCGCAAGCATAAGTAATCCTGCGTCGTATAGCCGAGACGCCCTTATTCGAGGATATGACGAGTGGAGCACAGCCGCACCCTATTTTAAGTTCATCGAACAGCAATTCCGGATTTATTTTGAGAAACTATTATCGGATGCTATGAGCATCGTTTGGCCGATAAGCCCGAACAGCGATAAACCTTTGATCGAATTCTTTGCTGATGGCGTAGTTATTAATGCTTACAACAAAAGGCGGGAAGACGCTCGGCTAGTGTTGCTAGCAATAGAGCAATTAATATTAGGGCTGGCCTGTTTTACTTTGATCGACAGTGCTGATGTGAGTGGGCTACTGCGCTACGAGGAACGCTTCAATTCCTTAGTGCCATCTGATTCGGGAAACGCAATGCCAAGGCTTGTCGACGCAAAGTCAATCGTCGCAGCATTGATTGGTGGTGATTCGCCGGTTTCGCTCACCTGGGAATAGGCGATGTTCACTGGCCGCGGCATACAGGCAATGTAATTTAAGGCGTAGCTCCATGTGCTGCGACTCGTGACGTAACTTCGAACCTTGGCTAATCTGGGCCAGGTATTTTCACTACAATCATCGTTCAATGAGCAAGCGGGGCCGCTTGCAACGCCCCGTGGACCGCCGGTCCAGGTGAACGCGCAGATCGCCGTCGCGAACGCCTGACAGGCGTGCGGCTCGCAAGAGGCCTCGTCCACGCCGTCTAACCTGGTCGAGATGGCCTATGAATCGCTGTCCGCCTTCGTGCGCAGGCTGCACGGGGCGGGCGAGCTGGCGACCATCGACGCCGAAGTCGATCCCAAGCTGGAGATCAGCGAGATCACCGACCGGGTCGTCAAGGCCGGCGGCCCGGCGCTGCTGTTCCGCAGCGTCCGCGGCTCGCGCTTCCCGGTCCTGACCAACCAGTTCGGGACCGAGCGGCGTGCGGCGCTGGCCTTCGGGGCGAGCTCGCTGCGCGAGGTCGAGGCGAAGCTGCGCCGCACGATCGACCTTGCCGTGCCGCCCTCGCTGGGCGGCAAGCTGGGCAAACTGGCCGGCCTGGCCGCCGCGGGTGCTTCGGCGATCCCGCGCCGGGTCGAGCGCGAGCACGCGCCCGCGCAAGAGGTCGTGATGGACCCGCCCGACCTCACCAAGCTGCCGGTGCTGACCACCTGGCCGCTCGACGGCGGGCCGTTCATCACCCTGCCGCTGGTCTTCACCCAAGACCCCGAGACGGGGCGCCCCAACGTCGGCATGTACCGGGTTCAGATCTACGATGCGATCACCACCGGCATGCACTGGCAGCGCCACAAGCAGGGCCGCGCGCACGCCGCCAAGTGGGGCCGCCGGATTCCGGTGGCGATCGCGGTCGGAGGCGACCCGGCGCTGACCTACGCGGCGACCGCGCCGCTCCCGCCGGTGGTCGACGAGCTGGCCTTCGCGGGCTTCCTGCGCGGCAAGCCGGTCCGGATCGCCAAGGCGCTCACCGTGCCGCTCGACGTGCCGGCCGACGCGGACTTCGTGATCGAGGGCTGGGTCGACAACGACGACCTGCGGGTCGAGGGCCCGTTCGGCGACCACACCGGCGTCTACAGCGCGGCCGACCTCTACCCGACCCTGCACGTCAGCGCGATCACCCACCGGCGCGACGCGATCTGGGGCGCGACCGTGGTCGGCAAGCCGCCCATGGAAGACGCCTGGCTGGGAAAGGCGACGGAGCGCATCTTCCTGCCGCTGCTGCAGATGGTCGTGCCGGAGATCGTCGACTACAACTTGCCGGTCGAGGGCGGCTTTCACAACCTGGCCATCGTCGCGGTCAAGAAATCGTACCCGGGCCAGGCGAAGAAGGTGATGAACGCGCTGTGGGGGCTGGGACACATGATGATGCTCACGCGTTGCCTGCTCGTGGTGGATCACGACGTCGACGTGTCGGACGTGCGCAGCGTCGTCTGGAACGCGCTCAACAACATCGACGCCTCGCGCGACCTGGTCATCATGCCGGGCCCCGTCGACGACCTCGACCACGCCGGCTCGTACGAGCTGGCGCAAGGCCACAAGCTCGGCATCGACGCGACCCGCAAGCGTCCCGACGAAGGCTACGCGCGCGACTGGCCGCCCGAGATCCGCTCCGACGCCGCGACCCGCGCGACGGTCAGCGCGCGCTGGGCCGAGTACGGCATCGGCGACCTGGCCAAACGCGGCACCGCCGACGCCTGGTCCGGCCAGAGCGCGCAGCGCCTGGCCCGCCTGCTGGCCGAGCCGCCCGCGAGCCCGGACGACGTCCCGCCGCGCACGGAGCGGGTGAAGTGACCGGCTCGATTATTGTCTTTGTTTAATTCATCCTTCCAATTGAGACAAAAAGGCGATTGTCTCAGGTGCGGGAAAAGACCGCACTGAGACATTGCCCGGTATTTCACTGGAAGACCGCCTTGCGCGCCTCGATTCCGAATTGGCCGAGATGCGGGCACGCCTCGGTGGTCTGCCGCGCGCCGACGAGGCCGCGGACATTTGGAACGCGATATGGCTCGAGGAAGCTCATCACTCGACCGCGCTGGAAGGCAATACGCTCGTGTTGAACCAGGTACGCGAGTTGCTCGCGCACGGTCGTGCCGTCGGGTCGAAGCCTCTACGCGAATACCTGGAAGTTGAAGGCTTCAGCAAAGCTTCTCGCTGGGTCTACGAGCATGCAATCGATACGCATGACGATAAGGCCAAGCTCGTAACGCTCGCCGAGATTCGACACGTCCATGCGCTGGTCGTGGGTGATGAGTGGTCGGTCTTAGAGGCTGGACGCGACGCAGGTGCGTTTCGAGCCCAAGAGGTGCAACGCTTCGCAAGCGGCATGAAGCCTCCACCGGCCTGGACCGTTGGCTCGACGATGACGGACTTCGGCGATCGGCTGGGTGCGGGACCGGCGAACGAACATCCCTTGATCTGGGTGGTGGGCGCTCACGCCGAGTTCGAGCGAATTCATCCCTTCCTGGACGGGAACGGCCGCACCGGCCGTCTCTTAGCGAATCTGCTCTTGGTTCGGCTTGGCTACCCGCCGGCAATCATCTTGAAGCGAGAACGCTCGCGCTACCTGATCGCCCTGGCACGCGCCGACCATGGCGATTCGCGCCCGCTCGCACTCATGCTGGTACGAGCAGCGAAAACGAATCTCGACCGGTTCATCTACCCATCGGTTGCGGGTCTCGCGAAGCTCGTTCCGCTGACCGCGCTGGCAAGCGCCGATCGGCCTTTCGGCGCGCTCAAAGCGGCCGCAACACGCAATCGCCTCAAACACCGTATGCTCAACGGCATCATCTACAGTTCGAAGAATTGGCTCGATGAATATTATACGACGAAAGATCCACGCGGGCGTAAGGTGAAGACGTGATGACCGCCCTCAAGCTGTTCCTGCGCGACATTCGGGTCGAGCACTCGCTGTTCGCGCTGCCGTTCGCCTACGTCGGAGCGGTGATGGGCGCGCGCGGGCTGCCGTCGTGGTGGCAGCTGCTGTGGATCACGCTGGCGGTGGTCGGCGCGCGGACCGCGGCGATGGCGGCCAACCGCTACTTCGACCGCGACATCGACGCCAAGATCCCGCGCACGGCCAAGCGCGCGATACCGAGCGGCAAGCTGCCCGCTTCGGTGATGGTGTGGGCGATGGTCGCGGGACTGGGGCTGACGCTGGTCAGCGCGGCGATCCTCAACCCGCTCTGCCTCAAGCTGCTCCCGCTCGCGGCGCTGGGCGTGGTCGCCTACCCGCTCTGCAAGCGCTTCACCTGGGCGGTCCACTTCGTGCTCGGCGCGGTCGACGCGTGCGCGCCGCTGGGCGCCTACGTCGCGATCACGGGGCGGATCGACCTGCCCGCGCTGCTGCTGTTCGTCGCGGTCACCGTCTGGGTGGCGGGCTTCGACATCCTCTACGCGCTGATGGACCTCGAATGGGACGTCGAGCTGGGGGTGCGCTCGTTCCCGCAGTCGTTCGGCGAGCGCAGCGCGCGCAGTTGGCCGATCGGCCTGCACGCGGCGATGACGCTCGCGCTGCTGGCGGCCGGTCTGCTCGCGCGCGCGGGCTGGCTGTACTACGTCGGCGTCGCGCTCGCGCTCGCCGTCACCGTCTACGAAGAGCGCCTGATCGCGCTGGCCAAGGACGTCTTCGCGCTCAACGACCGGGTGTTCGTCACCAACATGGCGTTCTCGGTCGCCTTCCTGGGGACGACGCTCGCGTCGTACGCGGTCCGATGATCCGTTCGCACTTTCTCGCCGGGCTGGGCAGCGCGCCGCTGGTCGGCGCGGCCCTCCCCGCGCTGCCCGTCTACACCGCGACGCTGCGGCTGGCGGTGGTCGCGCCGCAGACCGGCTCCGACGCGCGCGTCGGCCGGCAGCTCGTCGACGGCGTGCGGGCCGCGGTCGAGGAGCAGAACCGGCTGCGCCTCCAGACCGAGCGCGCCTTCGTGTTCGACGCGTTCGACGACCGCAACACCGCCGCCGACGCGCGCGTGCAGGCCAGCTTCGCTTCCGACAACCCCGACACGGTCGCGGTGATCGGCCACCTGGCCGCCACCCCGACGCTGGCCGCGCTCGACATCTACGGCCAGGCGCGCATCCCGCTGATCGCACCCACCGTCACCGACGACCGGCTCACCGCGCAAGGCTATCGCAACGTCTTTCGCCTCCCGGCGCGGGACACCGACGAGGGCGCGCTGGTCGCGGCGTACGTGCTGAGCACGGGCGCGAAAGCGCCGCAGGTGGTCAGCCAGGACGGCGACTACGGGCCCGAGGTCGCGACCGGGTTCGTGCGCGGCGCGGCGGCGCGCCGGGTCGACGCGCCGGCGACGCAGTTCCCGCTCGAGAAGCCCGACTACGCGAAGACCGCCGCCGACATCCTGGCCAAGAGCCCCGACTGCATCGTGCTGGCCGGGGTGGTGAACGACATGGGCCCGCTGCTGCCGGCCCTGCGCGCGAAGGGCTACGCCGGCCGGATCGTGGCGACCCAGGGCTTCTTCGACGCCCAGACCGTGGGCACGTACGCGAAGGACGCCGAGGGGCTGGTGATCTCGACGAACGTTCCGTACTACAAGCTGGCCCCGACCGCGATCCGCGACGTGCAGGACTACGAGTCGCGCTACGGCCCGCTGACGCCGGTCGCCGCCTACGGCTACGCCGCCGTGCAGTTGGTGCGGGCCGCCGCGCAGCGGACCGGCGCCACCAACCGGCTCACCCTGATCCGGGCGCTCGCGACCGGAAGCGCGTTCGACACGGTCACCGGCTCGTACGGGTTCGGGCCCAGCGGCGACGTGCTCCAGCCCAACTGCTACTTCTACCGGGTCAAGGACGGGAAGTTCGCCTACGAGCGCCAAGCCCACCCGAGCGGGTTCATGCTCAAGTAGGAGGACCAGGCGTGGAAGCGACGCCGTTCACCGGACGGGAGTCGCTGCGCATCCGCGGCGAGCGGGCGCGGCTCGGGCTGACGCTGCTGTTCCTGCCGCTCAGCCTGGGCGTGGTGGGGTTCTTCTTCCAGAACACGCTCACGCTGCGCAGCCTGGTGCTGATCCTGATCGGCGCGCTGCTCTACACGGCGCTCAGCCGAGGGCGCTTCCTGGGCGGCGGGGTGCGCATCCGCGAGGGCCAGTTCGAGCACGTCTACGCAGTGGTCGAGGAGTGCGCGCGGACGATCGGCATCGCCGCCCCGCACGTCTTCGTGCGCGACGACCCGTTCGTCCCGATCGTCGCGATCGGCACCGGCGAGCCCTACGCGCTGGTCATCTCGGCGACCTGGATCGAGCTGTTCACGCCCGACGAGCTGCGCTTCGTGGTCGGGCGCGAGCTTGCGCACATCGCGGCCGGGCACACCAAGCTGACCTCGCTGCTCTCGGCCAACGGGCGCGAGAACGCGGTCGTCGCGGTCGCCTTCGGAGCCTGGCTGCGGGCGATCGAGTACACCGCCGACCGGGCCGGCCTGCTCTGCTGCGGCTCGCTCAACGCGGCCTTCTCGGCGATCGCGGTCTCGACGTTCCAGCACGTCGGGCGCAAGATCGACCTGCACACCTTCGCCGAGCAGCGGCGCGAGCTCGACGCCGAGCCGGCCCTGCGGATGGGCGAGTGGCTCACCGCGACGCCCTACGCGACCAACCGCATCGCGGCGCTGGCGGCGTTCGCGCGCGACCCGCTGTTCCAGACCTGGTCGGCCCGCTTCGCGCAGCGCCGCAACGGCCTGGCTCCGCCCGCGCCGCCCGCCGAGGACGAGCGCAAGCGTTACGCCGGCCCGGGCCGGCGCAGCGCGGCGCTGGCGATCGACTTCGCGGTCATCTCGGCGCTGGTGCCCGACCTGCTCGTGCGCGCCCCCGAGGTGTTGCGGCTGCT